>NZ_JAXDSS010000036.1:0-2351 GCF_034090345.1 Peptoniphilus sp. | reverse complement strand
TTGCAAAATTTTCATAATAGAATTATAATTTATTAGTACTTTGATTTCGGGGTGTAGCGCAGTTTGGTAGCGCACGTGGTTTGGGACCATGGGGCCGGGGGTTCAAATCCTCTCACCCCGACCATCAAAAAGCATCGCATTAGCGGTGCTTTTTTTATACCTAAATTTAAATAATGCTATAAACCTTATTTCTTATAATGTTTATATTTCTATAAATAAGGAGTTTGTATGAACACAATTATGTTCGATTTAGATGGTACCCTCTTAGATTCCATGCACATGTGGAAAAATCTTGGAAGCAACTTTCTACTTCGTAAAAATCTAAAAATAACAGATGATGTCATTAAAACTATGAGCACTATGAGCCTTGTAATGAGCTCAGCTTTTTTAAAAGAATATTACAATCTTCCAGAAAGCGCAGATAAAATCCATAAAGATTTTAAAAATACAGTAATGTACTTCTATTTAAATGAAGTAGATCCTAAAATTGGGGCTATAGAAGTCTTGAAAAAATATAAAGAACTTGGAAAAAAAGTGCTACTTACAACTGCTACAAATGAAGAATTTGTAAAACCTACACTAGATAAATTTGGAATATACCATTATTTTGATGGCATATACACATCAGATACCGTTGGCGAGAAAAAAGACTCCCCTAAATTCTTTGATAAAATATTAGATATCGAAAAAATTTCAGCGAGCTCTACACTTCTATTTGATGATTCCGAATTTGCCCTATTAGCAGCTAAAGAAACTGGAATAAAAACTTGTTGTGTAATTGACCAATATTCTATTGCCAACTATGAAATGCTAAAAGAAGAATGTGATTTCTATATAGAAAACTTTACAGATTGGACGATATAAAATTGATTTTATTTTTTCTTTCAAAAGCGATAATAATATTTTCAGTAACATTCATTTGTTTTTCAATTATAAGAACTCATTTTTTCCCTCATTTGAAAAAAGGTTCTTCGCCAATTAGAGAGTTTTATATCAGTATTTTTTATTCTTATATATTGACTATGAGCATATTCCTTTTTATGCCAAACTCATACGTTGTTGGCTCTAACAGTACACAATACTTTGACATGGCGGGAAATTTCAAAAATATATTGGAGCATTCTAAAATAAATTTAATTCCTTTTAGAACCATTAAAAACTATATATTATATGCCGGTATATCTCATACAATATTAAATATCTTTGGAAATACATTTTTGTTCATTCCATTTGGATATCTACTCACAAAAATATATCCTCAATTCAAAAAAATAAAGAGTATCTCTCTAATACTTACTATGGCCATTTTGTCAATAGAAATTATACAACTCACAGTTGGCAGAACTTTTGATATAGATGACTTTCTATTAAACTTTATTGGCGGAATCTGCGGTTACTATTTAAGTTTAATTGACCGAAAGTAGTTTTTAATTTATAATTATATTATCCATCTTGGGGGCGAAACTGGTTTCGACGGGGGTTTGGAGCTTACAGTAGCGAGTCGTTTTGAGAATAACGTAAAAGTCTCAAAAAAAATTAAACGACAATAACGAATTAGCGTTTGCTGCCTAAGCGCAGCTCATCTTCTCTTTGAACCCCGTGGCTTAGAGTAAGGTGTCAAATTAACGGGACACGAAGCTAGGAAAGACAACATATCTTAGTAGGTATTAATGTTGTTATAATTTAAAGACTTTGTTCATCAAGGATTTAAATCGAATTTAAATGATGTGACTGCACTCGGAGAAGCTGTCTGTGAAGGGCTTTCGGACGCGGGTTCGACTCCCGCCGCCTCCACCACACTAAATCCAACCTTGTAAAATTGTAAAATACAAGGTTGGATTTTTTTTATGCTTTTTAAGGTCAGTCTACCACCCATTTAACAAATAATTTTAAAAAAGAAGGAGACTGACTATGTATTTAGAGAAATTAACAGAGAAAGAAAGAGAGTTTTTAGATTTTAAAAAAATAGAGGGTTCAAAGGATATTTCGATTAACAGTTATTATAAGGTTTTTTTAAATTTCAAGGATGTTATCGGCGAACTTGATATAAGTAATTTTAATTCTTTATGTCAGAAGGTTTTAGAATATTTTAAATATGTTTCTGTTAATAACGGTAACACCACTTTTAACAACAAAAGAAAGCATCTAAACGGATATTTTAACTATTTGGTGGACAGAGAGCTTTTGCAAGATAATCCTTCCTATACACTTTTTAATACTAATATCCGTTAAACAATAGATACAATTGTGTGATTTAATGTAGTATAATAATATTATGAAAGATATACAAAAACAAATTCAAGAATTAGAAGTAGAACTCAAAAAAACTAATAACAAAAGAGAATATATAA
>NZ_JAXDSS010000129.1:0-24025 GCF_034090345.1 Peptoniphilus sp. | reverse complement strand
TTGCAAACTCTACAGTAAAAACAGTTTTTATATTAGGCACACTACTTACGCTTATTTTAGCATTATTTACTCGCAATAATTCTTTGGAGATTGATAATCCAAGCCCTGAACCTTTTGTTAATCTTGAACTATCTGCCTGATACATTCTGTCAAATACATATGGTAAGTCCTTTTTACTTATACCATCTCCATTATCTAAAATCGTCAAAACAAGTTTTGTATCCGATTCTTCTAATTTCAAATGTACTCTATCACAATTACTATGAACAATAATATTGTTTATAATATTGTTTAAACTTCTAAAATAAGCATTTTCATCTATCCTTATATTACATTCCCCTTCCGGAATTTCAATTTCATAACTTATATGTTTTTCTTCCAAAATAGGGATCCATTCGCTTACCACATTTCTTGTTAATTCGTTCAAATCCTTATCCTCAAAAGAAAACTTCCATTCTCCGGAATCCAATTTTACCCAATCAAAAAGTTTTTCTACAAAATCCTTTAAGTAATGTGCTTTACTTAAAGAAACCTTTATATAGTCATCTTTTTCATCACCTGTAACAAGTCCTTCTTGAACTGCTTCCAAATACCCAACCATAGATGCTAAAGGAGTTTTTACATCGTGAGATAAACTTGTCATGAGTGATTTATATGCCTGCTCCGCCTGTTTTTGCTCTATAAGTTTATTTTGACTTTGCAGTGTTATCTCATTTATATCGTGGCAAATTTTTTCAGTAGTATCATTTCTCTTAATTAAAATTCTACGATTGTAATCACCATTTTTGATATCAACAAGTACCTCTTGAATCCTATCTATTTTCTTTTTTATATACGTAATCTTTTTTACTAAATATAGGATCACACAAAAAAGCATCAAGATTATGATGGTTTTTATATCCATACATCATTCCCCCTTACTAAAACGGTAACCAACGCCTCTTACTGTCAAAATATAGGTCGGTTCTTCAGGGTTAGGTTCTATTTTTTTCGGAGTTTACTTATAAAGGACATGATATTACTATCATCAAAAAGATAATCTTCTTCCCAAACATTCGTATATATTTGTTTTTTTGTAAAAATTCTCCCTTTGTTAGATGCGAGAAAATATAACAAGTCAAATTCTTTACTTGTTAATTCGATACTGTTATTACTTATTTTTACAGTTCTATTCTCTTTATCTATTCTCATGTCTTCTATTATGATTTCTTTAGACTGATCTGTACTTTTCTGATTAAAGTCTGTGAATCTTCTGACCATAGCTTCAACTCTTGCCTTAAGTTCATTGATATTAAACGGCTTCGTTAGATAATCATCCGCACCTTGTTTGAGTCCATAAATTTTCGAATCATCATCAGACTTTGCGGTCAACATTAAAACCGGAACAGTGTATTCTTCTCTTATCATCTCTAAAACTTGAAATCCATCAAAATCAGGAAGCATAATATCTAATAAAACCAAGCAAAGATTGTTTGAATTTCGTATTTTTTTATATCCGTCCAGTCCATTATTGGCAATGTATACAGAATATCCTTCTGTACTTAAACATTTTTTAATTAGATTACATAATACAACATCATCATCTATAATTATTATCTCTTTCATATTTCAAAACTCCATAATAGCTATTCAACGTAGTTATAATCATTTATAAATATTTCCATTATATTAATGCTATTCTTTTTTATTTATATTATACCCACTCTAATGCTTTAACTACAGAATTATGTTTTTAACTGTACATTTTTGCCTCCTGTATAAATATTTTATAAACTTTCAATAACATCTTGTTTGAATTTATAATTATTAAATTTTATTTTTCTAACTAAAATAACCGCTAAAACAAATGATAAAACATCTGCCACCGGTTGTAGCAAATATATTCCAAATTCCCCAAACATATTTGACAAAATATATATCAATGGGATATAAAATATTCCCTGCCTTGAAATTGAAATGATTGATGCCCAAAAATATTGTCCTATATTCTGCATAAGCATACTACTTATTGCAAAGTATCCTAAAAGTGGCAATGTAATACATTGCATACTCAGTATCTCAGAACCGACTAAAATAACTTCATTATCATTTGACATAGCTTTAATAAGCGGTTCAGAAAAAACATATAACAAAATTGCCGACACAATTAAAAAAACTGTCCCAACTATTACTGAAATCTTAAAAGCTTTCTTAACTCTATCATATTGCTTTGCTCCGTAATTCATTGCACAGATAGGTTGAAATCCCTGTCCCCAACCTATCATTATCATATATGCCAATGCCACTATCCTTGAGCTTATTGTCAATGCTGCTATAACACTATCACCGTATTTTGCAGCTACAACATTAAGCAAAATCAGAGCTATGCTTGTAATAGATTGCCTTGAAAAATTAGGCATTCCTCCTGCCAAAATATGGTATACTCTTTCTTTATTCAGTTTTACTTTTTTTAAGTCAACAGCAATATTCCCATTTTTCTCTGATAAATTCGTTAATACGATGCACCCTGTAATTTGTCCTATCAATGTTGCATATCCGGCTCCAATAAAGCCAAATTTAAATCCGAACATCAATATAGGATCAAGCGCCATATTAACAGCCATTCCACTTATCAATCCTATCATTCCGTCTTTTACATTTCCACATAGTCTTAATTGATTGTAAAGAGTAATAGAATAAAGACCAAATGGAATGCTTATAATAATTACCTTTAGATACTCTACTGTAAAATTCAACAAGTTTTCAGAAGCACTTCCGCCTATAAATTTTGATAATGGTAAAATAAAAAACCATGATAAAACAGCTATCAAAATACCGATGACAATAGCAAAGAGAATTCCAATAGACGATATAATCTCTGCTTCCTTTTCTTCATTTTCTCCAATCTTTTTCGACATTATGTTTCCACTTCCATAGCCAAACCAAAATCCAATCGCTTGAATAAATCCCATAAAGCTAAACACAATGCCAATAGCAGCTGTCATAGATTTATTATTTAAAATGCCGACAAAAAATGTATCTGTCAGATTATAAATAACCATGACAAGCATGCCTATAATGGTGGGAATGGAAGTTTTAACTAATAATGGTAGAAGAGCATCGTTTAAAATAGCCTTTCTTCTCAATTCTTTTTTATTATTTAAGTTCATGCTACAAACCTCTAACTACACCTTTATTGCCATCTACTTGAATCATATCCCCATCTTTAAATTTTGTAGTAGCAAATCCTACCCCCAGCACCGCCGGAATATTAAACTCTCTTGCAACAATTGCAGCATGACTTAAAGCAGAACCTGTATCAGCTACAACTGCACTTGCCAGCTTAAATAACGGTGTCCACTCAGGATCGGTAAGATGGCAAACCAATATATCACCTTTTTTCATCTTATAAAATTCCTTCGGATTATTTATTATACACACTCTTCCGGCTACAATACCGGCACTTCCACTTACGCCCTTTAAAACATCTCCATTTGTTTCAAAAATTAACAACTTTGAGGCCTCCCATACTTTTATTGCCAAAGGAAACTTTTCATTTCTCCTATTTATTTTTTCCTTATCCGATTCATTTAGACTACCCCTATTCATTGCTTTCAAGAGTTCTTTATAAAACAGATTGGCAATCCCAATTTCATAATCTTCAGTTCCAATAAGAATACAGTTGATTCTTTTAACACACTGTCTTACATAATAAAATAAGGTTTCCCAAAAATATTGGCTTTCCTCACGAACTACATGAAAATATCTGAAATATTCTATTTGTTTTTCTATATTTTGAAACTTATGTCCATAAATTTCTTTTAGCCTTATCATTAACTCAGAAAAGTCTTTACTCTGTTTAATCTCATCACTACTTTCATCTGTGTTTAATATAGGTCTTAATATATTTATTAATCTATCAGGATCTTCAATAAATGTTTTTGCAGATAAACAATAGCAATTATAATCAGATTTAAATCCGTTATCTCTCATAAACTTATCTGTTATATCTTTAAAATCATCATGATTTTCATATAATTCTTTATAACTTTCTCCTGAAATAATATCTCTTTTTAAAGACTCGTTTTTTCTTATCTCACAAGCCATTTCATAAATATCATTTGTCACTGCTGATGTTTTATTATCCAAGCCCCAATAAAAATCAAATGAAGAATAGTTGGCATTTACTTTTTTGATTATTTTAGTAAATTTTTTATCGTTTAAAACTGATGGGAATAAAGCGTATTTGAATCTGTCATATGCTAATTTTTGTAAAAGAATATAACTGTATTCCATAAATTTTTTGCATTCTTCCAATGTCATATTTTCAAAATTTAAACTCTTAACTTTTTCTATTTGAGATTCATATTCCTCCATAAAATCGCTACACTTATGATAGCAATCGTCAAAATCTTTCATTTTATTTAAAATCTTAAAAAACTTAAATATATTTTTATTGATTTGTTTGCCTGTATCAGAAAAGGTTTGTATTCCATCATCATCTATAATCGGATTTCTTGGTAAAACAATTCCGACTTCCGATAAAATGTTAACTTTCTGATCATTAATTGCCGTAAAATAGTCGAAATCAAGCACTCTATATGCAAAAGGCATTTTTTCTAAAAGAAATGACATCATTTTTCGTGTACTTTTATTGATTTTTTTATCCTTTGTATATTTTTGGACCAAATTGTCTTCAGATAGACTATCTATAGAATGTTTCAATGTGGTAATAGCTCTTGCCTGTAAAATATATACTTCATCATCTTTAATTGCCCACTCAATATCCATTGGCATTTTATAATGTTTTTCAATATTCAAACAGGATTTTATCAGCTCTAATATTTCTTTATCATTTAATGCTCGTTTTTTTCTATCATTATCATAAACCGCTACCTCTACCGTGGTTTTCTCTCCATATATAATCTGGGTTTCCTTGCTTCCAATAGCTACTTCAATAATTTCTCCATTTTTGTCAACAATATAACTGTCTGCTATTACTCTTCCACTTACGACGCTCTCACCTAACCCATAACTTGCATTTATTAGCATCTCATTTTCTTTTTTACTTACCGGATTCACAGTAAACAAAACTCCCGCTTTTTCGCTTTCTACCATCTCCTGAATAACAACGGCAATTGAAACGGAACTTTGGTCATAACCTTGGTGTAATCTATAGCTCACCGCTCTGTTTCCCCATAAAGATGCGTAACAACTACGCACACCATTTAATACACTTTCAATGCCTTGAACATTTAAATAGGTTTCCTGTTGTCCTGCAAAACTTGCATCCGGTAAATCTTCCGCCGTTGCAGATGAACGCACGGCAACTCTTACATTATCTCCAAGACTAAAATATTTTTGTCTTATTGTATTCTCAAGTAATTTAGGAAATTTTCCGGATTTTATCTTGTTTCTAAGATGTTCAGCTATACTTAATAGAACTTTTTCATCATTTCCTGATTTCTTAATTTCATTTTCAATAAAAATATCAATACTGTTTTCCTTTAAAAAATCTCTATAGCCATCCGATGTAATAACAAATCCACTCGGAACATTTATATTTGCAGAGGTCATTTCTCCAAGATTGGCCCCCTTTCCTCCGGCGAGTAAAACATCTTCCTTTTTTATCTCATCAAAATTTAGTATCATAATGGTCTCCCTTTTAAAACTATATTTCTATATACCTGTTAATAATACTCTCTATGTAAATATGTAACACTTCCTCAAATGTATCTTCATTAAAATGAATGTAATTTGAACATATCACAAAACTACCGACAAAAGCATTGGATAATCCTTGCTTATCTACGCTTTTTACTGCACTATTTTTGTACCAATAGTCTATTAACCTATCCACAAAATCTCCATAAAGATTCTCTACTCTGTTTATTTTCTTTGAATCTTGACTTGCAAATATTTTAAATGCCTCTTGATAAATAGGCTGCGTTTTAATTTTAGTTGCCATATCTATGGCATACCTATAAATAACATCTGAAAGAAATTTTTTAGGATTTGTTAATGAATTTGAGAACTCCTTTTCAATATCATTCAATTTTTGTATTGATCTGTATGCCATTAAATCAATAATCAGAGATTCTTTGTCCTTCCAAAAATTATAAAAACTTCCTTGAGCTATCCCTACTCTTTTTGTCAATTCTGAAATATTAAGAGATTTTTTCCCTTTTTCATGAAACAAATCAAGTGCCGTTTCCATAATAGCTTCTTTGATTTTAACCTTCTCTTCTTCTGTAAATGCCTTTGCCATCTAAGCCTCCAAATTTTATGAACAACCCTATGAATTTTTTATTTTTTATTCATATATATTATAACGTTGACAAGTTTAAATATCAATGAATATTTCATTTTATATTCATTGATATTTTTAAATTGTTATTAGCAAAATTTCCTACTCCAAAATTACTGATAATATTTCTATAGTCATCCACCTATAACACTCCTTTTCGTATTAGTGTTTTTAAATATTCTAAACTTTATACATTAAAATTTAGTTCTCTTTTAATTTAAATTCTATACTATACGAATTGTTTTTGAGAAAGCGTTTTAATCTTTCCAGTCCTAAAATTTAATAAGAATTAATTTACGTTCTAATCTGAATTCAAAGTTATATTTATTAAACAGTGAATTCAAGCCAATGTTAACTGATATATATTCCCCTACTATTTTTATTTTAAATTCTAAATTGTATTTTGGCATAAAAAAACCCTTAAGTTAGGTTTTGTATTCCAACTTTAAGGGTCAGCTCATTCCGCTATTCGTTTTTCTTTTGGACATTTTACAACAGTCCCTCTCTTATTGATATTAAAAATAAAATATTTCTTCAAATTTTTTATCAAGTGCAATACATATTATAAGTGCTAATTTTGCCGTTGGGTTAAATTGTCCTGTTTCAATTGAACTTATAGTATTTCTTGAAACGCCAACAATATCAGCTAAATTTTGTTGTGACATTTTCTTTTCTGCTCTTATCTCTTTTAAATTGTTTTTTAACTTTAAGCTTTCGTCCATTATCTCAACCAATCCACTATTTGTGAAAAAAATAAAATTAACCCGCCAACTATCACTAAAATATATGATGTTTTTTCAAAATTACCACTATAATTTTTATTATATAACTTTGAAACAAATCTACCAACTATTGTCGCCATAAATACAAAAGTAGCTTGAGAAATATCTAAATTTTTATATCTTCCAACAATCCACACAATTATAAAAGCTATACTTGCAAAAATTGTTCCCAATTCATAACTCTTTAGTTTAAGACTTCTTTCTCTCTCATCACCAAATGTATTTTCTTTTTTATATTTATTTAATACTTCATCTTTATTCATACCCTCACCTCTATGACAAAATATACTTTACATGGTTTAGTAACAATACTATGAATGCGATACAGCTTAAAATAAACACTGCTAAAAAAATTTTTTCTTTTGAAAATTTATACTTTTCATAATATTCAGCCGCTATAACTCCACAAAATATAGATTGTATTGCATAACTTGTTTGCCCTGTAAAAATATTAAATACAATAAAAAATATAACTAACAATGTAAATGTTTTATATCCTAATTTCAATCCTCTAGTGTGTACATTTCCCGTTCCTTCATCTTCTTTGTTGTCTCTGTTCTTTTTTAATATTTCTTCTATATCCATTGTAACCTCCTAAGTTATTTCAACCATATCCAATACAGAGTAGCTAAAATTAAAATCACTGCCGGCATTAAAGCTACTAAAAATTGAAATAAATAAAATTTTTGTCTATTAAATCTATATAATGTATAGCCTTGAGATGAGACAAATATCAGATACATTCCAAGAATAGCTTCTCTCCAAACTACATCTTTTCCTCTTATAGCACATGAAACATAAATTAACACAAATACTAAAGACATCAAATTGAAACCTGTTTTTAGACCTTGCATTGAATAACTTTCTTTTGCTTCATCAAAATTTTCATCTCTACTCTTTTTAAGTATTTCTTCTTTTAACATTTTAATACCTCCTGACAAGTTTACTTGGTAATTGAATTATATCCCCGCCAAGTTTACTTGTCAATGAAAATTTGCAAAATAAAAAGTGCTACTAAAAGCACTTTCTAATTTATTAACTTTTAAACTTCTAAAGGAATGTGTTTAAACTCATTTACATCAAACAATCCTTTGTCTGTCATCTTTATATCCGGTATAACCGGTAAAGCCATAAATCCAAGAGTCATAAATGGATCTATTCCATCTCCTACTCCAAGCTCTTTTGCTTTTTCTAATAATTTCTTGATGTCTTCATGTACTTCTGTCATTGATTTACTACTCATAATGCCTGCTATATCAAGTCTTAAAGACCCTTCTAATTTTCCATTTGAAGATATTGCCATTCCACCACTCATCTCATCTATTTTCTTTATTACGTTTAGCATATCTTCATCATTGTCCCCAATAACAACTAAATTATGGCTATCGTGTGCTATTGTAGTTCCAACAGCGGCATTTTTTATATCATATCCCTTTATCAATCCTATTGCTATTGCAGAATTTCCGGTGTGTCTTTCAATTACCACTATTTTTCTTATTCCGTCATCTGAGTATTCGAAGTAACCATCTTTCACATCTACATCACAGATGATTTTCTTAGTTAAAAGTGATTCTTTTTCCATTTCAATTACATGGACTCTGTTTGAATTCAATCTAAGTTTTAAATCTTCTAATTTAAAATCTCTTATATTCATTTTTGAAAGTACCTTTGGAGAAAGTTTTTGTGGAAAATCTACTATTACTTTTCCATCTTCTGCTACTTTCTTGCCTCCAATGAAAACTGCTTTTGCGTTTATGTTATTCAAATCATCGAATAAAAAGAAATCTGCAACATACCCCGGTGCAATTGCCCCTGAATTTTCCATTTTGTAACACTGAGCCGGATTTAAAGTTGCCATTTTAATTGCATCTAAAGGTTCCATCCCCAATTTAATTGCTTTTCTCACATTGTTATCTACATTTCCATCTTTTAACAAGTCTTCCGGATGTCTATCATCTGTACAGAAGAAACAACGACTTATGTTATCTTTTGTAACTCCTTTTATCAGTGCTTCTAAATTTTTAGCAGCTGTACCTTCTCTTAATTGAATGTACATTCCTCGGCGAATCTTTTCTTTCATTTCATCTACAGCTGAACACTCATGGTCTGTTAAAATACCAGCTAATACATAATCGTCCAACGCCTTTCCTGATAAAAGCGGGGCGTGTCCATCTACTACCTTATTGCTATTTTTAGCCAAGTCAATTTTTTCCAAGATGTCTTCTGATCGATTTACTGTTCCAACAAAATCCATCATTTCTCCTAACCCCAAAACTCTCGGGTCATTTATCATCTCTTTATAATCGCAAGCTTTTAAAATAGCTCCACTTGTTTCAAATGGTGTACATGGAACGCATGATGGCAACATTACATATACATGTGCCGGTAGATCTTTTGTTTCATCTATTATGTATTCAAGCCCATCAAGCCCACACACATTTGCTATCTCATGTGGATCTGCTATTATAGTTGAAACTCCTCTTGCAACTAAACATTTTAAAAATTCAGCTGGAGATACCATAGAAGACTCTATGTGCACGTGTCCGTCAGTCATAGTTGGTGATAGGTAGGATCCTTTTGCATCTACAATCTCATCTGCATCTTCATAATCTCCAATGCCAATAATTTTTCCATTCTTCACTGCTACATTTCCCTTGTAAATTTCATTTTGAAATACATCTATTACTTTGACATCTTTTATTATCAAATCCGCTTTCATATCACTCTTTAACATTTCTCTCTCCTTATAAAAATAACATTTTAACTAAAGACAAAATTCCCATAGCATACATTGGTAAAGATATTTGTTTAAATTTACCAGTTATAATATTTAATACTACATAAGATAAAATTCCTATCATAATACCATCCGCAATACTGTAAGTAAGAGGAATTATTATAAAGGTTAAAAATGCAGGTATAGCTTCTGTTATATTATCAAAATCTATAGCTTTTACTGCACTTGTCATTGACAATCCAACTGTTACGAGAACCGGAGTTATAGCAGCACTTGGTACTATTAAAAATAGTGGGCTAAAAAATAATGCGAGTACAAACATTAATGCACTTGTCACTGCCATAAGTCCCGTTCGCCCTCCCTCTTCTATGCCGGCTGAAGTTTCTAATGTTGTTCCCACAACACTTGTTCCTAAACACCCCGCTACAATTGTTCCTAAAGAATCTACTAGAAAAGATTTATTCATATCTTTTGCTTCATTATTTTCATCTGTTAATCCCGCTTTTATTGAAAGGCCTGTTACAGTTCCTATATTGTTAAAAATAGACATGAAAATGAAAACGAATACACATACAGCCATGTCTGTAGTAAAAATTTCTTCAGTTCCTACAAATTTAAAAGCAGTTGGCATAAAAGAAGGCGGCAAGCTTACAATATTCTCCGGTAAAGATGTTATCCCTGTAACAATTGCTACCACCGTACTTCCTATTATTGTAATCAAGAAAGAACCTTTTATTTTAAAATAATTCATAGCAGAAAGTACAATAATCCCAAACAAAGCTAATAAAGCCTCAGGCTTTGTTATATCTCCTATTTTTAAAATAGCTCCCCCTGCTTCTACAATACCGGCATTCTTTAAACCTATAAATGTTACGAATAGACCGAGTCCAACAACCATTGCAATTTTTAAATTCATAGGTATAACATTGCTTAATGTTATACGTACTTTAAAAATTGTAAGTATTGTTAAGATTATCCCGGCTATTAAAACTGATGTTAAAGCAAATTGCCAACTTTTTCCCATTCCAAATACAATTGAAAATACAAAAAATGAATCAAATCCCAATAATGTACTAAACACAAATGGTAAATTAGCATATAACCCAGCTATTAATGTTGCAAAAATAGTACTTATAATTGTTGCCGTGAACACAGCACCTCTTGGTATCCCCGTTTCACTTAAATTACCGGGTATAACAGCTAAAATATAAGCTATAGTCATAAATGTTGTAATTCCTGCAAAAACTTCAGTTTTTACAGAAGTATTCCTACCCGATAAATCAAATAGCCTGTCCAAAAAATCTGATTTTTTCATTAATAACCTCCATAATTAAATAAAACGATTTCTTATATAATATTTTATTACTTTCCATCTATTTTGTAAATAAATTATTTTTATTAATTTATCACTTTATCGAGTGTTAAATATATACTATACTCTTTTATCTATGTCCTTTATTTAATTTATTATTTGTTAATAACTATGCTTATTTAAAAATTTAATTATAATATCTAAAAATGGATTATTTTTAATTTTGTTTACGTTTTTAAATTTTATTTCTATTTTAAAAGATGGTATTTCAAAATGTGTAAAAACTTTCTATAGCACCACTTTTAGTAACTTTTAATGAATACCAGAATTTAGAAAACAATTTTTTCTTGAGACTTTTAAGAACATTAATTTTAAACTTAAATTACAATATCAAATGGATAATAATTTTCTGATGTAAAAATTTAATGAGCAGTTAAACAGAAACAATCAGCCCAGATATTATAACATTCATTAAAAATTTAATAATATTAGAAAACCCAGGAGATTTTTCCTGGGTTTGTCTTCATTCTGAACACTTACTTATCAGTGCTAAATTTTAAATTGCTCTAGGTATTATTATCACAATAAGTATTACTATAAAAAATATTATTGTATAAGCTAAATTTTGTTTTAATTCTTTTGTTGTCAAGTGAATTGTATCCTTGCCCATAAGTCTTGCTATACAAGTTGATATATATCCTATTATAGGCATTATTAAAAGCGCTCCTAGTGAAGTAACTCCCATATCTAATAATCTATAGAATGTAAGAATCATCAACATAGTCAACAAAATATTAAGTGATAATACATTCTTTTTATCTAGCCAAATAAGTGCTAGTACTAAAAGTGTGGACACTATAAATATTATTCTAGCCAAATTATTCACTATAGTTATTCCGGATAGCTTAGCGTTATCTTTAAACTCTTGTGCATTTACTGTAAATCCTGAATCTGAAAAAGATATATTTTGTGCATCAGTGACTTTTTGTGAATTTGTAAACTTATCCACTTTAGCATTTGTCAAAAATACTGAAGTTCTGGATATAACATCCTCTTGTCTGTATTTTATGTCCATTGGCTCATAGTACAACGAGAAATTATAGCTTTCAACATTTGAATCAAGCTTAACTCTTATTTCAGATTTAGCTTTAAGATTAGTTTCTTTAGAATCAAGCGGAAGTTTTAATGACAATTTTTCATTAAACAGCATATTACTTATCTTATCATAATCACCTTTTAAATTAGCTACGCTATATTTTACTTCTATCGGTGCTTCAAAGAATACTTGCCTTACCGGCGTTCCTAAAATTCTAAAATTAGATCCATCCCCTATGTATGAAAATTCAACACCATACTTTATAAGTCTTCCACCATATCCATCAACCGGAGTCCTGGAAACCCTTAAGTTGGTGATATCAGATGGATTTTGAAATAGAATTCCTTGAAACTCTCTTGTAGAATTTTCATCCTGCTTCCATAAAATATCTGTTGAAAACTGTTTTGTTAATGTAGATAAAAAAAGAATTACAATAAAAATTCCAAATAGTATTACATTTTTCAACTTTCTATTCATTTTAACCTCCATATGTTTTAAGAAAACATTTTTCTAAGTACTATAATATCATATCACATCAAAATTATAAATTATAAAATTCAGATTTTATATTATACATTTTAATCTAAAAATAGAGGCTCGTATTGAGGCCTCTATTTTTAGATTAAAACACTTCTTTTCTTCTTCGTACAAATAACTTCATAACTGTGTACCACACGATAACAAAGTTTATTCCATCTATAATTTAATATGAAATTGTTAAAAATACTGCATCACTTCTATAAAGTCTACTTCCAATATAGATGACGTCATAAATAATTCAACTATCTACAAAAACTTCTGAAGCAGCTATTTAAAATAAGAAAATCAAAAAATCCTGATTGCAAAGTTGTTAAATCATTTATACCTTCGTCTGTAATACCAATTGCAAATTCAACAGAAGTTGTAACTATGCTTGTTCCAAGTAATGCTCCGGCTGTAGTTTCAACAGTATATACTAAAAACGTCTTACCTACATTTGGTAATTACATTTTTTCATTTAATAGCTTAGATTTTTTAACAACTCCTGTAAGTGTTCCACAAGTATTAAAGATAATACTGTTGAGCCAATGATACCATATAAAAAAGACTCTCTTCACATTCTATATAATCCAATTATCAAATTAAAACTATGACAATAGATGTAAATACAGCCCTCTATCCATTCCTAAATCAGAAAATATATTTGGAATGACTACTAAAATATGTGACCTGGTCATAAAGTTTTAAGTCCTGCCGAAATTTCTGTCTTAAATTCTGTCCATGCTTCTTTTAGACGAAATCTCCTCTCTCAAAAAAACACTATCGAAATAACTTATCTAATAAATTTAAAAAAGTATTTACGTTATATTCCTTTATTTTAAAATTATATATACATAGATATTAAACTTTTAATTTAACTCTATATTTTGTATCATAATCTAATATTGCAAAATTTACAATCTCTTTTAAAAATTCTTCAACTTGTTTTTCACTTCTGCCTATATAATTCACAGGATTTAAAATATTTTTAATGTCATCTTCTGTAATCGAAAAATCTTTATCCTTCGCTAGTAGTTCTAATAAGTTATTATCTTTTCCTTCATCTTTTACTCGACTCGCAGCTATCATGGAGTACTGTCTTATTTTTTCATGAAGTTCTTGTCTATTTCCCCCTCTTTTTACCGCTTCCATCAATATATTCTCAGTTGCCATAAAAGGAAGTTCTTGTTCAACGTGTCTTTCTATAACTTTTTCATTTACTACAAGCCCGCTTGTAACATTTATAGCTATATCCAAGATTGCATCTGTCGCCAAAAATCCTTCGGGAATTGAAAGTCTCTTATTTGCTGAATCGTCTAAAGTTCTTTCAAACCATTGTGTCGCTTCAACCATTGCAGGATTTTGCGCTATGTTTATTACATATTTTGACAATGATGCTATTCTCTCACTTCTCATCGGATTTCTCTTATATGCCATTGCAGAAGAACCTATTTGATTCTTCTCAAAAGGTTCTTCTACTTCTTTTAAATTTTGTAAAAGTCGTATATCATTAGTCATTTTATGAGCTGACTGAGCTATTTGTGATAGAGCTTGTAAAATTTGAAAATCTACTTTTCTTGTATAAGTCTGTCCTGAAACTGAAATAGCACTTGTAAATCCAAGTGAGTTTACTATTTTCTTTTCAAGTTCTTTAACTTTTTCATGATTTCCATCAAATAATTCTAAAAATGAAGCTTGAGTTCCAGTTGTGCCCTTTACTCCTCTAAGTTTAAGATTTTGTATTCTGTATTCAATTTCTTCTAAATCGATTAAAAAATCTTGAATCCAAAGAGTTGCCCTTTTCCCAACTGTAACTAGCTGTGCCGGTTGGTAATGAGTATAGCCAAGTGTAGGTAAGCCCTTATATTTTTCAGCAAATTCAGATATATTTTTTATCAATACCGCAAGTTTTTTAGCCACTAGCTTTAAAGCTCTTCTCATAACTATTATATCTGTGTTGTCATTTACATAACAGCTTGTAGCCCCAAGGTGTATTATCCCTGCTGCACTCTTTGCCACATCCCCATAAGCTTTTACGTGTGCCATTACATCGTGTCTAAGTTCTTTTTCATATTCAGCAGCTTTTTCAAAGTCTATATTATCTATATTTTCTTCTAATTCTTTAATTTGATCTAATGAAATACCTAATCCGAGTTCCATTTCAGCTTTTGCAAGTTCTGTCCACAATATTCTAAATGTCTTAAATTTTTCCATATCTGAAAAAATATGACTCATTTCTCTACTTGCATATCTGGTATTTAAAGGGCTATTATAAAGTTCTCTATCCATTATTTCTCCTTAAAATATTCTACTCCGGCTCTAAATATATTTTGATACTCAATTCCTTCTATATTTTTATACAAATCGCTATCAACTCTTTCAGAATGACCCATCTTACCTAAGATTTTACCATCTTTAGAAATCAATGATTCTATATTTAAAACTGAACCGTTTGGACAATCTTCATAAACTGCCACAACTTGCTCATTTTCAAATAAACTTCTCACACATTCTTCATTGCCTACCAGTCTACCTTCTCCATGTGATATTGGAACTTTATAAGATTTATTTTCTTCTAAAGTGTTCAACCAAGGTGAATTAGTAGTCAAAACTTTTGTATCTGCAAAACACGCTATATGCCTTCCAACAGTATTAAATGTCAATGTAGGATCATCTTCTCCCAACTCTTTTATTTCTCCGTAAGGCAACAAGCCTGTTTTTATAAGAGCTTGAAATCCGTTGCATATTCCCAAAATCAATCCGTCATTTTCTTTTAACATATACTCTATTGCTTCTTTTACTTTTGGCGACCTTATTACATTTGCTATGAACTTTCCTGAACCATCCGGTTCATCTCCCATTGAAAATCCGCCAGGTATTGCTAAAATTTGAGATGTTTTAATCAATCTTGCAAATTCATCTATTGATTCGTTTATATCTGAAGTAGTTCTATTTCTAAATAAAAGTATGTCTACTTCTGCACCTTCTTTTTCAAAGGCTTTCTTTGTATCCCATTCACTATTTGTGCCAGGAAATGCAGGAATTACAACTTTTACTTTTTCTACCGGTCTATTTGAATTTAGTCTTCTCTTTTCCACTTTTTTATTTTTAACTTCAGTGTCTAACTTTATTTTTGCCTTAGGCTTAAATATTTTATCTAAAGTGTGGATATAACTTTCTTCAAGCTCACTTTTCTCAAGTTCTATTCCATTTACAACTATTTTTTCAGAAAATTCACCTATATTTTTTATAAAATCTCTGTCTTGTAAATACTCAACTATAAAACTTCCATATCTTGGAGAATATAAATCTTCAAGTTCTATATCAAACCCTGTCTTATAAAGAGCTTGTTCATATATTTGAGGAAGAGTCCCTTTAGCTGTTATTGCACTTATTGAGATAATATTTTTCCCCAAAATATCTTTATGAATTTTCTCAAAGTTTTCTTTTAATTTACTTAAATTTAGTTTGAGATTTTCATCATATTCAATTTCGACTAATCCCAATCTACCTTTTTTCTTAAACTCAGGTGAAACTATATTTTCAACGTCTTCTGTTGAAACTGCAAATGAAATTAGAGTAGGAGGCACATTTATATCTTCAAAAGTACCACTCATTGAATCTTTTCCACCAATTGGAGGTGTTTCAAAGAATGCAGAACTTTCAAGTGCTCCAAGTAATGATTTCAAAGGCTTAGACCAAGATTCTTCAGATCCAAGTCTTTCATAAAACTCTTGTAAAGAAAGTCTTATATTTTCAACTGAGCTTCCTGTTGCAATCAACTTTGAAATTGATTCAATTACAGCATAGTAACCACCTAGGTATTGAGATTCTTCTGAAAGCTTCGGATTACATCCATAGCTCATAAGTGATACTGTCTTTACATCTCCATCAAATGAAGGAATTTTTGCAACCATAGCTTGTATTGGCACTGTTTGATTTTTACCACCAAGCGGAGAAAGCACTGTTGCCCTTCCAACGGATTGGTCAAATAATTCAATCAAATTCTTTTTTGAAGTTATATTTAAATCCCTTAGATATTCTTTTAAATTTTCAGGATTTCTATCTTCAACTTTTAAAGAACTAGGTAAACTTTCAGATTTAACTTTAACCTTTTGCGTTCTCTCTGCTCCGGTTGAATTGATGAATTCATAACTCATATCTGCTATAACTTTGTCTTTATATAGCATTACCATTCTTCCATCATCTGTAACTGTAGCAACATGGGTAGTTTCCAAATTTTCTTCTTCGGCAAGTTTTACAAAAGTTTCTCTATCTTTCGGTGCAATTACCACAGCCATTCTCTCTTGTGATTCTGAAATTGCAATTTCTCTTGGCTTTAATCCCTCGTATTTTAAAGGTACTCTATCTAAATAAATTTCTATACTATCTGAGAGTTCTCCAATTGCAACACTTACTCCACCAGCACCAAAATCATTACACTTTTTAATTAATTCTGCAGCTTCTCTTCTTCTAAAAAGCCTTTGTATCTTTCTCTCTTCCGGTGCATTTCCCTTTTGTACTTGAGCTGACTCTGTCTTAATTGAAGATATGATATGTGATTTAGATGAACCCGTTGCTCCACCTATGCCATCTCTACCTGTTCTTCCTCCTAGTAAAATTACTAAATCACCTTTTACAAGTTCCATTCTCTTCACATTTTCTAAAGGTGCTGCAGCTATTACGGCCCCTGCTTCCAATCTCTTTGCAACATATCCGCTGTGGTACATTTCGTCTACATAACCTGTGGCTAGACCAATTTGATTACCATAAGATGAATATCCCTTTGCAGCTTCTGTAGTTATTTTCTTTTGTGGTAACTTGCCTTCTAAAGTGTCTGCTACTGATGTAAATGGGTCAGCTGCTCCAGTTATTCTCATAGCTTGATATACAAATGCTCTTCCACTCAGCGGGTCTCTTATAGCTCCCCCTAGACAAGTACTTGCTCCACCTATTGGTTCTATTTCTGTAGGGTGGTTGTGAGTTTCATTTTTAAACATCAAAAGATAATCTCTTAATTCTTCTCTTCCGTCAATTTCAACTTTAACTTTTATTTTTATTGAGCAAGCATTTATTTCTGAACTGATTTCAAGGTCTTCAAGTTTCCCATTTTGTCTTAGATATTTTGCAAATATGGTTCCAAAACTCATCAAGCTTATCGGCTTTTTAATATTCAATTCTTGGCGTAAATTTAAATAGTATTCAAAGGATTTTTTAATTTCTCTATCTAAATTGGTCTTCTCTTCAAAATCGATATCAAGTCCTGTGTTAAATGTAGTATGTCTGCAATGGTCTGACCAATAAGTGTCAATAATAGACAATTCTGTTTCGTTTGGATCTCTACTTTCACTTTTAAAGTATTCTTGAAAAACCTTTAAATCTTCCAAGTTCATAGCTAAATTTTTATTTTTTAAAAATTCATCAAGTTCTGAATCTGAGAAATTTATAAATCCATCATAAGTAATATTTTCGGCATTATTTTTTGTGTTTTTTTCTAATGACTGACATTCATAGTCTAATTTTATGCTTTCAGAGTCTACAGGATTTACCAACAGATTTTCTATTCTTTCAAGTTCTTGTTCATCAATACCTTTAAATTCATACACTCTAGTCACTTTTGCAAGTATATTGTCATTTGTAAAAAGTGCTATTGTGTCCAACAAGCCCTGCTTTCTTTGGTCAAATTGACCCGGAAGATACGAAACTCTTATAACTTTATCAAAACTATTTTCTAAATTCTTTACTTCTTCTCCAACGTAGACCTCGTCTACAGGTTTTTCTGAGAGAATTGTATACAATATTGAATTTAAAGTCTTCTCGTCTATTTTCAAATCATACCTTCTATAAATTCTCAACTTTTCTACTTGTATATTTAAAGAATTTTCAATTTCTTTTTTTACGTCCTCAGACTCATAATCAAATTCATCTTTTTTTTTGACATAAATTATCTTTATATCTTCATTCATGATTTATATCCTCCTCAAATGAGTATCGGATCAACGGGATAATCACCGTTGAAACAAGCTTTGCAAAATATCTCTTTTTCTTTTAAACTTGCTTCTATCATTCCTTCCATAGAGATAAAAGCTAAAGAGTCCGCTCCTATTTTTTCTCTAATTTCCTCAATAGAATAATTTGCTGCAATTAAATTCTTTCTCGATGGAGTGTCTATGCCATAGTAACAAGGGTACTCAACCGGCGGAGAAACTATTCTCATGTGCACTTCCTTTGCACCTGCTTCTTTCATTCGCTTGATTAAATTTGCAGAAGTAGTTCCCCTTACAATTGAATCGTCTACAACAACTATCTTCTTACCTTTTAGAACAGTTCCAAGTGGATTTAACTTCATCTTTACACTTATTTCTCTTTCTTCATTTGTTGGCTTTATGAAAGTTCTTCCCATATATCTGTTCTTTACCAATCCCTCTGCAAATGGAATTCCCGTTTCTTGAGCATACCCTATCGCCCCCGGTGTTCCACTGTCCGGT
Source organism: Peptoniphilus sp. (assembly GCF_034090345.1). Lineage (GTDB taxonomy): Bacteria > Bacillota > Clostridia > Tissierellales > Peptoniphilaceae > Peptoniphilus. The sequence continues at coordinate 4,805 of NZ_JAXDSS010000129.1, read as the reverse complement.
ACTGAAATTATCAAATCAGCTTCAACCGGCGCTTCTCTTGAGAGAATTTCCCCGCATCTTCTTCTGAAATTATATGAATTTATATCATCAAGAGTTGCATCATCTCTGGCAAAATAAACATATTCAAAAATACAGTGGTGTCTTTCATTGTCGCTTTCATAGAATTCAGATTTTATTCCATTCTTATCAATTACGATTATTTCGCCAGGTTCAACATCTCTTTTTTCAGATACTCCAATTATCTCAAGTGGTGCATTTTCTGATGCTACTATACATTCTCCATCTTCTCCAACACCAAGCACAAGAGGTCTAAATCCATTTGGATCTCTAAATGCAATCAGTTTACCTTCAAACATCATAACAATTGAATAAGCTCCTTGAATTATTCCCATCGTCTTTTTTATAGCTTCAATGATGTTATCTTTATAGTATCTTGATATCAAAAATAGAATTACTTCACTGTCTATGGTAGTTTGGAACATCATTCCATCTTCTTCCAGTCTTGTCTTTAAGATTTGATGATTTATTAAATTTCCATTATGAGCTAAACATATTTCCTTGCCCCTCGTAAATCCGATTAAAGGCTGTGTATTGTATTCAAATGAACCCCCTGCTGTAGAATATCTGACATGTCCTATCCCTATCGTTCCGGACAATTTATTCAAAACTTCTTCACTGAAAATATCGTAAACTAGACCCATGCTCTTTTCTAAACGCATTTTCTCACCATCAAAGACGCATAGCCCTGCTGACTCCTGTCCTCTATGTTGAAGTGAATTAAGTCCATAGAATAACTTCTTACCAACTTCTTTATTTGAATATATTCCTATTACTCCACACATTAGCCATTTATCCTATTCAAAACTTCTTTGTAACCTTCTATCAAATCTCCTAAATCTCTTCTGAAAATATCTTTATCATATTTTTTATTAGTATCTTTGTCCCATAATCTACAAGTGTCTGGACTTATCTCATCTGCCAACAAAATATTTCCATTTTCATCCTTTCCATATTCAATTTTAAAATCTACTAATTTTAGATTTATCTTTTCAAAGAAATCTTTTAGTAAATCATTTATCTTTAGAGTTTCTCTCTTTAAATAGTCATACTCTTCTTTTGTAATCATTCCCAATACTATAGCATGATCTTCAACCATCAAAGGGTCTCCTAAATCATCATTTTTATATGACAATTCAAAAGTTGGAACTTTAAATACAATTCCTTCATCAACACCATATCTCTTTGCAAAAGAACCCGCTGAAATATTTCTTACAATAACCTCTAAAGGCATAATTTTGACTTTTTTAACCCTCATTTGTCTGTTGTCCACAGTTTCAACATAATGAGTTTTAACACCATTTTCTTCTAACATCTTAAATATCGATGTTGTAATGGCAAGATTTAACTCTCCTTTACCAAGTATATCTGCTCTTTTTTCTCCATTACCTGCTGTTGCAGTATCTTTATACTTGATAATGTACTCAGAATTATTATCTGTACTATAAACTTCCTTAGCTTTGCCTTCATAAATTTTTCCCATATCATTTCTCCTAAAAAAAATAGAGAATCGCACAACGATTCTCTCAGTTAGATATTTTTAGTTACAACTATAGCTCTCTTAGAAAAGTTTACACTATCTCCTAGGTCTGTTTTTAAATCATTTTGTAAAATATTGTTAAGCAACATAAAAACATTATGAATATCAATTACAAACTTATTCGACATAGTGTTTTCTCCTTTTATCTATTACATTTTGTATTATAACATAGAATTTTATTTTTTTAAAATATTATTATTATTTTTTTCACAAGCCTTCAATCCCCTTAATTTGGCTATTTTAATAATTATTAGTTATAAAATTTTTTCTCAATAATTTTATTAATGCTAAAAAATATATAAAAAAGAACCGAAAGCCTCGGTTCAATTCTAAAATTTATAATTTAAAAGACGCTATCTTTAAATAATTTCCTTCTTCATGGATATTTAAATTCCATTTTCCTTCCAAACTCTTTTCTCTTGCAAGCTCTTCAAAATAGAACATTATTACTCCGATATCTATCAAACTTCTCAAGTCTTCATCAGATTTTACTATATATATTTCTACTTCAGAGTCTTTTATAACAAATCTCCACGGTTGAAAATTCTTATGACTTGGAGCATATATAATTGTTGAGAATATATCAAGTAGCCCTCTTTCTTCAAGAACTTCTGCTGAAACAGGGTTTCCAATTTCACCATCAAAAACCATTTCTTTCACAGGATTTCTTGAGCTTGTTGTTTCTTTAGAGAAGAATTTCTTTGCTTTTCCATATCCAAAACCTATAAGATAATTTATCTTATCTCCATCCTCTCCAAATACACTCTTCATTGTATCTTTATCTACTTCATCAACTGTAATCCAGCAAGTATCTATATTCAGGTCTACAATTTTAGTATTTAATTTTTCAAGAGCATAACCTATTTTTAATTTATTTTCTAATGTCTCTTTCCCTGAAGATATGCTCACATAGTGTGGAGATTCGATCATAACTCCGCCATATCCTGCCTTGCCCTTTAACCCTTCAGAAACTATTGAACCATTTTCTAAAAGTTGAAACTTAAGAAGCCCATTTTCTTCTCTTGAAATTTGCTCTATCGCATCTTTTATAATTTCAAGCTCATACTTATCTACCTTGGTCGGTTTGAAATCTCTTACAGATTTTCTCTTTTGTAAAAAATTAGTTACTAACATTAATTCCTCCTAAATAAATTTTCCTCTTAAATATGTAATAGCTACCTGATATATATGATCATGTACAATTACACTGGCAATTATTCCAATTATAACTCCTGCAAGCACATCTGTGGGGTAATGCACTCCTAGATATATTCTTGAAATTGCAATAAGTGTTGCAATTATTAATACAACTAATTTTATTGCAGGATAATTCAATGCAATGCTCATGCCAAGTGTAAATGCTGCAGCTGAATGACCTGATGGAAATGAATAATCTGAAAGGTCAATTCCATAAGTGTTTAAATTTTCCAAAATCCAGTAGGGTCTGTTTCTCGAAAAAATTCTCTTTAAAATCTGTACAAATAGTGTTGATACAATCAAACTCAAAATTATTTCTACAGATAATTCTCTAATTTTACCACCAATTAAAAACATTAAGAGAGTAATCAATGCCACACTCACTGCTCCACCCAAATTCGTTATATGATAAAATAAAAAATTAGTGTATCTACTATTCATTTTTTGGTTTATCAACTTTATAAAAAAGTTGTCAAACATTTTAAATGGATTCTTCATAGGCACCTCTAATTAATTATATAACAATGCTTCATAATGTAAAAGTCTTTTTAAATATATTGGAAACCTCTAAGATAATTAAATCTAATAAAATTTTATAAACCCCCTATTTCTTTAATTTTTGACAAATTTATATTACAATTAATACAAAGGTGGTGTAGAGTTGCAATTATCTTCAGAACAAATTAAAGCCATTAAACATACGACAGGGCCTGCTCTTACCCTTGCTGTGCCCGGTTCCGGAAAAACAACAATGCTTTTACACAGGATTTTAAAACTTATAGATTTAGGTGTGAATCCATCTGAAATTTTAACAATAACTTTTTCTAAAGCTTCTCAAATGGATATGAAAAAAAGGTTTGAAGAAATGGACATAAAAACTTCTTCTAAACCTCAGTTTTCAACTATTCATGCCCATGCTTACAGAATAATTCGTGATTACTATAGGTTAAAGGGCAGAGATATGATATTGATAGATGAAGGTTCATCCGGAAAATATGATATACTTCGCAAGATATATTTTCAAATTAACCATAAAAATGTTGGCGAAGAAACACTTGAACAAATTATTTCTAAAATTTCTTACTTTAAAAATTCTTTAGAAATTCCAACTGATAAAAGTGCAAAAATTATAAACTTCACAAAAATTTATAATGCCTACGAAAAATATAAAGATGAAAACAATTTAATCGACTTTGACGATATGGTTGTAAAGGCTTTAGATGTCCTAAAGTCAGAACCAAACATCAGAAATAAATATAAAAATATGTATAAATTTGTTCAACTTGACGAAGGACAAGATACTTCTATATCTCAATTTGAACTTTTAAAATATTTAACCGCTCCAAATCATAATTTATTTATCGTTGCAGATGATGACCAATCAATCTATGCTTTTAGAGGAGCTAACCCAAATTATCTACTAAATATTGAAAAAATTTATAAAGACGTCAAGTACTACTACTTACAATATAATTTCCGTTCATCTAAAAATATAGTCTCTACTTCAAATTTATTTATTAGAAACAATAAGAATAGATTTAATAAAAATATAGTTACCGTAAATGACTATATAAGTCCGGTTAACATAATTAAAGTTCAAAACAATAAAGAACAGTATAAATTTATCAAAAAGAAAATGGTAGAATCGCCTGATAAATCCTATGCCGTTATCTATCGAAATAACTTGTCTTCTCTTGGATTGGTTGAATATTTTGAAAGAAATAAAGTTGAATTCAACGTCAAGGGAAATAGATTGAAATTTTTTAATCATTTTGTAGTTAGAGATGTACTCAACATAATAAAATTTAGTTATAATATGGATGATATAGATTTATTTTCAGAAATATATTACAAAATAAAAGGATATATCTCAAAAAAACATATTTTATTTTTAAAAAAGAGTTATTCAAAAAATATTTTAAGGTCTTTAATAAATTATCCGGATCTTCCTAGTTATTATAAAGATAACATATTCTCTCTTATGAATGACTTTAAAAAACTTAAATCTCTA
>NZ_JAXDSS010000126.1:0-2368 GCF_034090345.1 Peptoniphilus sp. | reverse complement strand
ATGATGTTAAAAAGATATTTGAAGTATTAAAGGAAGATTACAAACATCTATTGAATAAAGCTAAAGAGATTAAAGCTGATGCAGATGATAAAAGTGATTATTTAGTTTCTGCTAATATGGATGAACTTATTGGAAGTTATAATAAAGTAATTTGGATGATTTCACAAGCAAGTAAATAATGAGGATAAAAGGTGATGTTGCAGAATAGATGATTCTACTCTGCAACATCATTTTTTTAATCAAGTATTTAAGAGACAGTGTATTGTTTTGTTTTTTCATAAATACATTGTATCAAAAAAGACGAGGATTTTTTAGTTTTCTCGTTTTTTTTATTTTAGGACTTTTGCAACAGCCCCATTTTAATTAGGGTGTAAATTTATCTTAAATTATGAATTTATTACTTTAATATTTATTTTCTTTATCTAAATTGATCTTGCTGATGCTAAAAAATATGTAGACTTAATACTCTTTATTTTATACAATCTGCTTGCCTAATAAAATCAATATTATCTTGACAAATACCGATTAAAGTAATACAATCGTATTACAAAAAAGAAGGGAGTATGTATATGTCTACAATTAGTTTGAGAGTTCCAGAAAACGAGCTAAATATTTTGAAATCCTACGCAAAGCTTAATAATAAAAGTCTATCTGAAATAATTAGAATGACAATGCTTGAACATATTGAAAAGGAATATGATCTTAAAGTGTTTGAGGAGTATGAAGTAGAAAAGGCAAAAGGAACACTAAAAACAAGACCGATTAATGAACTTTGGGAAGATTTAGGAATATGACATACCAGATAACTACAACAGATAAGTTTGATAAAACTTTTAGAAAGCTGGACAGGCAAATCCAAAAAATAATTAAAGTTTGGATTGAAAAGAATCTTGCAAATTGTGAAAATCCTCGTATTCATGGGAAAGGACTTACAGCAAACAGAAGCAGTCAATGGAGATATAGAATAGGAGATTATCGTATTCTTGCAGATATAAGAGACGATGAACTTGTATTAGTTTTTGTTGATATAGGACATAGAAAAAACACTTATTAATAAAACATAGCATCAGTTTATGAAGATTATCGCATCCTTTAGTGTTAAAGAATGGAGATAACTTTAATAATACATTGTAAATTATATTTTCTATTTTGTCAAACAAATTAAAAGTTGTACTAAAAATTGTACTTATGTTAAAATGAAGCTAAGAGGTGATATTATGCTATCAGTAAATTATTCAGAAGCTAGAAAAAATTTTAAGGAATATTTAGATAAAACAATAGATAATTGTGAGCCAATTATCATAACTAGAAAAGAAGAAAGGAATGTAGTTATGATAAGTTTAGATGAATATAATAATTTAAAAGAAAATGAATTTATTATGAAAGACACAGATTATTATCAAGAACTAATAAGACGTAGTAAGAAAATTAATGTTAATGGGATTGAACATGAGGTAATTGATGAAGAAAATATGGGTCGATGAAGCGTGGGAGGAATATTTATTTTGGCTTAAAGAAGATAAAAAAATACTAAAAAGAATAAATGATCTTATAAAAGATATTGATAGAAACAAAAATAAGGGAATAGGTAAACCAGAAACATTAAGATTTGAACTATCTGGATTTTGGAGTAGAAGGATTAATAGTGAACATAGATTAATATATAAAATTGAAAATAATAGCATATATATTATTAGTTGCAGAGGACACTATAAGAATTAAAAAATCTAAGAAGGTAAAAATGAGTAATTTATATGCAACCTGTTTTTTATATTTATTTTTAGCAATAACTTATTTTAATATACTTGATTTAAAAGATGTAAAGACAAAATATAATTTTCATAAATCTATAACTATTAATACACTAAATTTTATTTTAATAGTTATGTATACAATATCTAAAGAATTAAGAATAGATCCAGATATAATTTGGGGATTGAAGATTATCACATGTGTAAGTTTATTAATAAATTTAAGTATATTTACCTATGTAAGAATAAAGGCTAGATAATTAAAAAACATAAATTTAAATAAAGAAAAAGTGGATATGTGTCAATAACTAAAGTGTATAGATGTTTTGATTGGGACAAAGACTCTCAGAAAACAAAAGGAATCTAAATTTCAGAAACATTCCAAAAATATAGAGAAATATCCTTAAAAAATATAACATCACCGGAAGGAATAGAAGAAAGAATAAATAGATCAATCCAAACAGAAGGAGTTGAGTTTTATGTATGGTGCAATTTTGGGAGATATAATAGGTTCTCCTTATGAATTTGATAGAGGAGAAAAGTCAAAAGATTTTGTTTTGTTTAATAGAGAGTCTAAATTCACTGATGATACGGTAATGACTTTGGCGGTTGGAGAA
>NZ_JAXDSS010000064.1:0-28316 GCF_034090345.1 Peptoniphilus sp. | reverse complement strand
CTGCCGATAGCAAACGTAGCAAGAGCATTGGGCTTAAAAGACGGACAAGACATCAAATGGGACGAAGCAAAACAAGAAGTTACAATTAGAAAAGAGATAATAAACTAAACAAAACAGGCGTGGGAAACCACGCTTATTTTGCTGGCTCTATGTCAAATATTGGGGAGATTCATTAATATGAGTCTCTCTTTTTATGTAAAAATCAACACATAGCAGCTAAAATAAACCAAAAACCACTAAAAATAAGTATAGCAAACAAAACTCCTAGGAGTTTTCAAAAATTTTCGTATTTTTTACAAACTATTTACAAGAAAGCGTAATTTTCTTTCTAAACAAATTAAAATTTTTTATACACTATTTCACAGTCATATCTATCTACCACCGCCACCGGTTCCGCCTCCGGAGAATCCACCGCCTCCACCAAAGGAGGCTGAACTCGAACTTGAACTTAAGCCATAAGCTTGATATGAATTTTTAGAGAAAGAAGTTAGATATAAGTAGTGTGGATATAGACTGTTAGAACCAACGTATAAAGGGGTGTGATTGGCATATTTATCTTCAGGATAAAAATATTTGAATGCATCGATTACTTCTTCGGCTGAACCTAACAACACTCCCATAATTAATAAATCATCGAATTTTGAAATTTCTATTGGTTCTTTTTCGATTTCATCTTCTAAATCGTATAAAAATCTTTCAAAGGCACATAGGAGAGAAGTTTCAATAAGACCCTTTTCTGTTAGATAATATTTATTAGAAGTCCTTTCTTCAAGATATCCATTGTCTATTAAATAATTTCTTCCCTCTTCTTTTATAGATTTTAAAAATTTATATGGAAAGTTCTTAGACTTCAATAAAAATCTTTTGAACTCTTTTGGAGTTAGAATATCATCATCGCCCTTAGCTTTTAAAATAAATTCAAATAAATTGGTTTCAAATCCATTTTTTGTATTAGGAACACTATTTATCTTTAAGACATTATCTTTTGACTTTAACTTTGCTTTTGGGATATCTGAGTTTTTTGTACATTCAAATGATAAATTTCCGGATTTTACCCACTTTAGAATTTGAGCTGAGATTATAGCATTTAATATATTGATTTCTTTTTGTCTTAAATAAAGTAAGGCCGTCAGATTGCCGTTGAAAGGTACTTCACGGTAATATTCGGGCTGGTCTTCATCGACCTCATTTATATTCTTCGCTATAGTACGCTTTTTTGAAGTAGATACTAGAATCGAAAAGAATATGAAGATAGGCATTAAAATAATAAAGAAAATTATTAAGGTAACCGGGCCTGAAAAATCTTTAGAACTTTGCGAAATAGCATCTCCTGAAATACCATTTAAATCATTATAGTCATTTTCATAGCTTGAATTTTCAAATGCAACTGATTTTAAAGTTTCAAAACTATCATTTAGGGTGTAAGAAGGATTTATTATTCCCTTATTCAAAGACATTAGAATAGTTAAATTTTGATTATTTGAAAAAGGTTCTGTATTTTTAGCAACGATTTTGCCATCTTCAAATAAGATATTTCCAATGTATCCGAATGCCCAAATCTTTGTGTTACTCTCGTTTAAATCAACACCATTTTTTTGAATAGTTACTTTTACATTATCAGGGGCCGGATCCATATCATGGTTTATAAATCTAATATTAAATCCGTCTAAATCTGTGTAACCTATCATGGCATTTTTCAAAGTGTAGTTTATTGTGTAGGTCTTTGGTTCTAATGCAGTTTTACCAAAGCACAATTCAATGCCGTCGACTGTTTTATTAATTCCGTATTTGTTCGCCTTTTCTTCAAAAGAAGCCTCTACATCCCAAGGAACTTCTGTATAAGGACCATTTTCATCTGAAACTTTAAAGTCAGTTAGTTCCATGTGGTTTAAGTTTTGCATGGGAATATAAAATTCTGTTCCGCTATCAGCTGTTGCTTTCCAAACTTGTGTTATTTGTAGAGAACCGTCATCAAGTATATTTGCATTTACTTCAATAGAGTCTATTGAATCAGCAAAGACTATACTTGGAGCGATTGCAAATAGTAGTAATAATATAGAAAATAATTTTTTCATAATAATCACCTGAATTTTAAATTTAGCATTTAACAATGTAAAAATTTACGAAGTAGTTTTTGTAAGACGATACTATTTATTTTTTAATTATGTATAATAAATATAATTAGTTTGTACAACAGTAAATGCTATTTAAATCTATTATATAGTATTTACTTGAGATAAATATACAGTTATTTGAAATAGTAGAGGTAAATTATGAAAATAGTTTTTTTAGATTATAAGACATTAAATCCCGGAGATTTAAGTTTTGATGAATTGGAAAGTTTAGGAGATGTAATTTTATATAGAGATACTGATGTTAAAAATGAAAGTGAAATTATAGAAAAAATTGGAGATGCTGAAGCTATAATAGTGAACAAAGTTCCAATTTCAAAAAATATCATTGAGAAATGCAACAATTTAAAATATATAGGACTTTGTTCTACCGGATATAATAACATCGATATTGTAGAGGCTAAAAAGAGACATATATCTGTTAGAAATTGTCCTGATTATTCGACTTATGCAGTCAGTCAATTTACAATTGGACTGTTGCTTGAAATTTGTCACAACACATATAGGCATACTGAGTCAGTAATGGCAGGAGAATGGATTAAGGCGGATGATTTTTGCTATTGGAAGCATCCTGTGATTGAGCTATATGGAAAGACGATGGGTATAGTCGGGTTTGGAAACATAGGCAAAAACACTGGCCGTATTGCAAAAAGTTTGGGAATGAACGTAATCACAAGTGGATCCGGACCAACTGATGAGGGCAGAGAAATAGGAGAGTATGTTTCGTTTGATGAGTTATTGGAAAAGTCGGATGTAATAGCATTGCACTGCCCATTAAATGAAAAAACTGAGAAAATTATAAATAAAGACACTATTTCTAAAATGAAAAATGGAGTTATTTTATTAAATACTGCAAGAGGCGGGTTGATAGATGAAGCTGATTTTAGGGAGGCTTTAGATTCTGGAAAAATATATGCTGCAGGGATAGATACTGTTGCAGTTGAGCCAATGTTAGAGAACAATGCTCTACGTGGAGCACAGAATTTATTGATTACACCGCATATAGCTTGGGCATCTTTAGATACGAGAAAGAGGTTGCTTGACATAATAGTTGGGAATTTACAATCTTATATGAACGGAGAGTCAATAAACGAAGTTAAATAAATATTTAGGTTATAATTTAGTTTTTGTTTCTAAAATGTATCTTAGTCTTAGAGAGCATATTGTAAAGATAAATTGAAATGAGAGTAAAGATTAAATATAATATACAAAGGAAGGGCAATCAAATGAAAATTATAATAATTGGTGGAGGAGTCTCCGGCATCTTTGCAGCAATTGAATCTAAGAGGGTAGGACATCAAGTGACCGTTTTAGAAAAGAAAGATAGAATCTTAAAAAAAATGCTGACAACTGGAAATGGAAGATGTAATTTGACTAATTTAGATGTATCTTATAAAAATTATAATTCAAAATTTGTGACAGAAGCTATAAATGGATTTACAAATGAAAATTTTATAGATTATTTGAAATCTGTTGCGATTTTTACGACTTGTGAAGGGAATAGAGTCTATCCTCAAACTTTAAAAGCTCAAACTGTTGTGACTCAACTTTTAGAGGAACTCGAAGAGCTGGGTGTTGAAGTTATTACGTCTTCGCCGGTTTTGAAGGTGGAAAAAGAGAATAATAAATTTACAGTTTATACCAATGAAGAGAAGTTTGTGGCTGATAGAGTGGTATTTGCAACTGGAGGCTGTTCTTCTCCTAAGCTTGGGAGTGATGGCAAGAGTTTTGCAATTTTGAAGAGTTTGGGGCATAAAGTAACTAACCTTTATCCTGCACTAACTCAAATTACTTCTGATTCAAAGGATTTAAAATCAATAAGTGGTGTAAAAGTATACTCTAAGCCAAGACTATATATAGATGATGAACTAGTACAAGAGGAAGAGGGAGAAGTGTTGTTCACTGATTATGGATTAAGTGGCCCACCTATCTTAAATTTATCTAAGGCAGTTAATATTAAAAGCGGAAATAAATATATTAAATTTTCTCTAGTAAATTATTCTGATGAAAAAGTCAAAGATGAGCTTTATAACATGTATTATATGTTGAGCCATTATTCACTAAAAAGATGGCTTATGGGAATAATAGACAAGAAATTAGTTGGATATATCTGTAAAAAATTAAATTTGTATCAAGATATTCCAATGAGTAATATTGACGAGAAAGCTTTTGAGAAAATGGTTGAAGAAATTTTAAATCACAGAATAGATATCTCAGGGACTAAGGGATTTGATAACTCTCAAGTTACTATAGGAGGGGTGGAACTATCACAGGTTGATGAGAAGACTTTTGAGTCTAAGGTGGTAAAAGGGCTTTATATAATAGGTGAGGCTCTTGATATAGATGGAATTTGCGGAGGATACAACATACAATGGGCAGTATCTTCTGCTGTGATGATGAGCAGAAATCTTTAGGAGGTAGAATGTTCTACTTACAGAATAGATTAAAAGAATACGGGAATATATCGGTTGGAATAATTGGTTGTGGAATAATGGGGAGTTCCCTTTTAACTCAATTAAGAGGACTACAAAATTTCACACCTCTTATTTTGTCCTCAAGAAGGATTGAAAAAGTGAAAGATACTTTTATATCAGCAGGGTTTACTGAAGAAGAATTTTTGGTAACTGAAGATATTGAAGTGGCAAGAGAAGCTATAAAAAATGGAAAGTCAATTGCCACAACTGACAACATGATTGCGGCAGAGCTGCCTGATGTAGTCGTAGATTGCACAGGGGATACTAATGCCGGTTGTGAAGTTGCATTAAGAGCAATCGAATCTAACACACATATTGTTAGTTTAAATGTTGAAATGGATGCGACAGTTGGTCCATATTTAAAATCATTGGCAGATGAAGCAGGGGTTGTTTATTCCGGTTCGGCCGGAGATGAACCGGGAGCAATAATTGAACTCTATGAATTTTTAAATACAATGGGTTTTGAAGTTTTAGTTCTTGGGAAGGGAAAGAATAATAAGTTAGATAGAAGTGCCACTCCTGAACAATTAAGAGAAGAAGCAATTAAGAGAGGGTTAAATCCGAGAATGTTGACTTCTTTTGTAGATGGCACAAACACAATGACAGAGTTAAATGCAGTTTGCAATGCAACAGGGTTCGTTCCGGATATTAGAGGCTGTCATTCTTTTTCTACAACCCCTAAGACAATAGCACAAGATATAGATTTAGAATCAAGAGGTTCGAAATTAAATTCCTATGGAACGGTTGATTTTTCTATGGGGATAGCTCCCGGAGTTTTTGCCATTGCAAAGGCCAATTCTGAAATAATAGATAATGAAATGGAGTATTTGAGTGTTGGCAAGAGGCCGAATTTTGCCATATACAGACCATATCATCTGACAAGTTTGGAAACTCCAATTTCAATAATAAGAGCAGTTGTTTTAAAAGATTCTACAATAGCACCTTATAAGGGTTCTGTAGCAGAAACTATTGCAATTGCAAAGAAAGATTTGAAAAAGGGAGAAAAACTTGAGGGGATAGGCGGAAGTTCAGTTTATGGAGCTTTGGAAAAAGCGGAAATTCAAAGACGGGAGAATCTTCTGCCTATAGGAATTATCACAGAGAAAACTAAACTTGCAAGAGATGTTGAGGCCGGCAAAGCTTTAACTTATGAAGATGTAATTTTAGATGAGGAAGCAAGCATAGTTAAAATACGAAGACTACAAGGCAATTGACAACTGAGGTGATATTAATATAAAATATAAAATTGAAATGCATAGTTACATTTTAGAGAATGACTTTGGTAGAGTAGTGCATTTAGAAAGGACGAAAAGCCATGAGAATCACAAAAGAAACAGATTATGCATTCAGGATATGCGGTTACTTAGCCCAACATGAAGGAGAAGTAGTAGGAGCTCCAAAAATTGCACATGATAGAGTTATACCGGAAAGATTTACTCTTAGAATACTTAGAAAGTTGAATTTAGCGGGGATAACTACAGCAAAAAGAGGAGTTACAGGCGGATATATGCTAAATAAGCCAAAAGAGGAAGTTTCTCTTTATGATATAATGGTTGCTATAGACGGACCTATAGTTGTTAACAGATGCATGAATGCAGAGGATCCATATTGTTCATATATGGGAGTTAATTCTTCAGATTTTGACGGTTGCAGGTTTCACGTAGCTCTTGAAGAAGTACAAAATTCAGTAATAAAAATTTTAAAATCCAAGACACTTGAATGTTTTGGAGAAAATAAGCAATGAAGAGACAGTTATAAATAGAGAGTTTTAAGAGAGCATTCGGTCGGTGTGAGAATGTAACTTGAGTTTATAAGATCAACTTGGAGCAAATTGGTAAGTCTGCCTTAAAGACAATCAAGTGATAGGACCTATAATAAGGGTGGTACCGCGGCGTAAGTCGTCCCTTAGTTGGGTCTTTTTTATTATATAAATTAAGGAGGAAAAGTTATGGAAAATTTTAAACCGCTTTCAAAATCTCCGGTAAAAGATAGAGAATCTGAAATATCAAATTACTGGGATGATATTGATCTGTTGAAAAGATCTGTTGAAACAAGGGAAGGTAATCAGTCATACATTTTTTATGAAGGACCGCCAACAGCAAATGGTAAGCCGGGTATTCACCATGTAATTGCAAGGACTTTAAAGGATTTAACTTGTAGGTATAAGACAATGAGCGGTTACAAGGTAAAGCGTAAAGCAGGTTGGGATACTCACGGGTTGCCGGTAGAAATTGAAGTAGAAAAGAAATTAGGACTTCACAACAAACAAGACATAGAAAAATATGGTGTTGCACAGTTTAACGAAATGTGTAGACAATCAGTATGGGAATATGAGTCTGAATGGAGAAAATTGACTAGAAGAATGGCATATCTAATAGATTTAGATGATCCATATGTAACGCTAGACAATAACTTTATAGAATCTGTTTGGAGCATTTATAATAAAATGTTTAAAGATGGACTAATCTATGAAGGACACAAGATTCTTCCATATTGCCCGCGTTGTGGAACAGGGCTTGCATCTCACGAAGTTGCACAAGGCTATGAAGAAATTAAAACTGAAACAGTTACAGCTAAATTTAAGGTCAAAGGAAAAGACAATGAGTATTTCTTGGCATGGACAACAACTCCTTGGACACTTCCTTCAAACGTAACACTTACTGTAAACCCTAAAGTTGAATATATCAGAGCAAAAATTCACGATGACGTTTATATAGTTGCTAAAGAATTAGCGGATTCTGTATTTGAACACGAATATGAGATTCTTGAAACAATGAAAGGCAGCGACCTTGAAGGCATTGAATATGAACAGTTATTAAAATTTATACAAACTGACCAAAAGGCTTTCTATGTTACGACAGCAGATTATGTAACTACAGAAGATGGTACAGGAGTTGTACACACTGCTCCGGCGTTTGGGGAAGACGACTATCAAACAGGAAGGAGATATGGATTACCGGTTTTCAATCCGGTTGATGAGTCGGGTAGATTTACTGAAACACCTTGGAAGGGTATGTTTGTAATGGATGCTGACAAAGAAGTTATCCAATACTTGAGAGAAAATGATTTATTGTTTAAGAAACATAAATTTGACCACAACTATCCTCATTGTTGGAGATGTCACACTCCATTAATCTACTATGCTCACCCATCTTGGTATATCGAAGTTACTAAGTTTAAAGAAAAACTTGTAGAAAATAATAATGGTGTAAATTGGTTTCCGGACTATGTAGGGGAAAAGAGATTTGGTAATTGGTTAGAAAATCTAAACGATTGGGCAATTTCTCGTTCGAGATATTGGGGAACTCCACTTCCTATTTGGAGATGTGAAGAATGTGGGCATACAACTTCAGTAGGATCAAGAAAAGAGCTTGCAGAAAGAGCAATTGAAGATATTGATGAATCAATAGAACTTCACAGACCATACGTAGATGACGTTCATATCAAATGTGATAAGTGTGGTCATACTATGTCAAGAATACCTGAAGTAGGCGATGTTTGGTTTGACTCAGGAGCAATGCCTTTTGCACAATGGCACTATCCATTTGAACACAAAGATGATTTCGATGAATTGTTCCCGGCAGATTTCATCTGTGAAGGTATAGACCAAACAAGAGGTTGGTTCTACTCACTTCTTGCAATTTCAACTTATATGACAGGCGAGAGCCCATATAAGAATGTACTTGTAAATGATTTAATTTTAGATAAATTTGGTAAGAAGATGTCTAAATCAAAGGGAAATACTGTTGAACCATTTGATTTATTCGACAGATACGGAGCAGATGTAGTTAGATGGTACTTGATGTATGTATCTCCACCATGGACTCCTACAAAATTTGACGAAGATGGACTTAGAGAAGTTGACTCTAAATTTTTCAGGTCAATCAGAAATATCTATAACTTCTTCAGTTTATATGCAAACACAGACGGTATAAATCCTAGAGAATTTGATATTGCATATGAAAAGAGAGATGAAATAGACAAGTGGTTATTGTCAAAATACAACAATCTTGTAAAGACTGTAAGAGAAGATATGGATAAATTTGAAGTTACAAAAGTTGTTAGAAATATTCAAGAATTTGTAATAGAAGATTTGTCTAACTGGTATATCAGAAGAAACAGAAGAAGATTCTGGGCAACTGAAATTGATGATGATAAGAAGTCCGTTTATGCAACAACTTATGAAGTTATGCTTGGAATAGCTAAGTTAATAGCACCATTTGTTCCTTTCACTTCTGAAGAACTTTACAGAAGTCTTACTGATGGAGAGTCAGTTCACCTAGAACTATATCCTGAAGTAAACGAAGAATTTATAGATGAAAAGATAGAAGAAAAGATGGATTTAGTTAGAAACTTGGTGGCATTAGGACGTGCTTCAAGAGAAAATGCTAAGATAAAAGTTCGTCAACCAATTTCAAAAGTAATCATCGACGGTAAATACAGGGAAATAATTGCTGAGTTAGATGAGCTTATAAAAGAAGAGCTTAATGTAAAAGAAGTTCACTTTGAAGAAGACCTTTCTCAATTTATGAACTATGAATTAAAACCTAACTTTAAAGTTGCAGGTTCAATCCTTGGAAGCAAGATAAAAGAGTTCTCAAAATATTTGAATTCTGTAGACCCTAAAGAATTTGTTTCAGAACTTTCTAATGGACCAAAAGAAATAGAATTAAATGGTGAAAAGACTGAAATTAAAGAAGAATATATCTTGATAAACATCAAATCAAAAGAAGGTTTTGACGTTACAATGGAAAACAATCTATTTGTAATCCTTGACACAGAACTTAATGAAGAATTGATTAATGAAGGATATATCAGAGAATTCATTTCAAAAATTCAACAAATGAGAAAGAACTTAGATTTAAACATCTTAGATAATATAAAGATTGAATATACTTCCGATGAAGAAGTTGTAAAAGCAATTGAATCCGGAGCAGACTTTATTAAGTCTGAGACTCTTGCAGTTGAAGTGACTAAGAATGATTCCGTTGACGGAGAAGAAGTAGATATTAACTCTCATATGTCAAAAATAAAAATACAAAAAGTTTAAAAATAAAATCCCTTGAGCTATTAGTTTGAGGGATTATTTACTTTGAGATAAAAAATAGTCTTTAATTATAAAGGTTAGTAAAAGATTAGATTAAATTTATTTAAATTTGATTTATTTTAAGATTATAATTACATATTTAATGGTATTATATGATACAGCAGTATAAGTAATTACAACTAAAAAATTTTATAAATTTTCAAGTTATATATTGCATATGTCTGAAATTTATGATATCATCAAACATTTACTTTATTTACTTGCTTTGATATACTATATATGTCCAGGAGGTATTGTGATGTATAATGTTGGAGACAAGATAGTGTATCCTATGCATGGAGCAGGTGTAATAGTTGGAATTGAGGAGCGAGAAATTCTCAGTGAAAAAAGAAAATATTACATATTAAAGCTGCCTGTAAAAGATATGGAAGTAATGGTACCGGTAGAAAATGCAGATGAAGTTGGCGTAAGAGATATTCTTACAAGAGAAGATATGGACAAGGTGTTTGAGGTATTAGGAAGTGAAGAAAAGGTTGAAATGCCTAAAAACTGGAGCAGAAGATATAGATTCAACATGGACAGAATTAAATCTGGAGATATTGAAGAAATAGCTAGAGTAGTAAGAGCCCTAGAAAGATCTGATACTTCCAAAAACTTATCAACAGGTGAAAGAAAATTACTTAATAGTGCTAAACAAATTATAATATCTGAAATGGTATTAGTTTATGAAGAAGATTATGAAAAAATTGTAAAAATTGTAGATGATGCCATTTTAAGATAAGGGGTGAATGGTATAAGCAGAAATAAAAAAATAGTAACTACGATATTTAGGTTCTTATTTACTATTATAGGAGCAGGTCTTGGAGTAGCGCTCGTGATATTTTTAAAATCTATGGATTTTGCACGAGGCTTTAATACAACCATAATTAACATAGCAACAGTTGTGATAATTGGTATTTTCGCACTCATATTTTTTATTTTATCTCCAAAGATTTTTAGGTATATAGAAGTAAATTTAAAGGGAGTTGAAACAGAACTCAAAAAAAGGACTCTGTCGGAAAATTTAACCGGTAGTTTAGGCCTTATACTCGGCCTTTTTATAGCATTTCTTCTATCACAACCAATTAATAGAATTCCAGTGATAGGAACGGCGCTTTCTTTAATACTCTATGGAATTTTAGGCTATCTTGGAATTAACCTATCTTTAAAGTATAAGGATGAATTAATTTATAGGCTTAGAGAAGTTAGTTTACCTAAAGCAACAAGTAGAGAAAAAGATAAAGACAAAAAGAAAGTTATGGCCGGAGCAAAAATACTCGACACAAGCGTAATAATTGATGGACGTATTAAAAATGTTTGCGAAGCAGGATTTTTAGAAGGACAGTTAGTCGTATCTAAATATGTGCTTGAAGAGTTACAACATATTGCGGATTCTTCAGATGCATTGAAGAGAAATAGAGGTAGAAGAGGCTTAGATATTTTAAAAGAACTTCAAGATAATTCTAATCTGGATATTGTCATATATAATGAAGACTATGATAATATAAAAGAAGTTGACTCTAAGTTAATTCAAATTACAAAAGATTTAAAGGGGAAAATTGTAACAAATGACTACAATCTAAATAAAGTTGCGGCGGTACAAAATGTACCGGTTCTAAATATTAATGAACTTGCGAATTCAGTAAAACCTGTGTATTTACCTGGTGAAATTATGAAGATACAAATTGTAAAACATGGTAAAGAACATGGACAAGGACTTGGATATTTAGATGATGGAACTATGATTGTAGTAGAAGATGGTAAAGATCGTGTAGGTGAGGATGTCGAAGTAATTGTTACATCGGCGCTACAAACTTCTGCCGGCAAGATGATATTTGCAAAACCGACAAAGGGGGAATAATTTGGAACAAAATATTTATTTAGACAAGGAGCGCTTAAATGAAGCGAAATCCTTAGTAGAAAGTCTTGGTGAATCTCTTTGACCTGGCCGGTCTAAGAGAAAAGGTAAAAGAATTAAATGATAAACAGTTAGAGTCTAATTTTTGGGATAATAGTGAGTCAGCTCAAAAGGTGATAAAAGAATTAAATCATCATCAAGGGAAAGTTGATAAATATGACAAGCTCTCTAAGAAGATTGAAGAAGCAAATGATTTAATTGAATTGATGGAATTGGAAGAAGATTTCACTTTCTATGACGAATTTAAAAAAGAATTAGAAGACATAGAAAAATTTGCTGATGAGTTCAAATTAGAGACATTGTTAAATGGAGAATATGATGCAAATGACTGCATTCTTACAATACACGCAGGAGCAGGTGGAACAGAGGCTCAGGATTGGGCCAGCATGCTTCTTAGGATGTATACAAGATATGCAGAGAGTAAGAACTTTAAAGTAGAGATATTGGATATTCAAAAAGAAGATGAGGCCGGAATAAAATCTGCAACACTTTTAATTTCTGGAGACAATGGATATGGATATATGAAGGGGGAAAAAGGAGTTCACAGATTAGTTAGAATTTCTCCTTTTGACTCAAATAAGAGAAGACATACATCTTTCTCATCAGTTGACGTATATCCACAAATAGACGGAACTGTTGAAGTAGAAATCAGAGCTGAAGATTTGAAAGTTGACACTTACAGGTCTTCCGGAGCAGGTGGACAACACGTAAACACCACAGATTCAGCTGTTAGAATTACACACATTCCAACAGGAATAGTGGTTCAATGTCAAAATGAAAGAAGTCAGATACAAAATAGAGAAACTGCAATGAATATGTTAAAAGCAAAGTTGATTGCTCTTGCTGAAGAAGAACAAAAAGAAAAAATTGACGATTTGCAAGGGAACTATTCTCAAATTGCATGGGGTTCTCAAATAAGGTCCTACGTATTCCAACCTTACACACTGGTAAAAGACCACAGAACAAACACAGAAGTTGGAGATGTAAATCGTGTAATGGATGGAGATTTGGATGAGTTTATAAACAGCTATTTACAACTAAAAGCTACTGAAAATTGAGGTATGATATGATAATTACAACAACTGATAAAATTGAAGGCAAGGAAATAGCAGAATATTTAGGAATTGTTTTCGGTGAAACTGTAAACGGGATAAATTTTGTAAAAGATTTTGGTGCAGGGATAAGAAATTTAGTAGGCGGTAGAAGCGCCGGCTATGAAGAAGAATTAGTTTCAAGTAGAGAAGATGCCATTGCGGAAATGACTAATAGAGCTGCCAAGATTGGTGCAGATGCAATAGTTGGAGTAAAGATGAATGTTGAGGCATTTGGACAAGGTAATATGCTTTTAGTAAATGTAATTGGAACAGCGGTTAAGTTAAAATAAAATTTTAGATTTAGTTAGATTTAAATAAATGGAAATTTAATTATATATGAAAGAATTGAAATTTTATCAATTATTATAATGGTGATTTCTCCTGTAATTATGTATTTAATTTTTGCTCAGAAATATAAAAATAATTTTAATTAGGGGGATTCTTAATTAGGGATTTATATTCTTGACATTAAATCGGCATGAAGGTATTAACCTTTGTGCCGATTTTTAAATATCAAATTTTCCCATAAGGTGTTAATAGAACCAAATTGCTTGTTTTTTATATCAACAAATAATTAAATTTTTATATTCAGCCAATCCCTATGAGTGATGCTTTCAACTATTTATTTAGTTAAATTATCCATGATTCTATCATACAATTTTGTCAAGACATAGTCAGTGATTAGTATAATATTGTATTTGGGACTTTTTCTGATTGTTCTGCATAAATCTTGCCTACAAATGTTTTAATGATTTCCGGCGAAAGTTCTTAATATTTGTATATTTTTTACAAGTTTAAGAAATGATTCTATATTAAGTTAGTCAGATTGTAATTTTGTAATAGCCTCTTCAAGTTCAGTAATTTTTTGAAGTGTTTTCTTCATCATAAGCTTTAGAAATTTTCTCAAATCGTTTATAAAATATTTTGATTTCCAAGTTATCTTAATTTAGATTTTGTACAATGAGTCAAGTTTGATTGCCTTATTTTTTATAAAATATCTATTATTACATAAAATCCTAAAAATTTGGAATATATGTTTTGACAGTCAAGATTTTATCAATAGAAAAATTGACACATTTATTGAGAATGGGATATAATAGACTATATTTGATAATGATAATCAATAATTTATTGTGAATTATATAAATTTGTGAATTAAATAGGTGAAAAAATGGATCAAAAATTTATTTTTAATAAATATAAAATAAGTGATGGGGTTTTTTTAGAAATCTATGATTTGGAAATTGAAGAATTGGAATATAAAACTAAGAATGGGTATGGAGATGAAGATTGGACTCTTAGAATTGATCATTGTTTAAATGGACGAATGGAGGCGGATTTTTTTAAACACAAGTATTCTTTTATTGAAGCGGGTGAATTTGCCATAAACAGCAGTAAATATCATTTGATTTCCAGTGCTTTTCCGGGAGGAAGATATAGAGGCTTGAGTATTATTTTTCATGAGGATAAGATGAATAAATTTAATCGCGAGATGCTTAGCTACATTGGAGTAGACTTGTTTAATTTCAATAAATGTATTTCTCCCAATAAACCTTGGTATACAAGAAGAGTATCTGGTAAAATTGAAGATATTTTTACGCTTTTATATATTGAATCTAGACTTGAAACACCACATTACATATGGTTAAAAATAGTTGAACTTCTATACTTTCTAAAACTAAATGAAGTTGAAATAGAAACTGATTTTGATTATTTTTCTGGTGCTTATATAGATATGATGAAAAAGAATGTTAATAAAGCTCTTAAGTCAGATGAAGTAGTAAAATTAAAAGAATTAATTAAATCTACTGGATTAAATACTACTATTTTTTACAAATTGTTCTATCTAATTTATGGTTCCACACCGGCAAATTATTTTAGAGAATATTATTTAAATCTTGCATCTACTAAGTTAGCTACTACAGATAAAAGTATCCAATCTATTGCTATGGAAGCAGGATACAATAACGCTAGTAAATTTTCGTCAGCTTTTAAAAAAATTTATAAAGTTTCTCCAAGAGAATATCGTAAAAAAAATTTAATTTTGGAGCATTAAGAAGAAAGATGGGGGAGAGTTAGAAAATTATTTATTATAAAATAGTAACTGAAGTTTATTAAAACTAGCTTCAGTTACTATTTTTTTAGGAGGAAATATGAAGAAAAAAATTTTTATAATTATGTTTTTAATTTTATCTTTAATTATAGTTTCGTGTACAAATAAATCGAAAGAAGTAAATAGCAGTGATGATAAAAAAAGTAAAGTTGCTACAGCAGATATAAGAACTGAAGATAACGTTTTAAATGTGGGTTCAATTAAAGATTTTAAAACTTCTAAAGAGGGACATAGTTTAATATTTGACTCTCTAACTCGTATTGATCATTTATATAAGCCCATACCATGGTTGGTAACTAAATGGGAAATAAGCAAAGATTATATGGAGTATGATCTTTTTTATAATACAAATGTTAAATTTCATGATGGAACTATGCTAACAGGTGATGCTCTAAAATACAATATAGAAACTGGCGGCACTATTAATTACTGTTCTTATTCATATGTTTTAGATAATGTAGAAGTAGTTGAAGATGGACATTTGAAGGTTAAGTTAAATGCGCCATACCTATATTTGTTGCAGGATTTATCAAAAATTCCAGCTGTTCCAAAAGATAGTTTGGATGATAAGGGTAATAAGACTTCTCTTGTTGGAACTGGGCCTTTTAAATTTGTTGAAACTACTCAAGCAGAAATTTCAATTTTAAAGAAAAATGATGATTATTGGGATAAGAATTATAAGACTGATATAGATACTATAAATTGGCATGCAATAGCTGATGAACAAACTAGAAAACTTGCTCTTGAAAGTGGTCAAATAGATGTTTTAGGTTTGACAGAGCATTATATTTCTCTACCTTATAGTACAATTTACGATTTTAAACAAAATAAGAATTACAATATTGTAAAAGAGTCTGATGAAAATTATACCTCTGTAGCTAGTATAAATTCTAATTGGAAAACTGGAAAGATGTCAGATATTAATTTAAGGAAAGCTATTTTAACTATGTTTGATCGTCAAGAATTGGTGAAAACTGTATTGTTTGATATACCTAATCCTTGTGGATATTTATATAATCCTAAATTTGAAGATGGTCCTGATGAAAATAGTGAACTTAAATATGATTTAAATATGAGTAAAAAATATCTTGAAAAAGCTGGTTATAAAGTTGGAAATGAAAGTACACCTACTGTTGATAAAGATGGAAAGGTGCTTGACATGAAATTCATTATAGATGATGAAGAATACCAAAAAGATGTCTCTATTTATTTAAAATCTCAAGCAGCTAAACTAGGAGTTAACTTAAATATAGAAGTTTTATCTGGAGCTAAAAGAATTGAAACAATTAAAAGTGGTAATTTTGATTTAATTATGTCTCATCCGTGGTTTGTACCTCTTATTGACAGTTTGGGCTATATGGGATTGTCAGATGACTATTCGGATTATGGTTTAGGATATGGAATTAATCAAGAGATGAAAGATGCGGGTAAGAATTTTATAGAAGCTACAGATCCGTCAAAAATAAAAGAATCTGCTCAAGATATTTGGAAAATTCAGCAAGATGAAGCAGTTTCAACTCCGTTATTTAGTGATATAAGATATATAATTCACAACAAAAAATTTGAAGGGTTTAAATTTGATGGAAATGTATTCCAAATTGACTTAAACGGAGTTAGGAGAGTAGAAGATGAAAGCTCGCTTGATTAGAAGTTTTATTTTATTAATACCAACAGTAATGATAGTATCTCTACTCTCTTTTGCCGTTATGTATTTTGCTCCTGGAGATGCTGCCAGACTTTTACTCCAGGAGCAACTTGATACAAACAATGTAACAGAAAAGCAGGCCGATGATTATAGACAAAGATTAGGGATTGATAAATCTTTTGGGAATCTTTATTTTGATTGGCTTAAGGGAGTTTCTAAGGGAGATCTTGGAAAATCCTTAAGTTTTAATAAGCCCGTAAGTGAAATTTTCTGGTCTAAATATAAATTAACTTTAAGAATATCACTTCTTAGTGTTTTATTTGAGATTTTGCTTGCATTTCCAATTGCACTTAAATCCGGAATGAAACCAAGGGGACTTGCAGATAAATTTGTTAATTTTTGGTCTGTATTGACTTGCTCAATACCATCTTTTTGGATTGCTTTAATTATAGTTTGGATTCTATCTGTAAAATTAAAGTGGAAATATACAATAGGATATTATGGGATCAAAAGCTTAGTAGTGCCGGCTTTGATTATGTCTTTTTTATCAGCAGGAAATTTGGCTAGAGTATTAAGAAATAAATGTATGGATGTAATGAGAGAGCCTTATATTGAATTTGCTCGCTCTTACGGCTTAAAATCTTTTGATATTTTAAAATACCATGTCTTTCCGCACGTTCTTCCGGTTTCTATTTCTATTTTGGTCCTTGATATTTCAAATTTTTTGGGTGGGGCAGTTTTGGTTGAAACAATTTTTAATATACCGGGCTTTAGTACTCTTATCCAAAAAGCAGTTCAAATTAAAGATTTTACGCTTATAAGCGGTTCTTTGTTCATTATTGGGATTATGATATGTTCTTTGAATATTTTTGCTGACTTCATATATCCAAAGCTTGATTCAAGAAATAAAAATGATATAAATCATAAAGTTAATAAGAGGAATTTAAAATGAAAAAAATTAGGAATAAAAAAACTTTAATACTAGGTTTTATATCCCTGTTTATAGTTGTATCAGTAATTGCCATCTCCACATTTACTGACGGCAATTTAATTAGTGTATATAATAGTTTTGAACAACCATCACTTTCTCACTTTTTTGGAACGGATAATATGGGTAGAGACCTTTTTTTAAGAACAATAGTTGGATTTAGAAATACATTTTTATATGCCTTATTAGTTCAAATTATTCCTTTTGTTTTAGGTTCGTTTATAGGTGCATTTTTAGGATATTATGGAAGTATAATTGACGAAGTTCTTTTACATTTTTTTAATATATTGTTATCATTTCCATCCATATTAGCTGCTATATTTTTGAGTGTGTTTGTTGGAGGTGGTGTATCTGTTGTTATAATGATTTTTTCAATATACGGATTAATTTACAATATAAAGCTTGTAAGAGCGGAAATTGGTCAAGTAAAAAATAGTGATTTTGTTTTAGGATTGAGGCTAAATGGAATTAGTGAAAAAAAGATTTTGTTTTCACATATGATTCCAAGAGCATTTTTTATTTTATGGCCACTTCTTCCTCTTCTTATTGGGCATACAATGATAGGGCTTTCTTCGTTTTCATTTTTAGGATTGGGAGTTCAACCTCCTACACCGGAGCTTGGAGTAATTCTAAAAGATTCTTTAAGATTTGCTAATAGCTTTCCTCATATGATAATTTTTCCGGGTCTATTTCAGATAACTTGTGTTCTAATTTTTACGTTATTTTCAGATTCTTTAAATATGGATTTAAGAACTAGACGTTTAGGAGGAATAAATGATTAATAAAATCTTGATAGAAAATCTTAGCATAAGTCATAGAGAAACCGGAATGATTTTGAAAGATATTTCCTTTAATATACCAAATGATGGGATATTTGCTATTTTAGGAGAAACCGGTAGTGGAAAGAGTTTGCTGGCAAGATCTATACTGGGTCTAACTTCACCTGAAATGAATATTTGTGGAAGCATAAAATATTATGACGAAAAATATATAGAATATTCGCTTTTAGATCTTAAGATAAAGGAAATTGAAAAGCTAAGGGGGAAAGAATTGCTTTGGATTCCGCAGAACGCCGGAGGAGCATTAAATCCTCTTGTAACTTGTGGCAAGCAAATTATTATAGCTTTAAGAAATAGTTTGAAAATTTCTAAAAGTGAATCTTTAGATAGAATTGATAAACTATTTAAACTTTTGGATCTTACGCCGACAAATAAAATTATGTCGATGTATCCTTATGAATTAAGTGGTGGTATGAAAGTTAGGCTAATGATTGCTATAGCACTTTTAATGGAAACTAAAACTTTGATTCTTGATGAGCCAACCAAGGGATTAGATGAAAAAAAGGCTTTTACTTTAATAAAACTTATGAAAAAAGTAGCATATGAAAGAAATATTAAACTAATAATCATTACTCATGATTTAAAACTTGCATTAGAATACGCTAAGTATTGTGCTGTACTTAATAAGGGTGAACTTGTAGATTATGGTAATACAAAAAACACATTAATGGATTCATCAATTCCTTATATAAAAGAACTTTGGAAAGCTTTACCTTCAAATGGAATGGGGATTTTAAATGGATAGGTTAGTAGAAGTTAAGGATATTTGTGTTTCTTACAATAATAGTAAGAAGATTTTAGAGAAGGCTTCACTTTATATTAATAAAAATGAGATTGTAGGATTAGTAGGAGAAAGTGGTTCAGGTAAGTCAACACTTCTATATGTAATTTGTGGTATAAAAAATGTCGATTACGGAGAAGTTTCTGTATACACAGATGATATAGGAATAGTCTTACAAAATCCACAAACTGCACTTGATCCGTTAAAATCAATTGGATATTCATTAAGGGAATCCTTGGTAAGTTTTTTTAAAAAGAAAAATTTACCACGATTAAGTAAAAAAGAAATGAATCATAAAATAATTAAAGAACTTGAAAAGGTTGGGATTTCAGGAAGTAGAATCAATGACTATCCATATCAATTTAGTGGAGGCGAACTTCAAAGGATTTGTTTAAGTCGTGTACTTATTAAAAATCCGAAACTGTTGATTTTAGATGAAGCTACTTCCATGCTAGATGTATTGGTTCAAGCAAAGATTATGAAATTACTTTTAAAGTTACAATTAGAATATAATCTTAGCTATTTGATAATAAGTCATGATATGGATTTGATCAATTTAGTTTGCAATAGAGCCTATATTTTAGAAAATACACATATAAGAGAATTATTCAATAAAGAAGGTGATAGATAGTGATGATTCATAAAAGAATAGTTGAAATGACCCAAGGGGTAAGAAAATATATTTTTTTAAAGGGCGCAATTGGAATAATAATCAGCATAAGCTATATTATACAAGCCATATTTTTAGGAAAAGTAATTGCTCAAATGTACCAAGGTTCAGCTTTATTAGCTATGAAGAATAATTTAATTGTTTTAGCATCAATGTTATTATTGAGAATTATATTGGTTTGGTTTAATCAATTGTACGGTAAATGGATAGTAGCAAAAGTTAAAAATTATCTCAGGATGAGAGCTTACAAAAAATTAATGAAACTTGGCCCGGGATATATGATTCATAATAGAACGGGAGAAATTGAATCTACTATTGTGGCAGGAGTAGATTATTTAGAAGGATATTTAACATTATACATTCCTCAAATACTGGTATGTATCATAGGATCAGGGGCTATGGTTATTTATATTTTTTCGATTAAATTTGTATTGGGAATGATAAGCTTAATTTCAGTTTTAGCATCTTTGTTTGCGCCTATGCTTTTTGTATCAGTTCTAAAAAGGTTTACAAAAGAGCATTGGAGTTCATATATGGATCTAAATGCAGAGTTTGTGGATGCTGTACAGGGAATGATAACTTTAAAAGCTTTTAATGCAAGCCAAAGAATAGGAAAATTTTTAAAAGCAAAGATGCATATTCTTTTCCAAAAGACAATGAAAAGTTTAAGGTTTAATCTTCTTGATGTAGGAATTGCAGGTTTTTCTGCATCTGTTGGATCAGCTTTTACTCTTGGACTTGCCGCATATTATACGGCAAAGGGAGAATTAGCTATTGAAAAATTACCGACACTTTTATTTTTAACTTCTGAAGTTTTTAGACCTATTACAGAACTTTCAATTTATTTTCATGCAGGTTTTATGGGAATAACATCAACTGATGGAATATTAAAACTTTTTGATGAAGAAGAATTTGTGATTAATAAAAAAGATAATGAATATAATCACTTAAAATCACCGATAGAATTAAAATTTAACTCTATTTCTTTCAATTATCCTAAATCTAAAAAAACTGTATTAAAAGATATGAGCTTTAAAATTAAAAAATTAGAAAAAATTGCAATTGTAGGAGAATCGGGAAGTGGAAAAACCACTCTAATAAATTTGTTGTTGAGATTTTATGACCCTGACAAAGGGGAAATTTACTACAACAATATTGATATTAAAGATATCCCTTTAGAAGTTTTAAGAAAGCAAGTAGCGGTAGTATCTCAAGACACTTATCTATTTAACGGAACTATTATGGAAAATTTGAAACTTGCAAAAGAAGATGCGAGCATGGATGAATTAATAAGTGCTTGCAAAGCAGCAAAAATTCATGATTTTATAAGCGGTATGGAAGATGGATACTTAACTTTTGTAGGGGAAATGGGATTAAATCTTTCAGGTGGTCAAAGACAAAGAATAGCAATTGCTAGAGCGCTTTTAAAAAATGCTCCTTTAATAATATTAGATGAAGCTACATCGAGTGTAGATATAGAAAACGAAAAAGCTATACAAGAAAGCTTAGATATTTTACTTAAAAATAAGACATCGATAACAATTGCTCATAGGCTTTCAACAATTAAAAATGTAGATAGAATTTTAGTGTTAAAAGATGGTGAGATAGTTGAAGAAGGAAAACATAAAGAGCTTATGAAAAATAAAAAAGAGTATTATAAATTAATTTTAGCTCAAAGAGAGGTTATGTAAAATGATGGATAGATTTGAAAAATATATCAGCATAAAGAAACTTTCTCCTTATGCTTTCAAACATAAAAAAGTATTTATAAAATCAATAATTGCAGGAGTTTTTAATAGCTTATTTACATTGACTTCTCTTTTACTTGGAGCATATCTTACAGCCCTTGCATTTTCCGGAAGTTCACCAAATGAGATTTCAAGATATTTTCCTTTATTGCTGGGACTAATTATAGGCAAAGGTATAACAGCTTATCTTCATATGTTGTTGTGCCATGATGTAGCCTATTTAGTTTTAGAAAATTTACGTGGAGATATGTTTGATGCAATTGAATTTGCATCTCCATTAAATCCCGTAAAATATAGAACAGGAGAAGTATCATCTATAATAATGGAAGATGTAGAAACTTTGGAAACTTTTTTTGCTCATATGTTAGGAGATTATATTATAGCCATAATATGTATGATTTTATACATATTATTGTATTTAATATTATCATGGCAAGCAGCATTACTATCATTAATGGCAGGCATTATAATTATTACAATTCCCTATTGGTTTGGAAGTATAAATCAAAAATTAGGAAAGGAATCAAGAGAAAAACTGGGAAAAACAAACGCATCAGTAGTTGATACGGTTCAAGGTTTAAAAGAAATTATAATTTTTGGTAAAGAAAGTAAATATATACAAAAAGTAGTGGATGATACAAAAAAATTGGGAAAAATAGATACCAAGGATGGATTTATGAAAGGATTACAAGCTGGAATAATAAATTTTGTAATGTCAGTAGTATTAATTTCAGTGCTTATATTAGGTAATAAAATGGTAATAAGAGGACAATTAAATCCAAATTACATTGGAATTTTAGTAATGATGGCATTAAATATTTTTATACCGGTAGTTACTGTATCATCAACTGCAGGAAAAATAAATATGGTTGCTGCATCAGCAGATAGAATAAATGCATTGTTAAATGAGCAACCTATGATTTTTAATATCCAAAATACAAATTCAAAAATTATTAATAATGATTTGCTTTTTGTAAAAGATGTATCTTTTTCTTATGAAAATAAAAAAGAAGTATTAAAAGATTTTAATCTTAGTGTGAAACCCATGGAAAATATTGCGATTACAGGAAAATCCGGTGCCGGGAAAAGTACGCTTATCAATCTTTTGATGAGATTTTATGATCCTTTAAAAGGAGATATTTTTTTAAATGGACGAAATTATAAAAATATGACCGCTCAAGAGGTTAGAAAAAATATTGCATACGTCCCTCAAGATGTATACCTTTTTCATGGAACTTTGATTGACAATCTTAGAATTGGAAAGCCGGATGCGAGCTTTGAAGAAGTTGAAAAAGCTTGTAAAATTGCTGTAGCAGATGAATTTATTAAACAACTTGATGACGGATATAACTCTTTTGTAGGAGAACGCGGAATTACCTTATCCGGAGGCCAAAAACAAAGAATAGCAATAGCAAGAGCTTTAATTGTGGGAGCTCCGATTTTAATAATGGATGAAGCTGTTTCAAACTTAGACACTAAAAGTGAAGAATTGTTCCGACAAGCTTTAAAAAATATATCTAATGAGAAAACTATAATTACAATTGCTCATAGGATGTCAACTATACTTGAAGCAGATAGAGTCGTTGTTATTGAAAACGGACTAAAAGCTTTTGATGGGAAATTAGAAGACTGGAGAAGATTGTAAATATAAATTAATAATACTTTTACAAAGGCTATGAGTTTGAATTCTAATAACCTTTTCTCTCAGTGTTTAAGACTTCCTCATCAAACTATTATTTTAATCAATAATTTAATGAACCTTTTAAGGAGTTTTCTATTTATATGTGGCTAATTTATGTTAAAATCTTTGAAAGGAGGCGATAAAATGAGCAGAGATGTAATAATTGCTTTAGACTTTGATTCTTCTGAGAAAGCTTTGAATTTTATAGATAAATTTCAAGAAGATGAAGTCTATGTAAAAATTGGTATGGAATTATTTTACAAAGCAGGGCCTGAAATTGTAAGAGAATTTAAAAAGAGAGGACATAAGATATTTTTAGACCTTAAGCTACACGACATACCTAATACTGTAAAAAAAGCTACGTTATCTTTAATGGACTTAGATGTTGATATGATAAATTATCACATAGCTGGTGGTTCAAAGATGTTGAAGGAAGCTATTGAGGCAGCTAAGAAAGTTAAACCTGAGATTATAACTTTAGGGATAACAATGTTGACTTCAACTGATGAAGAAACAATGCACAACGATATACTTATAAAAGATGAATTAACTGTTGCAGATACGGTTAAAAAATATGCTGAGATTGGTAAAAATAGTGGGCTTGATGGGGTTGTATCTTCAGCTTTAGAAGTACCTGAAATAAAAAAAGTTTCAGGGGAAGACTTTTTGACAGTAACTCCCGGAATTAGACTTGAACAAATAAAAGGCGATGATCAAAAACGTGTAGTAACTCCAGCTGATGCAAGAATGTTGGGTTCTGATTATATAGTTGTGGGACGTCCGATAACAGGCGCAGAAGACCCTGTTAAAGCATATAGAGAAATAAAGAAAATGTTTATAGGTGAATGATGAAAGAGATATCAAAAATTTTATTAGACATAGAAGCTGTTAGTTTATCGCCAAGTGAACCATTTACATGGGCATCTGGGATTAAATCTCCAATATACTGTGACAACAGGTTGACACTTTCTTATCCTGAAGAGAGAAGAATTGTGGAAAGTGGTTTGACTAAATTGATTGAAGATAATTATCCTGAAGTTGAATATATCATGGGTACTGCCACAGCGGGTATTCCTCATGCAGCTTTAATCGCTGAAAATTTAAAGCTTCCAATGGGTTTTGTAAGGTCATCAAATAAAGACCATGGAAAACAAAATAAGATAGAAGGAAAGATTATAAAGGGAGCTAAAGTTGTAGTTATAGAAGATTTGATTTCAACTGGTGGGTCTTCTATTGAAGCTGCTAAGGCACTTGAAGAAGCAGGTTTTGAAGTGTTGGCCATAGTTGCAATATTCTCTTACAACTTAGAATCTGCAAAAGAAAATTTTAAGGGAATGAACTTTGGATTAAAAACTTTAACTAATTTTGAAGAGTTAGCAGAAGTTGCAGCAGAAAATGGCATTATAAAAGAAGAAGATATATTGAAATTGAATAAGTGGAGAAAAAATCCAAAAGATGAATCTTGGATAAAGTAATTTAAAGACACGAAAAGAGGAGTTTATTCAGCTCCTCTTTCTTTAATTGATTTAATTTTTTCTCTATCTTTTTTATATTTCATTATGAATATAATCGCAAAAGGTATTACCATTAAAACTGAAATTGTATCTATCAACGTATAAAGATAATCGCTTTGCATAGATTGCGGAAGTGTTGAGTATAAATTATTCAACATATGTAATAGTGTTGGATAAAATAAATTTTTTGTTTTCATATAAACGTAGCCAAGTACTATTCCCATTACGGCTGTGTAAATGCTTTGAACTGCTTGTGCGTGCCAGATTCCAAACAATACTCCTGATATGATGACAGGAAATAAACCACTTTTATATTTTTCTAAAAAATTATATACAATTCCTCTAAATAAAATTTCCTCAAACAATGGACCTAGAAATACAATTGATAAGAACACCCAAAAGTATGCGTCATTGTCAAATTGGCTCCACATATTAGAAAAATCTGCAAATTCATCTTTTAGAATTCCAATTGGAACAAGAAATCTTTCTATAATGGCTAAGATGATATATGATAAACCACCCAACGCTAATGAAAAAGGTATGCATATCAAGACGAAATTTGATTTTATCGGTTGTAATGTAATTTTATTTTTAGTAATCCATTTGTAGAGTGGGAAGAATAAAATTACTAAAAGTAGGCTGATTAAAGTGTCAGTCATAGCATAATTGTTTTCTAAAAAATTACTTAATCCGTCATAAAGAGATGATATGTAAAGTAATAAGTTATAAATTATTGCATTTAACAAAGGATATGTGAATACTATTATAATGGGGATGAAAAGATATATTAAATTCTTAGTTTTTAATTTCATAATAACTCCTTGTAATATTGTTTGATAAGTTTCTCATATATTGTTAAAAAAAACAATATTAATTATCAAATTTTTAAGATTGTAATTAATTTGTTAGAAATAGTTTGTTTAGATAAATAGACAAAAGATAGAATGCTGTAAAAAGCTTGACAGTTGGCTGATTTTCTACTATAATCAGTTAGAATTTAACGGAGGGCGTAATAAGTATAGCGCCTTATTTTTATATATAAGGAGAGAATTATTTTGGTAGAAAAAGACATTTTTTTTACAGCTGAAGGTTTAGAAAAAATTGAAAATGAGATAGAATATTTAAAAACTGTTAGGAGAAAAGAAGTAGCTGAAAGAATTAAAGTGGCTCTTGGTTATGGAGACCTTTCTGAAAACTCTGAATACGATGAGGCTAAGAACGAACAAGCTTTAGTTGAAGAAAAAATAGCTAAACTTGAAATGATGGTTAGAAATGCTAAAGTCATTTCTGAAGATGAATTGAACTCTGAAATTGTAAATATAGGATCAACTGTTAAAGTTAAAGATGTACAAAGTGGAGAAGTGGATGAATATACAATTGTAGGTTCTGCTGAAGCTGATCCGCTAGAAGGAAAGATTTCAAATGAGAGCCCGGTAGGTGGAAAATTATTGGGACTTAAAGTTGGCGAATCTGTAGAAGTTGATGTTCCGGATGGAATCATTAAACTTGAAGTTGTAGAGATCTCATTATAGGAGGAAAAATGCAAAGTACTGAAGAAAAGAAGCTAAATGAAATGCTGGTTGCAAAGAGAGAAAAACTACAAGAATTAAAAGATGCTGGAAAGGATCCATTTCAAATTTCAAAATTTGACGTAACTCATCATTCAATAGAAATTAAAGGTAATTTTGAAGAACTTGAAGAAAAAGAAGTATCTATTGCTGGACGTATAATGAGTAAAAGACGTCATGGTAAAATTGCATTCCTAGACCTTCAAGATTCTCAAGGCAGAATTCAAATTTTTGCAAAGAAAGATGTTCTTGGGGATAACTATGAAGATATAAAGGGATATGATATTGGCGATATCGTAGGTGTAGTTGGGAATGTATTTAGAACAGAAGCAGGAGAAATAACTGTAAGAGCTGGTAAAACTTTATTGATGTCAAAATCTCTTCAAATTCTTCCTGAAAAATTTCATGGACTTAAAGACCCTGATTTAAGATACAGACAAAGATATGTAGATTTAATTGTAAATCCTGAAGTTAAAGATATATTCTTAAAGAGAAATAAGATTATAAAATCAATTAGAGAATACCTTGATAACAGAGGATATTTAGAAGTTGAAACACCTATTTTAGGAACTGTTGCAGGTGGTGCAAATGCAAGACCGTTTATAACACATCACAACACATTGGATTTAGATATGCAACTTAGAATTGCAAACGAGTTATTCTTAAAGAGATTAATCGTTGGTGGATTCGATAAAGTTTATGAAATGGGTAAGATGTTCAGAAACGAAGGCATGGACACTCGTCATAACCCTGAGTTTACAAACATAGAGTTGTATGAAGCATATGCAGATTACAATACAATGATGGAAATTACAGAAGAAATATTTGAAAATGCAGCAATGACACTTTATGGAACAACTGTTGTAAACTTCCAAGGAAAAGAAATTGACTTAAAAGCTCCTTGGAGAAGAGTTACAATGATTGATATTATAAAGGAGCTTTCCGGAGTTGACTTCAATCAAATTCAAACTGATGAAGAAGCTAGAGAAATAGCAAAAGCTAAGGGTGTTGAAATTGAAGAAAGTTGGACCAGAGGGAAAATTATAGCGGAGTTTTTTGAAGAATTCTGTGAAGATTCACTTATTCAACCAACATTTGTAATTGGTCATCCTGTTGAAGTTTCTCCACTTTCAAAGAGAAATGTAGAAGACCCAAGAATAACAGATAGATTTGAAGCATTTATAAATGGATGGGAGTTTGCAAATGCATTCTCAGAACTTAATGACCCTATTGACCAAAAGGAAAGATTTGAGGCTCAATTAAGAGAAAAAGAAGCTGGAGATGAAGAAGCACATCCAATGGATTCAGACTTCATCAATGCTCTTGAAGTTGGACTTCCTCCTACAGGCGGATTAGGCATTGGCGTAGATAGAATGATCATGCTTCTAACTGACCAACCTTCTATTAGAGATATTGTATTCTTCCCGACAATGAAGCCGATAGGGAAGGGATCTGCTGTAAATTCTGATAAAATTACAGTTGAAAAAATTGACTTTTCAAAAGTAAAAGTTGAGCCATTATTTGAAGAATTTGTAGAATTTGAAACCTTCCAAAAATCAGATTTCAGAGTAGTTAAGGTATTGAATTGTGAAGAAGTTCCAAAATCTAAGAAACTATTGAAGTTTACTTTAAATGATGGTTCCGGAGTTGAAAGAACAATTCTGTCTGGAATAAAAGAATATTACTCAGCGGAAGAATTGATTGGCAAGACATTAGTTGCAATCACAAACTTACCGGAAAGAAAAATGATGGGAATTCCATCACAAGGTATGTTGATATCTGCTGTATGTGAATATGAGGAAGAAGAAAAATTGAACTTGTTGATGTTAGATAATAACATTCCTGCAGGGGCAAAATTATATTAATAAATAATTTATTAAAGCTGAGGTGACTTTATGTTTACCTCAGCTTTTTAGGTATGACAGGCATGTTCTAATGCTGAGGTGAAATTCCCTAAGGAGCGTAGTTGTCGACGAATCTTATAGCTACTTGCAAGTTTCGCATGGCGACATGTGGGAGAGAAAGCAATAGCGAAATCGTGGCTTGACGGACAGAAACAGGATAC
>NZ_JAXDSS010000035.1:0-4578 GCF_034090345.1 Peptoniphilus sp. | reverse complement strand
ACT
The DNA here is from genome assembly GCF_034090345.1 of Peptoniphilus sp. Taxonomy (GTDB): domain Bacteria; phylum Bacillota; class Clostridia; order Tissierellales; family Peptoniphilaceae; genus Peptoniphilus. Next base: position 4,575 of record NZ_JAXDSS010000035.1, on the reverse strand, counting down.
CCATCCATCATTCTAAACTCAAGATAAGTTTTTAATCTAACATCAGGAAATACTATTGAAATGGCATGGAAGATTTCATCATCAGAATCATTTTCAGGGTCGAATAATTCCTTGAAAGGCTTTTTATTGACGCTTATAATTTCTCCATTTCTCTCCACAAATATTGGAGTAGTATCCAAAATAAATTTGGCATATCTCTGATAAGACATGTCATCAAAAGCAAAATCTAATAAGCCGGAACGAGACTTATCAGTCTTTTCCCAAACCATTTGCCTTATATTATATTTTTTATAAGGCTCTTCTTCAAAAATATATCCATTGTCAAAAGCTGCATATAGAATTGGCGCTATGGCACTGGCTAGAAAGTATTTTCTAATACAATCTTTTTCGTCAGAATAATCGATAGTAACTTGTACAGAAGCAGTGCCTTTCATCATATTCCAACCCATGTTGTTATCTCCATTTAGAGAATTAAAATGCTCAAACATATGGTTGTATCTAATCTTAGGAATTAATTTAATATCTTGAATTTTAGAAACAGGATTATATCCAAGAGGCACTAAAATTTGATTTTTCTTAGCAAAGATAGGAAGAAGAATACCTAAAATTTCCTTGTAATCTTGATATAACTGTTCTATTGAAAGTTTGGATTTTATACTAATTTCAAATTGAGCACCCGGTTCAAGTGAAATAGAAAACTTATCAGTGTCACAACCTAATATAGATTCATTATTATAATAAGGTTTAGCATTTAAAGTTTTACAAATTTCAAGTAAAGTTTCTCCCAATCCATTTTCGCCGTAATAAGAAATGGATTTGAGAGAGCTTTTATCTAATACAAAGTGTTCAAATTCTAAACCGACAGTGAAATCTTTATAATCAGTTTCACCTTTTTTAAAGTAATTTATAACACGCTCTAATTGTTTATTGTAGTCCATTTGAACCTCCTTTTCTAAACATTTATACCCAAAAATAAACATGGAAAAAAGAGTGAAAAAATAAATTTTAAAATAAATTTAAAATAAAAGAGATGAGAAAATATAATGATAATATCTACTCATCTCTTTCATAGTATTTTATTTTAGAAAAAATAAATGTTGTATTAAGATTTTAACGCCCATTGCAATTAATATAACTCCACCGGCAAATTCAGCAGCTTGTTTATACTTGATGCCGAATATATTGCCAAGTGTTACTCCAAACATTGATATGACTAAGGTTATAATTCCAATTAAAATAGAGGCTGAATAAATTTCAACATTTAAAAATGCAAAACTTATTCCAACAGCCATTGCATCTATAGAAGTTGCAATTCCAATTAAAACTAAAGACTTAAAGTCAAAACCCGAATCCAAATCACAAGTTGCGACCCTCGATTCCTTAATCATATTAAAACCTATGTAAGAAAGTAAAAAGAATGCAACCCAATGGTCTATACTTTTAATTTTGTCTGCAAATGTACTGGCGAGTAAAAAGCCGAAAATCGGCATAATAGTTTGGAAAATACCAAAACATAACCCAACTTTAAGAGTCTTTGAAAAATCTCTTTTCGTAAGAGATAGCCCTTTGCAGATACTCGCTGCAAAAGCATCCATTGCAAGACCAATACCAATTATAGAAATTGATAAAATTGATTCCATAAAACACCTCGTAAGTATTTTAACATAAAAACAATTATTTTAGTTTTATTATTATTGTGATAACATAAAATTAAGAATTAGGAGGATGACTATGAAAATAACAAGAGAAGAATTTAAAACTACAAATTGGTCTGGCGGAGAGACTTCAGAACTTTTAATAAGTCCGACTACAGCAAGCGTGAGTGAAAAAAATTTTGATTTTAGAATTTCATCAGCTACTTGTGAATTAGACAGCTCAAGCTTCACTCCGTACAATGGATTTACAAGATATATCACACCACTTGATGGGAATTTGAAGATGATAGTAAACGGAACAGAAGTTGAGTTAGAACCTTTTGAAGTGTATAAATTTTCAGGAGCAGACGATGTAACTTCATATTCTAAAATTAGGGACTTCAATTTAATAGTAAAAGAAGAACTTCCAAACAAAATGTATTCTGTGAATGTGGACGGATCGGCGAGAATTGAAGACAAGAGCTTAATATTCTTCTATGAAGACGGAATGAAAGTTGATGGAGAAGAATATCCTGCAATGAGCGCTCACATGGGAGAACACGTTGAAGTAACAGGAAAAGGAAAAATTTTAGTTTGTGAAATATAGGACGAAAAAATATAAATTACTATTAATTATTACCTGTTTTATACTTATCGTGGGTTGCCAAAAGGCAAGTACTAATGCCTTTGAAAAAGAAGATATAAAACTTTTTTCAAATCCAATTTTAACTTACAAAGATAATGATAAAGTAGTGGGAGAGTATTTTGTTAAAAACGAGAAAGATATTGAAAAGAAGATAAAAGTTGATGATTTTAAAGCCTATATAGATAAAAATATGGAGAAAATAAAATCTGGGGAAGTTGGTTTAACTGACGAAGGAAAGTTTTTAATAGATAAGTATTTGCCAAAAGAAGCCGAGCAACTAAAAGGTATCGACACAAAAGTAGAAATGACTACAGGTATGGATGAAAGTGTTGGGGAAGATGCCAACAATACAGTGAAGTAAAGTTTATAAAGTTTGGTTAAATTTTATTCTAAAAGTTAGAAAATTTAAAATTTAGCTTATGAGGTTTAAATTAAAAAGTAATTTAGGAGATTAATATATTTTTCTTAAAGTCTTTTTATTATTTAGATAAATTTGATGCACTAATGCAGGTTTGAATAAAACATTTTCAATTGGAAAAAATAAATGTTGACAAAAAATAATAAAATACAAGTGAAATCGATTTCGAATAAATAAGGCATTTGTAAATAATATGAATTTTAGTTAAAAAGGAAATGTTATGAAAAAAGATAAAAGGCAGAAACTGAGTTTAAAAAATTATATATTTAGCTTTGGAGCAACTTCGTGGATTTTAACTACTCCATTATGTGTAGATATTGGACATGGAGATTTTAATAATCCTACGCCGATAAAGTTTGAAGTCGTAATCTTTTTTATATTGACAATCTTAGGGATTTTAGCAAATCTACATTCAATTTTTATAAGTAGAGAGCTAAAGTGGACTCAGAAGGGATTTGCTTTTATGGTAATTTTATGGCAATTATGCACAATATTGCTAATGAAAGCAATTATTGAACAAAAGGGTTTGTTTTTATAGTAGTTTGTATTAGTAACTTAAATACTTAAAATTAAGAGAGTGCTGAAATTAGCACTCTTTTAAATATTTAATCTTAAATTAGTGAAATATTAATTGTAGTGTGTTAAATTGAATTAGATAAGTAATATAAAAGGGAGAAACTTATGAATAGATACATAATTATAACAATTTTTATATTGTTAATTTTTCTAGAAAGATATATTGCAAATACTTCATTAGATTTAAGAAGACGAATTTACTCAAATAAAAAAGCATTCTATAAATATTTAAAAGATGAAGGCAAAGTCAGCATGTCTTCATTGGGGATATCAATAGAAGAAGATATATATCTATTGGATTTGATGATAGAAAATAAAAAGAAAGACGCAATAAAGTTTTTGATGGAAGAGCATAATCTATCTAAAAAAGATGCGCTGGACTATATTTACAATTTATAAAAGCTACATAAGTTTTAAAGAAAAAGCAGTTAACTATAATCGTCAACTGCTTTTAAGTGTTGTTATAAAGTTTATTTTAAAAATTTGCCTTTAAATATTCAACAATCTCATCAGATTCATACATGATTTTGCCGTCAATATCAAGAGCGGGAACTTGAGTTTTGCCACCTCGTTCATTAAGTTCTGCACGCAGGCCATCAATTTCATCGACGTTTAAAAGTTCGATAGTTTCGATGTTATTTTCGTCCATATAGTTTAATACTTTTACGCAATAAGGGCATGTTGGTTTATAGTATAGTTTTAGATTTTTCATTTTATTCTCCTTTTGTTTTAAGGTAGTTCATTATGTCGAGAGATTCGTACATAATCTTATCTCCTAAATCAAGAGCAGGCACTTGTCTTTTGCCGCCCTTTTCAATAAGTTCTTCTCTTGCTTGAACATTTTCATCAATATTTACTAATTCAACGCCTTCTATTTTATTATCTTCTATAAATTTTTCTACTCTTTTACAAAAAGGACACACTGTTCCGACAAATAATCTTAAATTTTCCATAAGTCACCTCTACAATTTATTTACCCTGAAAACTGATTATTAAACAAATATACTAAAGCATGATAAATTGAATGTGAATTGCAAAATTTTGATTTAAAAATACCAAGAATATAATTAATTGGTGTAATATATAACTGAATAATGTACGAAGGTCTATTAGTGGATGACAGAATAAAAATAATTGTGAGTTAGGATAAATTTTATAACTTTAAAAATTTAAGAAAGCTCTAAATTTGCATATTTTTAAACATAGTTAAGTCCAAAGTTTATATTTTTTGGTATAATGAATCAAGTAGAGGTGAGAATCATGTTATTTAATGATTTTAACGATAATGTTTCAGATTTAAA
>NZ_JAXDSS010000026.1:0-4942 GCF_034090345.1 Peptoniphilus sp. | reverse complement strand
CGGTTTTTGGCTTGCAGCTTCACGAATATATTGAAGTGCCTTTTTCAGCGATGCACTTTTATCAAACATTACAGGTTCTGCCTGCACCAATGCGATTTTACAAATATTATCAATATCTTTCATACTAATAATTCACTCCTCCTATGATTTTCTTTGCGTTTAAAGTATCTGAAATCTATATCACTGTATATCCGGCATTTGATAATACAGCTAATGATTTTTCAAAATCCACATCTTTCACTAAAATATAATCTGTGTTGAATGTAGATACCACAAAAATTCCAATTTTATTATCTGCAAGTATTCCAGACAACTTTGAAAGAATGCCAATGAGTGAAAAATCCAAAATTCCTTGAATACGGAAACCACGCCACCCATCTTCACGCTCTATTGTATTTTCAGGAACATCATCTGTTTCACACACAAGAGAAATTTCTTCATCTGTTTTACCTATGAAGTAGAATTCCTTGCTCAAATCTATATCGTCAATGTTTTTTACTTTACATACAGTTAGCAACTGCTCTAATTTATTTAATACCAGCAAATTATTCCCCTCCACAAATTGGGAATTACTTTTTACCATTGATAATTCCAATAGTCAATACACCGATTGATATTCCATATAGGATACCAATAACTAAATCACTTATGTTGGATACTCTGTTTAAGATGATAGCTAATACCAAAAACAACATCCCAACAGGTACCTATTTATTTTTCTTTAACTTCATTAAATATCCTCTCAAATTCTAATTTTTCTATCTCAATAATTAGTAATATTATACCATTTTTAAGCCATTTTTTCTATATCTACTTTCTGTGGTTGACAGTTTCCTATAAAGTTAAAGTATACATCAACTTGTTGTTTTCTGTCTTTGCCTTTTCTTCCTCCTGTTGCTTCATGAACTACAACTTTATCTATATACTCATTTATCATTGGTATTGTCAGTTCCTCAATATCTGTATATTTCTCTATCATCTTTAGGAATTTATCGGTGTCAACTTTTCTCTGATGATAGCTCTCTATTTCATTTTCAAAATACTGCATTTGCTTTTCTAAGTCTTGTTGCTCTGTATCATAGGTATTAAATAATCTATCAAAGTGTTTTACAGGAATTTTTCCAAGTGCATGGTCTTCATATAGCTTTGTAATAAGGGTGGTTAGTTCTGCATTTCTTGATGACAACTTTTCTAATTTCGTTTTATCATTTCGATACTTTTCTTCCCTTTTTTCATCGGATAATTTGTTCATCACTTTTAGAAATTCTTGCTTTTCTTCTTTGACAAAATCGGTTATTTCTTTGATTGATTTTAAGAGAATTTCATTCATCGTTTTTACTTTGATGTAGTGAATACTGCAAGTACCTTTTCTGTGTCTGTAATGTTGGCATACAAAAGAGTAATCACTATCATATTTCTTATCTTTATGTTCTGCCGGCTCTCGATAACTTAGCTTTCCTCCACAATCTGCACAAATTAAAAGCCCTGTAAATGGATGTGAGGTTGTGTCGTACTTTGGACTTCTTCTCACTGTTTTTCTTAACCTTTGAGCATTATTCCATGTTTCTTCATCAATGATGGCTTCATGGGTGTTTTTGAAGATAATGAGTTCATCTTCTTTTGCCTTTCTGCGTTTCTTAGTTTTGTAATCAAGGCATATTGTTTTACCAAGTACAGTATGACCCATATATTCTCTTTTTTCTAAGATATAACCTACTGTGGTCGGTGTCCAAAAATACGGGTCTTCTATTCCTCTTTTCTTGGAACTGTGGTTATTTTCGGGGTAGTGTATTTGGGCATAGGCTGATGGAATAAGGACTTTATCTTTGGTTAGTATATCTGCTATCTGTGTTACTCCATATCCCTCTATTACAAGATGGCAAATGCATTTTACAACCTTTGAACTCTCTTTATCGACAAGTAACTCCTGTTTGTTCTTAGAGTTTCTATAATAGCCGTATGGAACGCTTGGCGATACTCTTTTGCCCTCTTCCATTCTTGCTCTGAAGATAAATTGTATTTTTCTTGAGGTATCACTTGCATACCATTCGTTCATGATGTTTAGAAATGGGGTAAAGTCGCTTTCTGCTTGTTTTTCGCTGTCTATTCCGTTATTGATGGCGATAAATCTTACTCCCTTTTCTTTGAAAAGTATTTCGGTGTAAAAGCCTACTTTGAGTTAATCTCTGCCAAACCTACTCATATCTTTTACTATCACAGTAGATACTTTGTTTTCTTCTACTGCTTTTATCATTTTTTGAAATCCCTCTCTATCAAAGGTTTTTCCGCTTACTCCATCGTCTGTATAGTGATAGATATTTGCAAAGCCGTTTCTTTTTGCATAGCTTTCAAGTAGTTGCTTTTGATTGATGATAGAGTTACTTTCTCCTTGAAGCTCATCATCTCGACTTAAACGCTCATAAAGGGCTGTTTGTCCTGTTCTTTTCGTATTTGACATGAGAATTACCTCCTTTCTAAGTTTTTATTATTTTCTCTGTCCCTAAAAGGTTAATCCTTTTTCTGCTGTATAAGTCTATTGCTGTTATTTGATAGTATCTTTCGTAGTTACTTTTAAATCCTATGCATTCTAGCGGTACGTATTTTACATCTATTTCTGCAAATTCTCCCGGATAAGTTCCTTTTAATGGCTTATATTTGCTTTTTGGGTAACTTATTTTCCTTGGTTTTTCATAGTTTTTAAGCTTTTTTATTTGTTTACACATTGAGTTGTAGCTTCGTTTATATCCTGCATAAAGGCATTTTCTATATACTTGATCCATTCCTTTGTGTTTATGGCATTGGTATTTTTTCTAAGTAGTTCTAATTCTTCTTTCGTATGCTCGTTAGGATGACTATGTGGACGTCTTGATTTATTTGCTAATGATTCTACGCTCCCATCATATTTTTTTAGCCATCTCTACACTTGTTGTATGATAGTGTTGTATCTTCTAGCTGCTTTTGCGTTATTTTTATGTTTTATTGCATATTCTACAACTTTTTGGGGAAATCTCATTTCTTCTGTTATATTGGTTTTTATAAGAAGCCTTCTTTCTGATAATTTGTTTTTGCTTAAATTTATATTATCAGATGGCTTATTATTCTTTTATTTTTTGTCACATATTTATTATTATCTAACACTATTATTACCTAACAAATAAAAAATCTCTTTACCCAATACAAAATAATTGATATGATATAATGAAATTAATTTTAAAAGGAGAAAATATGAAACGTAATATTATTTTAATTTCCGCGATGGCACTTTTTTCCATGCTATTTGGTGCTGGAAATCTAATTTTTCCTCCAACACTTGGTATGCTAGTTGGAGATCAGTTCATAACTGCATTTTTAGGGTTCGTAATAACTGGTGTTGGTTTAGTATTACTCGGTATTGTATCTACTATTAAAGCTGGTGGAACAATTGACTCAGTTGCAAAAAAACTTGGAACTCCGGCTGCTAAACTATTCGGAACTTTAATATTATTGTCAATAGGACCTGGAATTGCAATCCCAAGAACTGCTGCTACAACATTTGAAGTTATCAGAGGTTCTCTACTACCTAATTTAAACCCCGTTCTTGTATCCGCGATATTTTTTGGTTTAACTTTATTTTTTACATTTAGTCCAAACGGAATAATTGACTCTATAGGAAAATTTTTAACTCCAGCCTTACTTATCACACTTGCAGTTATTATAATTAAAAGTATATTAACTCCAATTGGAGAAATTGTACCTACTGGATTTGAAAATTCTTTTAGCTATGGTTTCCAAGAAGGATATCAAACAATGGATATGATTGCTGCTTTAGCGTTTACAGTATTGCTAATAGATGGCTTCAAAAAATATAACATATCTGATAAAGATGAAATAGCTTCTCTAACTTTAAAATCTGGTGTGATAGCTACTTTTGCTCTTGCACTTGTTTACTTTGGGCTTGCTAGAGCTGGTGCAACTGTTTCAGGATTAAACTTACAAGGTTATTCTCGTGTAGACTTACTTTTATATATTGCTGAAAGTTTACTTGGAAACGCTGGTAAGATATTTATATCTTTAGCTATGTCTTTAGCTTGCTTAACTACTTCTATTGGTCTCACTTCAACTGTTGCTGATTTCTTTGAAAGATCAAGTAATCATAAAATAAAATTCTCAGTATGGGCAATATTAAGCACACTTGTAAGCGGATACTTCTCTATAATGGGTGTTGACCAAATTGTAAGTGTAGCTGCTCCGATCTTGATTGGACTTTACCCTGTATCAATGGTGCTTATATTCTTAAACTTGTTCCCTAGTGTCTTCAAGAAATCAAGCACTTATATAGGAGCTGTTTTAGGAGCCTGTATCCCAGCTATAAATTCAATATTCTTTGCTGTAGTAGGGCATGGTTTAGTAGATAACATAGTTATAACTTTACCATCATCATTACAATCTTTCTATTGGATTATCCCAGCAGTAGTACTTGGATTACTATTTACTATCTTTGATAGAAAATAACAAAAATTTATGGGGCTGTTGCAAAAGTCCTAAAATAAAAAAGGCGAGGAAATAAGAAATCCTCGTCTTTTTTGATACAATGTATTTATGAAAAAACGAAACAATACACTTTCATTAACTAATTTTACACTAGCTAATGACACAAATAATACTAATCACTAAATTAAAAAGAAGTTTTCTCCTGTTGTTGGTTCTACTGCTCCATAAGTATATCTGTATTCTCTTAAATGATGACAAGGTACTGATGGTCTTATTTTATGGTTACACCAACAGTATTTCGGCTTATTTATGCGACCGAAGACCGCTTCGTTTTGGAACATTATTCTTACTTTTTTATCCGGGTTAACGTTTCTAAGTTCTTTTGCTCTGCTGTTAATTTTTTTGAGGTCTCTATGACCTCTTTACTTGCTTTCTTAGGATGTTTACTTCTTGGCATTATTTTTCTAAATCC
>NZ_JAXDSS010000136.1:0-1127 GCF_034090345.1 Peptoniphilus sp. | reverse complement strand
TAGCAAGATGTCTTAGATAAGTGGGCTAGAGATGTAGCTACCATTTCAACACCAATGGCAACAGTAGTTACTTCAAAGTTCGCACTTACAAAAGAAGTTCTCTTGTCTATTAGCACACAAGGGTTGTCATCTGCTGAGTTTACAGTGTTGTATAGGTGCATTTTTACAAAGTCAAGGGCATCTAGTACTGTACCGTTTATTGAATGTGCTCCTCTAAAACTTAGAGGGTCTTGAAGTGCACGATCAGGATGTGGCTCATTTAGATAACTACCTTTTAAATATTCTCTACATTCTCTTGCAACTTTAACTTGACCTGGTATATTTCTAAGTTCATTTACATCTTCTCTAAGCGATTCAACAACTCCGTTTAAGCCTTCTAAACTCAAACAGTAGATTATGTTTGACATTTTTACAATATCTTCCACTTCTTTTATGATGATGGCAGCCATTGCCTCACCTTGAGCGTTTGAAGAAACTATACTAAGTCCGTCTTTAGGACCGAGTTTAGCTGGCGTCATTCCAACTTTTTCCATAGCTTTTTTTGAATTTATGATTTCTCCGTTGTATGAAACATCACTCTCACCTATAAAGGCAAGACCAATATGAGATAGAGTGGTTATATCTGCCTCTCCAATAGATGAACGCATAGGAATTCTCGGATATATACCATAGTTTAAGAAATCCTTATACATGTTTACGATTTCAAGAGACATACCTGTATGTCCTTGAAGCGCTTTATGTAGTCTTATTAATAAGATAAGTCTGACTTGTTCATCTGTATGATAAGGAGAAACTCCAAGACAGTGGCTGTTTAGAAGATTTTTGTTATATGTTTCAAAAAAATCTTCATCAAATTCCTTATCTTTATTCCAACCTACACCACGATTTAAGCCGTAAACCGGCTTTCCTTCAGCAGCCATTTCAAATAAAATACTTCTGGCTTCTTTGACTCTTTCTTGCGCTTCAGGAGATATTTCCAGTTCAACATGGTTGAAGGAAATATCATAAAGCTCTTTCAAATTTAGAGGCTTTCCTGTTAACACAAATTTTTCCATTTATTACACCCCTTTCGCTTTAAGTTCTAAAGCTTTTATAATTCTTTCCGGATTAGCCGGATAGTTAGTAAT
>NZ_JAXDSS010000080.1:0-2354 GCF_034090345.1 Peptoniphilus sp. | reverse complement strand
TCTAGCCACTCCCATTCCATCTATTGCTCTAAAAGCAACTTTTGCATAATTTTGAATTTGATTTTTTATTTCCTCTGTAACATTCGCAGGTAAATTCTTAGATTGATTTGCCATCCCATCCATCTTAGAACCACCCTTTGAACCTGAAATATACTTCTCATCAAATTTTAAAAAGTCCTTCCAACCAATGGGTTCTTCCAGTTCAGAAACTTTTAAATCATTTTGATATCCAAGAACTGCCGCATTTATCTCACGTGGATTATCTACAGCCTTTTCTATTATTATTTTTCTATCGTATGATGATGCCACCTTTATAGCTTCAATTAACTCTTCTCTATTCTTAACTTTGGAAATTCCAATTGAAGAACCTAAGTTGGCCGGCTTTACAAATAAATTATACCCTATTTCCTCAGCTTTATTGATAATCTCCTCTTGATTCTCAAAATCTTCTCTATAGAAATAGAAATATGGAGTCATAGGTATGCCCTCAGATTCAAACACCTTTTTCATTATTACCTTATCCATACCAACAGCCGCACTCATAACCCCACATCCAACATACGGAACCCCGGTCGTCTCTAGCATGCCTTGGAAACAACCATCTTCTCCATAAGTCCCGTGTAATGCCGGAAATACACAGTCGACTTTTATATATTTCTCAAGAGTTTTGCTCTCTTTCCCAAACAAACCACTCTTTTGAGTTACTTCTCTATATAAATATTGGTCTTGAGGTTTAAAAAATACTTCAAAAGCTTCGCTGAAATCTCCTTGTTTGAAAGTTTTAAAATTCTTTAAACTCTCCCCACATAAAAACTTTCCTTCTTTTGTAACATAAAGAGGCACTGCATTGTATTTTTTATCCATATTTTCTACAACTTGCATACCTGTGATAACTGAAACTTCATGTTCAACAGATCTGCCGCCAAAAACTACTACTATATTTTCCATTTTCCCCTCCTAATTAGCTTCACTATAATTGTCCGGTAAATCATTTTCAAATAATACAATGTCTCCCGGTTTAGTAATACTTCCAAGAACTTCAGTAGCTTTTGTCAGAGACTCAACTACAAATGTATTTTCCCTTGCAAATCCAGACGCTTCAAGCCCTCTTTGAATAGCCTTAGTTCTATTAGGCCCGACTAAAATCACATAATCACAAACTTTTGCTATTTCAGACGCCACTTTTTCATTCTCTTCTTCTTCAATATTTCCAAGCTCGACCATACCCGGAGTTATAATTATCTTTCTTCCGCTCTTAAATTCATTTAAAACATCAAGCGCCGCTCTGAATCCAACAGGGTTGGAGTTAAAAGCATCGTCAATTACTACTACACCAGTTCCGCTATCGACTATGTTTAATCTGTGCTCAACCGGTTCAACTTTTTTAATCCCGGCGCTTATTTGCTCTAAACTAAGTCCAAGAACATACCCGGCACAAGCCGAAGCAAGTAAATTTGATATGTTGTGTACACCTAACAGTTTACTTTCACACTCTATCTCTCCAACTTCTCTTATACCTAGAATAAACTTAGAGCCACTTTCATCAACTGTTATATTCTTTGCATAGACATCTAATTTTTCTATGTCCTTTATTCCATAGTTTATAGTTCTTATTTGCGTCTTATCAGATAGTGGCTTTACATATTCGTTGTCATAATTAAAAATTGCCACGCCATCTTCAGGTAAGTTCTCAATTAACTCATATTTTGTATTTTGTATATTTTCTATTGTCTTGAAAAGATGCATATGAGTTGGCCCGATTGCTGTTATTATTCCAATATCAGGTTGAACAAGCTTAGCTACTTCGTCTATCTCACCCTTTTTCTTAGCTCCAAGTTCAGCAATAAACACTTCATAGCTTGCATCCAAATCATTGTTGATTACTTTTGAAAGCCCCATTGGAGTATTGTAAGATGATGGAGTGTTCTTAACTCTAAGACCTTCCGAAAGAACTGTATCAGAGATGAATTTTACAGATGTCTTTCCAAAAGAACCTGTTATCCCCAAAACTTTCAAGCCGTCTTTTTTTAACTCTCTTATCTTGCCTTGAGCATTAGTATAAAATCCCATATTGATTTTTTCTTCAACAGGAACTTGCTTGTTATTTGAAATTTCAAGCACTTTGTATTGGTAATAATACAAAACTATATTACTCAAAATTAGAAATACAAAACCTAATGCCGAATTAAATAAAAATCCCACAAATCCAATAATTAATAAAATACTTATAAATATAATGTTTGTTGCCTGATGTCTTTTTAAAAGCCTCTTTGCTCTATCAGTCCACACAAGTGGAGATTTTACTTCTGTTGCTTTTTCATATACAAACTTGTTCATTTTTGATTTGTTTTCAG
>NZ_JAXDSS010000057.1:0-8787 GCF_034090345.1 Peptoniphilus sp. | reverse complement strand
TTCCAATGGAGTGGGGGTTCAAGTCCTCTTTCCCGCACCATTTTAACTCACTAGTTAGTGAGTTATTTTTTATTTAAATTTGAAAATATTTTTTAAAACACTTGACCTAAGTGTAAATTTTAGGTATAATTATTTTTGTTGTTAAGACATAACTCATGCGGGAATGGCGGAATTGGCAGACGCGCTAGACTTAGGATCTAGTTCCAATGGAGTGGGGGTTCAAGTCCTCTTTCCCGCACCATTTTAACTCACTAGTTAGTGAGTTATTTTTTTGCTCAAATTTAAATAATATAGATTGATAGGAATTACCCTCTTTACTCAAAGGCAGTAAAGAGGGTAATTAAGTATAATTGAAAAAAGTATATAAATTAGTTGTTTCATATTAACAAGGGAGAAATTAAATTTAATATTGAGATAGAAATATTTTAAATTAAATGATATAAATAAGATAGATGCATTAAACAATGAATAGCTGTTTTTTAGAATAAAAAGTTATTTAAAAATTAAATTTAGAATATTTGGTTTGAGCAAAATATTCTAATCTTTTAAAGTAATTATTTTAAAGGATAAATAATTGTTATAAAAATGAGACATATATGTTGAAATTTACTTTCTTTATAATTATTAGTATTGGCAAAGATGGCTTAATAAAAATTTTAATAAGTTCTAAAAATAGTGTACATTAAGAAAAAGATTTATCTAAAATGTGTTTAGATGAAATAATTAAAATTTAATAAAGCTTAATGATAGATTTGAAATTTAAAATTTAGATAAATAAGGACTGTGGTTATAAATTTATAACTAATTGTAAAGGAGAATCTAATTGAGAAAAAAATTTATAGAATCATCAGACAATAATATAGATAAGATCTTTGAAGAAATTTTTGATAAAAATAAAGATCTCAATAATTTAATGCTGCTAAGAGAGATATTGGATAAACTTAGTGATGGAGTTTATATAACAGATGGGAAGGGACTTACAATTTTCGTAAACAAGGCATATGAAAGAATAAGTGGAACAAGTAGGAATTTATTTATAGGCAAAAAAATGGAACAAGTGATAGAGGAAGGACTTATAAATACATCCGGGACTTTAAAAGTTATTGAGAATTTAGAAGAAGTAACTATTAATCAGATTCTAAATAATAAAAATCAAGTCGTAATTACAAGTACGCCAATTTTTTCTAAAAATTCTGAAATATCTATAGTTGTGACTACAGTAAGAGATGTTACTGAAATAAATGAATTAAAGGATAAGTTGGATGAAAGTGAACAAAATATATTAATGCTTAAATATTTAATAGATCAGGAAAGTAAGGTTATATATAATTCACATATAATGAAAATGATTCTAAATAAAGCTAAAAAAGTGGCGAATTATGATGTATCTGTATTAATTACAGGTGAAACTGGAGTTGGAAAAGATGTTATAGCAAAATATATATATGAAATTGGGAGCAGAAAAGATGGGCCTTTTGTTGAAATAAATTGTTCTGCAATTCCAGCAAATTTAATAGAATCAGAGTTATTTGGGTATGAGTCGGGAGCTTTTACAGGTGCATTGAAAAAAGGTAAAAAAGGAATATTTGAAATTGCAAATAATGGCACAGTATTTTTAGATGAGATAGGTGAATTACCGTTAGAACTTCAAGCAAAATTACTAAAAGTAATACAAAATAAAAAAATAAGAAAAATAGGAGCAGATAAGGATATTCCAATAGATGTGAGAATAATAAGCGCAACAAACAGAGATTTAGAAAAAATGGTAAGTGAAAAGTCTTTTAGACAAGATTTATATTATAGGATAAATGTAATTCCGATACATATACCACCTTTAAGAGAGAGAAGAGAAGATATAATTCCTTTAGCACTACATTTTTTAAGAGAAAATAATAAAATAAATAAAACTAAAAAGTATTTTTCAGATAAAGTACTTAGAATATTTTATAAAAATAATTGGTATGGAAACGTTAGAGAGTTAAAAAATATAGTAGAGAGAGTTGTAATTTTAAGTAGAGATAACTGTATAGAAGAATGGGATTTACCGGAAGATATGGTAAATTGTAATAAAATTGTACAAAGGAAAAATATTTTTGAAAGTGGAAGTAATCTTGACGAAATGTTAGATTCATATGAGAAAAAGATAATCAAAGAAGTTATAGATTATACTAATTCACAAAAAGAAGCATCAAAGATTTTAGGGATAACAGAATCAAAACTTTGTAGAAGAATTAAAAAATTAAAAATATGAGAAATATGAATTGCAAATTTGGAATTAATATCAAATTTGCAATTTATATTTTTCAACAAAGATAGTAGTTAATTACAGTGATGTTAAATGAAAGTACATTTGTAGTTTCATAATTGAAATAATTTAAAAATAATTAAATTATAACCACTTCAAAAAGACCTAATTATAGAGCTTTCTTAAAATATAAAGTTGGCATGAATTTTGCTATATATATTAGTGTAAGATATAGTAAGCAATAAGATAATAATGAGAGGAGAATTATTATGTTAATGACAGGAAAAGAGTATATCGAAAGTTTAAGAAAGTTGGATATTAAGGTGTATATGTTTGGAGAAAGGGTTGAAAATCCGGTAGATAATCCGATTATAAGGCCGTCTATAAATTCTGTTGCGATGACTTATGATTTGGCACATGATCCTGAGTACGAGGATTTAATGACTGCAACCAGTCATTTAACAGGAGAAAAAATAAATAGATTTTGTCATATACATCAAAGTAGAGAAGATTTAGTTAAGAAGATTAAAATGCAAAGACTTCTTGGACAAAAAACAGCAAGTTGTTTCCAAAGATGTGTAGGAATGGATGCTTTTAATTCAATTTATTCAACAACATATGAAATTGATAGAGAAAACGGGACTAATTATCACGAAAGATTTAAAAAGTACTTACTTGAATGTCAAAAGAATGACTGGACGGTTGATGGAGCAATGACAGATCCTAAGGGAGATAGAGGATTAGCGCCTTCAAAACAAAAAGACCCTGATATGTATGTCCACATTAAAGAGGTTAGAGAAGATGGAATTATAGTAAGAGGAGCAAAAGCTCATCAAACCGGCTCTATAAATTCTCATGAACATTTAATTATGCCTACAATAGCAATGGGTGAAGATGATAAAGATTATGCTGTAAGTTTTGCCATCCAAACTGATGCAAAAGGCGTATTTATGATTTATGGTCGTCAATCATGTGATACAAGAAAACTAGAAGAAGCAGCTGATATTGATCTTGGAAATAATACTTATGGAGGACAAGAAGCTCTAGTAATATTTGATGACGTATTTGTTCCAAATGAAAGAATATTTATGTGTGGAGAATGGAAATATGCAGGAATGTTAGTTGAGAGATTTGCAGGATATCATAGACAATCTTATGCATGTAAAACAGGCGTTGGAGATGTACTTATTGGAGCAGCAGCATTAGCAGCAGATTATAATGGAGTTCCTAAGGCCAGCCATATTAAGGATAAAATTATAGAAATGCAACATTTGAACGAAACTATGTGGGCTTGTTCACTGGCTTGCTCAGCGGAAGGAAGTAAAACTGATTCAGGAGCATATTTAATTGATTTATTACTTGCAAACGTATGTAAGCAAAATGTAACAAGATTCCCTTATGAAATAGCAAGACTAGCTGAAGATATAGCGGGAGGATTGATGGTAACAATGCCTTCTGAAAAAGATTTAAAGGGTGAGTTTACAGGACCTTGGGTTGAAAAATTTTTAAATGGTAAGGTTGGGACATCAACAGAAAATAGAATGAGAGTGTTAAGACTTATTGAAAATATAACTTTAGGAACAGCCGCAGTTGGATATAGAACAGAATCAATGCACGGAGCAGGTTCTCCACAAGCTCAAAGAATAATGATAGCAAGACAAGGAAATCTTGAAGCTAAAAAAGAAATGGCAAGAAGAATTGCACACGTCGATGTTTCAAAAGATAAATAATTAGGAGAAAAATGTCAGATAAAGATTTGAATATAAGAGTAGAAGACTTTATAAAGAGTAAAGTTGAACCTATAATTTCTTCTCATGGTGGGAAAATAAATATTAAATCTATAGAAGATGGAGTAGTTACAATTGCCTTAGCCGGCAATTGTAGCTATTGTCCATCAGCACAAATAACTACTGAAGAAATTGTAAAAAGTAAAGTGGTAGAAGAATTTAAAGGGGAAATTATTGACGTAAGATTGTATACAGATATAAGTGATAAAATGTGGGAATATGCAAAAACATTTCTTAGACATGAGTGAGGAGAGATATTTTGAACTGGTTAGAGGAATATAAATCAAAGTTAGTAGATGTACATACTGCGATAGAAAATATTAAATCAGGAAATAGAGTAGTTTTTGAACATGCATGTGGAGAACCTAAATATTTAATAGATAACTTGGTTGAAAATTATAAAAATCTAGAAAATGTTGAGATAGTACACATGGTACCTATGGGATCTGCAAAATATTGTGATGAAGGTATGGAAAAACACTTTAAGCACAATGGTTTTTTTCTAGGCTCAAATACTAAAAAAGCAGTTCATGAAGGCAGAGCGGATTTTACACCATCATTCTTTTTTGAAATACCTAAATTATTTAGAACTAAAATGCCTATAGATGTAGTATTGGTGCAGGTATCTAAACCGGACGATTTTGGGTATGTGAGTTTAGGTATATCGGTTGATTATACAAAATCGGCATGTGAAAATGCAAAAATTGTTATAGCTCAAGTAAATAAATATATGCCAAGAACTATGGGAGAAAGTTTCATTCACATTTCTGATATAGATTATATAGTTGAATATGATGAACCTATATATACATTGCCTAGACCAAATATAGGAGATGTAGAAATGAAAATTGGTAAATATTGTTCAACTCTAATAGAAGACGGAGATACTCTTCAATTAGGAATAGGGGCAATACCGGATGCAGTTTTAAGCTTTTTAGATGATAAAAAAGATTTAGGGATCCATTCAGAGATGTTTGCAGATGGTGTTATAGACTTAGTAAAAAAAGGAGTCATAACAAACAAATGTAAAAATTTATACAAAGGGAAAATGGTTGCAACATTCTTAATGGGGACGAGAGAATTATATGATTTTGTAAACGACAATCCAATGGTACAGATGATGCCGGTAGATTATGTAAACAATCCTTGCATAATAATGCAAGAAGATAATTTAGTTTCTATAAATTCATGCGTACAAGTTGATTTGATGGGACAAGTAGCATCAGAATCAATTGGGAAAAATCAAATAAGTGGAGTTGGAGGTCAGGTTGATTTTATAAGAGGAGCTTCAATGGCTAAAAATGGTAGATCTATTATAGCTATGCCTAGCACGGTAAAAGGTAAAACATCAAAAATAGTAGCGTGCTTAGATGAAGGAGCAGCAGTTACAACATCAAGAAATGATGTAGATTATATAGTTACAGAATATGGAATAGCAGAATTGAAAGGTAAGACATTGAGACAGAGATCAGAGGCTCTTATAAGAATAGCACATCCAGATTTTAGAGATGAACTTATAAAAGCTCATAATATGAAATTTAATGATGAACTAAAAATTTAGTAGGGGTAGATATTATGAAGAGAGAATACGGAATGGAGCAACCTGGGATTAGACTTGGGATGTTCACATATAGACTGCCAATATTGCATTATAGGATAGAACTGTCAGAACTATTCCAAGCATTGCTCATGAGTGCTACTTGTCTAGGAGCAGTTCCAGTAATAACTGACGTATTAGGCATACCATTTGAGCTAGCTTGGGGAATGGTAATAATAAATGGATTCTTATATACATTACATGCAACATGGGGAGATCCGGTAGTTCCTGGGTGGATAACACCATCCATACCTTTGACGATAGCATTTTTGAGTACATTCCCGATGGGACCTGAAAGAATACAGGCGCTGATTGCATTGCAATTAATAATAGCGATAATATTTATAGTTATGGGGTTTACAGGTGTTGCAGGAAAATTATTAGGCATAGTTCCAAGTTCAATAAAAGCGGGGATATTAATGGGAGCTGGATTTGCATCAGTAATAGGTGAGTTTAGTCCAGGAAAAAGATTTGATTCAACTCCAATAACAATAGCTTTATGTTCAATACTTGCATACTATTTATTATTCTCGAAAAGATTTAAAAAATTAAAAAATAACAAGGGAATATTTGGATTTATAGGAGGATTAGGTATGTTGCCGGCAGTTCTATTGGCAGTTATAGTAGGTCCGTTGGCAGGAGAATATCCTATACCACCGGTAAAATGGTTCCCACTTATAAAAATACCTGACTTTGCAGGGATAATACAAACAGTGAGTCCTTTTGCAATAGGTTGGCCAACTAAGGAAGTATTTTTAGCAGCATTGCCTATGGCAATAGTGGTTTATATAATAGCTTTTGGTGACTTTGTAACTTCAGGTGCATTGTTAGCAGAAGCAGACGAAAAAAGACAAGATGAAAAGATAGTATTTGATGCAAACAGGTCAAATATAATAAGCGGTATAAGAAACTTAATAGAATCTTTAATCTGTGCATATCCAACATTAGCAGGACCTTTGTGGGCCGCAGTTACAGCATCTGTGGCAGAGAGATATAAAGACGGACCGGAAAAAATGGAAAGTATATTTTCAGGGGTGGGAACATTTAGATGGTTTACCTTTATAGCAGTTATGGTAACTCCAATAGTTACTTTTGTACAACCAATTCTTCCAGCGGCACTCAGTATGACATTGTTAGTACAAGGGTTTGTCTGTGTAAGATTGGCGATAAATATGACAAACTCAGAACTAGATAAAGGTATTGCAGGTGTAATGGGAGCAGTTATAGCCGCTAAAGGTGCAGCTTGGGGCTTGTGTATAGGTGTACTATTAAATCTAATTCTTGCAGATAAAGAAGAAAGAGAATTAGCCAAAAAATTAGAAAATAACTAACAAAAATGAGAATAGGAATAAAATTTTGTGGAGGTTGTCAGTCAAAGTATGACCGAAGAGAACTCTATAAACAAATAAAAGAGAAATTACCTATGTATTATTTTGGATACTACATTGATGAAAAAGATTGGGATTATGTAATAATAATTTGTGGTTGTCATATAAAGTGTGCTCAAGTATATGATGAGTGTGAAGAAAAAATCATATATATAGACAGTGATAAAAATGCATTGGAGAAAATATTAAGATGCATGAAAAGCTAATAGTATTTACACGAACTTTGAGTTGTAACATATTAACCATTATCTATTTATTATTTAGGGTATGCATTTCATTAGAAATTAAGATTAGTTATAAAATTAAAGGTAGACAATCAGACTGTTGAAATCTATCTTTTTGTTTAATTATTTTTTTAAAATTTGGGAGTTTTTGTCAAGGATTGGTTTTCAGACAAAGGGGAGCCTTTATTTGATGAAAACTCTTTAAATTTTTTATTACGATGAAATCAAAATTTAGATTCTGATTTCAAAAAATATTGTTAGTTGCGATAGTATCTGATTCATAATTTTGTTCTATTTGTCAATTTTCTAGTTTTGCTATATACAAGTTTTTGGCTGGTATAGTGATTTGAAAATATTGTTTTTTTGTTACTTTTATTAGCTATCTATTAAATTTTTTTCGGGGGATGTGGATATTAGCTGTCTTATTATTTCTGAATATTTGGAATACGCCAATAGTTCAGTCCAATTATTTTTTCAAGAGTTTACATACGATATTTTTTTGCATTTATCCTCAAAATTTTGCTAAAATTTTAGACAATGTAGATTTCGTAAAATAGTATTTCAATAATGTGCTTGAGTTTTTATTTGTAGAACTTTCAGTTTTATATTTTATTGTCAAAGCTATCTGAAACATAGATTTTATTTTTACAATAGTAATGTTACATATATTACTTTTTAAATTTGATTATGAGACATTAAATTTTCATATTAGTCAAAATTACCAATTATGAAGAAAGTTAAATTGCAGTGCGCTTAGTGGTTGAAGGTTTGAAGCAGATATTCCCATAAGCCTAAGTTTTTCGCCTTTGTAATGAGTGTTGAAAAGTTCTAAGGCAAGATTTTCAATTTCTTGTTTATCATTTATGACATGTGAGTAAGTTTTGGAATGAGTATTTATTTTAAAATCAAAGGTTTTAAGTTTTAGAGTTAAAGTTTGAAATCCTAAATTTTTGGAGTTTAGATCTTTAGAAAGTTCTGCCGAATACTGTATAAGTTTATTTAGTAAAATATACTTATCACGTGTGTCGGGGAAAGTTCTTTCGACACCTAAACTTTTTCTACTGCGTTGTGAATTTACAGCTCTATTGTCTATTCCACGAATTCTTTGATGGATTTCATAACCCATTTTTCCAAATATTTTTTCTAAAAATTCTAAATCGAGTTGAAACATATCTTCAACTGTATTTATTCCTATGTTTCTAAGCTTTTCTTGGGATTTTCTTCCTAAACCGTGCACTTTTTTTATATCGAGTGGGAGTAAAATATCGGGGACATCATTTTTGGAAATAACTTTTAATCCGTCAGGTTTATTCCAGTCGCTAGCGAGTTTGGCTAAAAATTTGTTGTATGAAATTCCACAACTAACTGTCAGACCGGTTCTGTCTTTAACTTCATTTTTTATTTGTTTTGCAACTTCTACTGAGTTAAGAGAATTTGATAGGTCTAAGTACGCTTCATCTATGGAAACTTTTTCTAAAGTGTCGGTGTAGTTGTGTAGTATGTCAAAAACTTCTTTTGATTTTTCTAAATATCTATGTCTTCTTCC
>NZ_JAXDSS010000016.1:0-9377 GCF_034090345.1 Peptoniphilus sp. | reverse complement strand
TTCTTTGATTAAAAATCATTGTTTTATTGATGGGAATAAGAGAATAGGGGTTATGGTCTTACTATATTTATTAGAATTAAATGAGATAAATCACACAATGAGTAATTCAGATGTTATCAAGCTTGGACTTGAGGTTGCAAGTGGAGAAATGAGTAAGGAAGATTTTAAGAGT
This sequence comes from Peptoniphilus sp., assembly GCF_034090345.1. Lineage (GTDB taxonomy): Bacteria > Bacillota > Clostridia > Tissierellales > Peptoniphilaceae > Peptoniphilus. Next base: position 9,205 of record NZ_JAXDSS010000016.1, on the reverse strand, counting down.
TTTGTTGAAAATAAGATAATTAAATAAATAGTCGATTTAAGGCAATCCTTAGGGGTTGTCTTTTTTAATACAAGAAAGGAGTTGTTAAATGGCTTATTTATGGGGAAAGTATGAGAGGAAAGCTAATTATAGGACAGAAAAAAGATTAGCAAGTAAACCTTACGATACACGCACAACGCTTAGTTTTCCAAGATTAGGAGATAACCCTAGATTATTTCCTTCTGGAGAACGAAAAGATTGTTATGAGTTATCGGAGGGAGATTTAATCTACACTGATGGTGCTTCTTTTCCAATTTTTTCAAAAGGTGATGTTGTAGTAGCTAAGATAATAAGACGAATTGGTACTGGAAGAACTATTGATTTTTTTGTAGATTTTTACAAAATTGAAGAAATAAGAGAAGTTACTGGCTACTCTCAAGGCTCTTACATCGGTGATGTAAAATCAACATCAAGAAATGCTTATCCAGACAATGGAGAAAGTGGCGGGTACTGGTATGTATACAAAGGCATAGACAATCAAGCTCCATCAATCAGCAGTAGTGATTTAGACTTGGGCTCAAAAACAGAAAACTTTAATGTTGAGTATATTGTATCTGATAGTGATAGTGGAGACACAATCGTTGTAGATATTTTTGAAGATACTGTAAAAAAGGTTAGCGCTAAGTCTATTTCTATAGGTATTAAGAATGTGTATCTTGTGGACGTAGCTAACTTCAACTTAGGCAAGCATACTATAAGGATTGTTGCTAAAGATAAAGCAGGTGCTACAGCTGAAAGAACCTACACTTTTTACAAGTCTAATTCAGCTCCAACAATAAGCGGCGAAGATAGAGATTTGGGAGATAAAAACACTGCTTTTACAGAAACTTTCACTGTCAAAGATAGTAATAATGACCCTGTTTCTGTGATTGTGACTTTAAACGGAGAAGAGATAAAGAACATTTCAAATGCAGGTTCAGAAGAGCAGAGTATTACTATTTCTACCGAAAAGCTTGCAACTTTGGAGCTTGGGAAACAAAATGAAATTATTATTCGTGCGGATGATGGTAAGACTGGAATAACTTATAGAAGACTTACTTTTACAAGGAGCAATCAACCGCCTATTATAAGCGATACAAATGGAGATTTGGGAGTAAAGGATAAAGAATTTACTTTCAAATATTCTATTTCAGATTTAGAAAAGGACAAAATATCCAGCACAACCTATTTAGATGAGAAAGTTATTGAGACTAACGAAAATGTTACAGATGGAAAGATGAATACTTTATCTATAGATAAAAACAAATTTGTTAGGTTATCAAAAGGCAAGCATACTATACGAATCGTCGCAAAAGATGATAAGGGCGGAACGTCTGAAAGGATAAAGACCTTTACTAAAAAGGTAAACAAGCTTGAATTTATTTTAAAGGTAAACAAAACTGACACTTATGCTAAGAAGGTGCTTGCTATTTTAAATAGTATGATTGCTGAGGGAGACGTAGTTAGCATTAAGGCTTGCAACAATTATTCTGATGGAAATCCGACTTGGGAAGATATAACTCAAAAGGCTTTGGCAAAACTTGTGTATCAGTTTACCAACACAACTAAGACAGCTGATACTTGGGAGCTTGCTATTTGGGTGACTGTTACAAAAAATAGTTCTGATGATGTTAAGAGTGTTGTGAGAGGGATTTCAGGAGGTTATGAATAATGGGTTTAATTGTTAAAGGGGATAATATTCCTTTAAGCGAAGTACAAAAATTAAAGGATGGACAAGTAAATAAAGTTATTGCTAAGGTAACGGATCCTGAAATAGTAAAAAAACTTGAAGAATTAAGCAAAACTAAAGAGATGGATGAAATGCAAAGAGCAATGCTTGTTACTGAAATCACAACAATGATACAGAAACAGGAAGAAGATAATTTAAAAGCAATTGCAGAACTTACAAATATGATTGCTATAGGACTTACAGGAGGTATGCAGTAATGAATTTTACAAAAGATAGTATGATAGTAAAGTGTTGGGTAATGCTAATTGAAAGTGGCACAAAAACTTTAAAAGATGTTCCGAAACTTTGGAATCTCAAAGAAGTTGTTACAAATATAATTGAAGGAAAGTGAGGTGACTATAATGTTTAAATTAGGCAAAGACAGTGCAGTTGTGAAGTGCTGGGTGACGCTTGTTATGGCAGGTACTTATACTTTAGAACAAGTACCAACAATCTTTGGTATTAAATCTGCAGTAGAAGAAGTTCTTAAAGAAACAGGACTAACACAAGGTTAAAAAAAGACGGGGCAACATTAAAGCTACTGTCTTTTTTGTTGCCCTTATAATTAAAATGTAATATTTATTTACAAATGCGTGTAAAATGATATAATTATCTTAAGGGGATGATTATATGGCAAATGTAAATTTAAATATTAGACTGGAAGAAAATTTAAAAAATGAATTTTCAAGGGTTTGTGATTCTATGGGGATGAGTATGTCAACTGCATTTAATGTATTTGCTAAGGCTGTTGTTAATGATAGAAAAATTCCTTTTGAGATAAAAGAAACAAATCCTATAGTTGCAGAGTTTGACAATATGGATGATTTTAAAAATTTTGTGGATAGTTTATGAAAAGAAAGATTCAAATTAGGTCTAGCTTTAAAAAAGATTTAAAAAAGATAAAAAAGTCTGGGCTAGATATAGAAAAACTATATTTTGTTGTGGAATGTTTGGCAAATGATATAGTTTTAGATGGAAAATATAAAGACCATAAATTGATAGGCAATTATACAGGGTGCAGAGAGTGCCATATCGGACCTGATTGGTTGTTGATTTATGAAAAGGTAGAAGATAATTTAATATTAATTTTAAATAGAACTGGTTCACATAGTGAATTATTTTAGAGGATAGGCAATCCTTAGGGGTTGTCTTTTTTAGTGTTTCAAAACGAGGTGAATTATGGATGAAAAACAATGTGAAATATATAGACAGCATCTGTTAGAAAAAGTTAATAGGAATGAAATAAGAATAAACGACCACTCAAAAAGGATTGATGCAATAGAACAACACAATAGTAGGACAGATGGAAAGATAGAAAACTTAATAGATAAAATGGATAGTCTTATAACAACTTTACGTTGGGGAATGGGACTAGCAGTAGGAAGCTTTGTAGGCTTCTTTTTTTATGCAGTTCAACACGGGATATTTAAATAGGAGGTAGAAATGTTTGAATTTTTATTTAAACCAATTAAATATAATTACAGTTCAAGAAAAGGCGGAAAAATTAAATATATAGTTATTCATTACACTGGAAACTATTCAAGAGGAGCAGATGCATTAGCACACTTTAGATATTTTAATGCTTGTAATAGAAACGCAAGTGCTCACTATTTTGTAGATGATAAAAGAATTGTACAAATAGTAGGAGATTCATTTTCTGCTTGGCATTGTGGCGACAATCAAGGATATGGGAGAGCACTTAACGGAGTTCAAAATAGAACATCTATATCAATTGAGATGTGCGTAAATAGTGATGGAGATTTCAACGTTGTATATCAAAATACAATTGAATTAGTAAAAAATCTAATGAAGAAATTTAACATACCTGCTAACAATGTATGCAGACATTATGACGTGAGTAAGAAAGACTGTCCTCATGTGCTTAGAGATAACAATTGGGCTAAATGGCATGAAATGAAAGAATTAATAAAAGAACCTATTAAAATGCCAATTGACTTAAGCAAAAACAGCACATTTGGAGTAGTGCAAGCACAACAAAAAGATTTAGATAAAAGAATTGAGGAGGTATCTAAAAAAATTATGGAACAAGATAAAGTTAAAGTAGTTTTAAACGGAAAAATAAAAGAACTAAGAGGTAAGAATATACAAGGAACCAACTATGTGGCCATAAGAGATTTAGCAGAAGTTTTGGGACTTGAAGTAGGATGGGACCAAGACAAACAAGAAGTAATACTTAAGAATAAATAATTAGGGAGTGATAATAATCATGGACGGAATTGTGTCAGCAATTAAAGAATATTTATCTCCCGAATTAATCTTTGCTATTCCTGTGATGATGGCTCTAGGGTCATTGTTAAAAAGAAGTCATAGGGTATCTGATACATTGATACCTCCTATTTTAGCAATTGCAGGAATACCTATGGCATTGTTAATATCGGTTGCTAATCGGTATGATCCAATGACTAAACCGCAGCTAATAGTATGGTTACTGACTGGAATAGGGCAAGGGATTTTTTTAGGATATTCTGCAGTGGGAGTACATCAACAACTTAAACAAAACCAAGAATATAAAAATTTAAAGATTTGGGATAAAAAAGAAGAATTATTGAAAGAACTTAAAGAAGAATTGAAAAATAAAGAAGAAATTTAGCTAAAATAGGCTCATTTTAAAATAAATGGGTCTATTTTTAATTTTAAATTGAAAGTCATGTAATTGTATTAGTTAATAAATAAAATGCTCTTACAATTCAATATATAGAGCGTTTTTTTGAAAGGAGAAAGTAAAAAATGAAAACAATTGATATATTTTATGTAATTTTGAGTTTGGTATCTATAGTGATTACTGGGATAGTAATTCCGCTTTTAAAACAAAAGTACGGACAGCAAAAAATTAATAATACACTAGATATTGTTAAGATTGCAGTTAATGCTGCTGAACAAATTTATTCTAAGCGTGGTCAAGGCAGTTTGAAAAAAGAATATGTAATTCAATATCTTAAAGACCATGGAATTAAAATAAAAGATGATGAACTTGATGCCATGATAGAAGCTTGTGTATTAGAGTTAAACAAGTGGAAAAAAGAAGTTGAAGCACAGCCAGTTGTTAATGTATTGAATACTGAAAAGATAGTTAAGCCAGGGGAATAATCCTCTGGCTTTTTATTGAAAAGAGTATTTTTAGAGTTTATAATAAGTTCCTAATATTGGAATTTAAGATTGATATTTTGAAATTTTAGTGATATCCTTTAGTAAAAGGGGGTAACTATGATTTTTATAAATTTAGCAATTGACAATTTCTATACCTTTGAAAAGTTTAATATAGATTTTACTTTTCCTAGAAAATTATCACGCTCAATAATTGAAAATGAATGTCTAGTATATGCTCCAAAAATAAAATATAAAAGAGTAAATATTATTATGGGCGCTAATGCTAGTGGAAAAACAGCTTTAGGAAAATTTTTATGCTCAGTACAAAATTTTTTAATAGGTAGATCTTGTACATTTATTAATAATGTATACGATAAAGATAAAAAAGCTTCTTTTAAAATTATATTTGTTATCAATAACTATATGTTTGAATATGAGCTCGAAATAGAAAATCACAATATTAAAGAGAAACTAAGGCATATAAAATTATTAAAAGACTATAATTTGAAGGCAGCCTTTAAAGCTTTAGATGAAGTAGATTTTTTTGAAGAAACAATTGAATTAGAGAATATGAATGATGAACTTCCTATATTAAGTAAGGTTTGTGATGGTAAATTTAAAAGTGAAGTTAAATATAAAACTTATTTTCTTTTGAATATGCCATTTTATTATAGGTTTGCTTCTTTTACAGATAAGTCCAAAGTTGATAAAGAAATAGATGATGAGTTATTATTTAAAGTTGAAAAAAATTTAAAAATAATTGATAATTCAGTGAAAGAGGTAAGATCTATAATATCAAAAGATTTGCAGGAAGAAACTGAGGAAGAACAAAAAGATTACTATATTATATTTAAAAATGGAGATAAAATTTTAGTTAAGGATGGAGATATAAAAAATATAGAGAACAATAGATTGTCACAAGGAACAATTGAATCTATAGAATTGTCTTATATAATAAGCGACTTATATAAATATCCAGGAGTTGTTTATTTGGATGAACAAATGGCTTACATGCATACGAAATTATCAAGCACTATGATTTTAAAGCTTATATAAAAAGCTAATGAAATAAAAGATAATGATATTCAGCTTTTTATAACCACACACAATGAAAATGAATTGGATTTAAACATTCCAATTCATTCATTTACTTTTCTAGTTCGCGGTAACGATGGAACTATGTGCGTTAATCCTGAAAAAAAATTAAACAAAAATGATAGAAAATTAATAGAATATGTACAAAATAATTATTTTAATACAAATCCTGATTTAGATGATTTTTGGGAGTAGTTATGGGGCAAAAAAATATTTTGATTGTAGAAGGAGAAAATGAAAAGCATTTTTTTGAAGAATTTAAAGATTATTTAACATCTCCAATGGAAATTAAAGTTTGTAATGTATTACAAGAAAAAATAAAGAAAAATATTACAGGTAAAAAATATGATATAGCTTGTTTTGTTTTTGATATAGATGTTTTATGTAAAAACAACTCTCAAAATCAATGCATAGAAAAGCTAGATGAAAATTTTAAATCTATTTTGTCAAAGAAAAAATATATTTTGATAGAAAGTAAAAATTTGGAAGATGAATTTGTAAGGTGTAGTGAAAGAATAAGTTCATTTAAAGAATTATGCAGTATTTTTAACTGTAAACAAGAATCAACGAGTGAATTTAAAAAGAAATTTAATAACTCAAAAAATTTACCGTTTAAAGAGGGATGGAAGTTAAAAATATTAGAATTATATTCTGAAGGGATTAAATATTTAAATTTATTTGGATTAAAGAATAATTTAAAATCTAATATAAAAAGCGGAAAGAATATCTTTAAAAAAGACTCTGACAAAAGATTAAAAAAATAAGATTAAAAAGAGTGTTTAATGTCACTCTTTTTTGTTGTAAATAAGAAAAGAAAAATGTATATATATGATAAAAAGTATTGTATAATTTTCTAATAGTAAAAATAATTTAATTTGAAATATTGAAAAGTGCCAGAAAAATTTTTGGTGTATCACAATTGTAGATTACAAAAAACGCTAAAAAGGTTTAAATACAGAGAAATAAGCCTTAGCTACGGACCAGAAGGTCAGGGGTTCGAATCCTCTAAGGCGCACCAGTAGTATAACCTCTGTGAATTATTTACAGAGGTTTTTTACTTATGTAATTTGAAATAATGTGGGTATTATATTAATTATTTATAAAATTTGAGGTAAAAGTTATGTTTAAAATAAAGAAGACTTTGGAAATAAGTGCAGCTCATAAATTAGATTTGAATTATGAAAGTAAGTGTCAAAATTTACATGGGCACAATTGGATTGTAAATATATATTGTGAATCGGAAAATTTAGATGAAAATGGAATGGTATATGATTTTACGCATATAAAGAATAAAATTCATAAAAGATTGGATCATGTATATTTAAATGATGTGATTCCATATAACCCTACAGCAGAAAATATAGCTAAGTGGATTGCTGATGAAATCGGGGAGAAATGTTATATGGTAGAGGTTCAAGAAAGTGAAGGAAATGTTGCAATCTATGAAGTATGATGTAAATGAAATTTTTTATAGCATAGATGGAGAAGGACCTAATAGTGGTAAATTAAGTGTGTTTATTAGACTTAATTATTGTAATTTAAGATGCTCTTATTGTGATACAGAGTATGCTTTAAGTAGAGCTGGTAACTTTTTAAGTGTTGATGAAATTATTGATGAAATTGAATTATACGAAATAAAGCATGTTACAATAACAGGAGGAGAGCCTTTAGCTCAAGATTTAGAAGAGCTTATTAGATGTCTTTTAAATTTTGGATATGAAATTGATATAGAGACAAACGGAAGTAAAGATGTTTCAAAATACTTACTGGATAATGTGAATGTAATATTAGATATAAAAACACCTACATCTAAAATGGAAGAGTTTAATTTATTTGAAAATCTAAACTTGTTAAGGAAAAATGATGTAGTAAAGTTTGTTGTGGCTGATGAAATTGATATGAATTTTGTTCAAAAAGTTATGAAATTGTATCCAACGGATGCACAAATCTTTTTGTCTCCAGTTTATGGAGCTGATATAGATAAACTGGTTGAATGCATGAAAAATTACAGAATAAATGCAAGACTTCAATTGCAAATTCATAAATATATATGGGACCCTGAAATGAGAGGGGTATAGCGAGGAGTTGAATTATGAAAACTTTGCATACAATGATTAGAGTAAAAGATTTAGATAAGTCAATGGAATTTTATAAAAAAGCATTAGGATATGAGGTGAGTAGAGTTAAAGATTTTCCTAAAGCTAAATTTACACTTATGTATTTAAGTTTACCGGGAGATGAACAAGAACTTGAATTGACATATAACTATGGTCATGGAAATTATGATTTAGGGGATGGATATGGTCATATAGCCTTAGAATGTGAAGATTTTATTCAATTACATGAACGTTTAAAGAGAGAAGGATATGATGTGACTGATTTAAAAGGTCTTTCAGATAACTCGGCTAATTATTTCTTCGTGAAGGATCCTGATGGATATAAAATTGAAATTATAAAAAAATAATATATTTTTAAGAAAGAAGGATGAGTACACATGAACTTATCCTTCTTTTTAATTAAGTTTGTATATATGGGTTGTTTTTGTAGTCTTGATTTAATGGGGTATTTTGTAACATATTATAGGTATTTGATACTAAAACCTCTTTGTGTATAATTTTCTTTATATGTTTTGAAAAAATAGTTTTATCTGAAAATTTTGTAATGTATTTTATTTTTTTTTCTTTTAGTTTATTAAGTAAGTCTGTTCCATTAGTATTCATACCTAAAACTCTGACATAAGGATGATTAATTGATTCTAAAATAAATTCTCTTTTTAAATCAAAGACTATTTGACATATGAGCCTTCTTATTCTTGATTTAGTATATCTTTTAGTAGATACAAATTCTATATATTCATTATAATCAAGTGTGTCTAAATAACTGTATAGTCTATTTTCGAGCCCTAACTCATAATCCATATAGTTTGAAAAATTTATATTGCCACTTAATAATTTATATTTAAATAGCTGGAAAAAGTTTTGTGAAACATCATTTCCTTTTTCTTGTAGAGCTACATAAGTATTTTCAGGAACTAGATTTTTTAATTCAGAAAAATTTTTGCTTTTGGAGATATTTCTGATAGTTGAAGCCGAGGCAAATCCATCTATTATGATTTCTGAAGAATGTCCTACATTTTTTCTTGGTATAGAAAAAGGAATTATTTCGGAATTGAATTTTTTAAGAGCTTTCACATATTCTATACCTAAAATATTATTAGGTTTATTCATTATTTCAAATTCTATATTAGAAAGATTT
>NZ_JAXDSS010000127.1:0-27706 GCF_034090345.1 Peptoniphilus sp. | reverse complement strand
ATCTCCCTCTACTATTTTTCTGTTTACCAGTTTTTCTACTTTTGCTTTGTTGCTCAATCCATTCTGCGCATATGCAACGGGGTTTATGCTCCCAACTAGTAATAGAGCTGCTAAACCCGCTGATAATATTTTTTCTTTCATATAATACTCCTTAACTATTATTTATTTAAGTTAATAAATTAAAATTTTTAAACCTCTTTTGTCTATATCCCTTTACTATTTAATAAACCGTCTTACACCCCCGCTATCACATCTTTTTAAATACAATAAAATCCCACACTAATCTCAAAAAAAGTTAATACTACTTAAAATTACAGCAGTATATTTCGATTAATATTTTTTACATTTTTGCTATATTTTATTTACTTTCTTTAAATAATTTAAATATACTTTTATAAATCTATATTTAAGTTTTAATACTTACACTTCAACTGAACATTTATTTTTTAATTATTCCACCATTAAAGTGCATTTTCTACATCTTAAAGAAAGTTAAATATTTATTTGTAAAACTATGAATAACTCATCTGAGTTAATAGTAATTAATTTCTCTTAGAATAATATAATAATTATGCAAATGATACTCACTTGCAATACTTTAAGAGTATAACATATTTTTTATAAAAAAACATTCTTTTTTTACTTTAATTAATCTGCATTATATCTTTTATAATCTTCAATTTAACTAAAATATATTATTAATTTAATATCTACTGTGTTTAAATTTTCCTACCAAAAAACTCACAGCCTCTCAAATAAGAGAAGCTATGAGTTCTATAATTTTAATATTCTTTCCGTATATTCAGTTTTTATAAATTTAATGTCATCTATACTCTCAACAAATCTCTTCTCCATAAGCGAGTTAGTACAGATGCAAGCGTCAAAATTTTCTACTTCTTCAAATGGTATGTGCCTTATTTCATACTGTATATTTTCTTCATCAAACTTTTTGATAAGATTTTTTCTATATATTCCGGGTAACAAACCATCTTCAACCGGTGGAGTAACAACCATACAGTCTTTTATAAAAAATAAATTGGTATAGCTACCTTCTGTCACATTTCTATCTTGGTTTAAGAATACAACTTCATCATACCCATCTGACTTGGCCTTTGCCAATACTTCATGATTTAAAAGGTAATTGTTAGTCTTGTGGTTGTTTAAGAAATTATTTTTATCTCTTATTTGTTTAACTAATTTTAGTTTCAGCCCACTTTGAAACTTTTCATCCGTATAATCAGTAAGCCTAGTTTCTACATACAGAATATATTTTTCAAAATTTTCCAAAACCATTATCCTAACTGCGCCATCTATATTCAAATCGAGTTTTTGAATTTCAAACTCTATATCTTTTTCTATCCCATCAGAACAAATTTTTAAAAATTCCATTGAGTTTTTAAGCCTTTGAATATGATCTTCAAAATATTCAAGTTTTGAATTTTTTATCTTTATGGTTTCAAAGAGTCCTTTGCCATATTTTATCCCGTCCGGCTGTTTCATTTAAGTGCCTCTATTAATTTTAGCGATTTTTGCAATGACTCATTGTACTCATCTTTAACTTCTGAGTCCCAAGTCACTGCACCTCCACCTGAAAAATAACAGTCTTCGCCCTTTTTTAATATCGTTCTGATCAATATATTCAAGTCTGAATTTTCATTAAATGAAATATACCCTAGTGAACCCGTATATACATTTCTCTTATATTTTTCTACCTTGTCAATCGCTTCAATGGCTGTCAGTTTTGGAGCCCCCGTTATTGAACCCCCCGGGAAAATATTTTTTATAAGACTGTATATATCTTCTTCATCCCTTAATTCTCCTACAATTGTGGCAACCAAATGATGTACACTTTCGTAGCTCTCAAGTCTATAATTTTCAATTGCCTTAACTGTTTCATATTTACATGAAAGACTTAGATCATTTCTCATAAGGTCCACAATCATCAACAATTCAGAGACATTTTTTTCGCTGTTTAATAACTCAGCTTTTAATTTTTCATCCTCTTCTTTGTCATCAGATCTCTTTATAGTTCCCTTTATAGGTCTTGCTTCCACTACTCTGTCTTTACATTTAAAAAATCTTTCGGGTGATGAAGATAGTATTTGATAATCTCCAAAATCCATATATGTCATAAAGTCTGCTTTATTTATGTTTCTTAAATTTATATATAAATTATATGGATCTCTATCGCTTTTCACTTTGAATTGTTGGGTTAGGTTTACCTCGTATACAAATCCTTTTTTTATCATTTCTCTAACTTGGTCAAAGGCAACTCCATACTCTTCTTCTGTAATTCCCTTAACCATTTCTTCAGTATGATATTCAGTAGGAACTATTTCTCTAGAATAAAATAATTCTTCAATATTGCTTATATCTTCTCCATCCATGTATATGATATTAAATTCTTTTAAAACATTATCGTACTCTATAACCTTGAAATAAATTCCAAAAAATGCATCGTATATATCTACATTCCCTTCAGCTTTTAAAACGATATTACAATTTTCTTCTGTAAAGTCATATGAAAGATACCCAACAGCTCCTCCGATAAAATCTCTATCGTCCTCTATAAAATATTCTTTCATAAGATCTCTTAATACATCTAACGGATTTTTATGGATTTTGAAATTTTTAAGTCCTTCTACTTCTGTATTAAATCCCTTAGATTTAACTATTATTTTAGGTTCAAACCCAAAGTAAGATTTATTCCCTTGATGTGAATCCCCCTTGGCGCTATCTAAGAAAAACGGATAACTCTTTTCCCTTATATTAAATAACAACTCCTCAGGAGCTATGTCTGTGTCAATGTGCTTAGTTTTTATCATTTCTTACCTCTGTCAAAAAGTTCTCTATCATCTTTAACCCATAATCAGTCCCTACAGATTCGGGATGAAACTGCACTGTTTCAATTTTCATAGTTTCATCTCTTAAACCCATTATAACTCCATCACTTGTTCTTGATGTTATCTTCATTCCATTGTATTTATCATCTACAAATAAATCTTCTTTTGCAACCAGGGAATGATATCTCATAACAGTTACAGGATTTGGTATATCTTTAAACACTCCTTTTTCATCATGTGTTATCTCACTCATCTTTCCATGCATTGGACGTTTGCCTTCTACAACTTCAACTCCTCTTGAAACTGCAAAAGCTTGATGCCCCAAGCATATTCCCAAGATTGGATACTTGCCTTGTAGTCCTTTAAGTATCTCCAAACTTATCTTTGATTCCTCCGGAGTTTTAGGCCCCGGAGAAATAACGATTGCATCCGGATTCAATTTTACTATTTCATCTATTTTTATCTCATCATTTTTTTTAACTACAACTTTTTCTTTTAGAATATTTAAATACGTAACAACATTGTACGTAAACGAGTCATAATTATCTATCATTAAAATCATATTTTCCCCTAGTTAATTTTATATTTAATGCAATTTTACATCTTTTTTAACGTCCTTATTAAGTAGTATAATGTAGGAATATAATTGAAATATCTCCTGTTATTATCGTGGTCTACCCCTTGACTACCTCATTTTACTCTGATAGTATCGATTATAAATTAATATGTTATTTATTACAAGCGAGGAAAAAATGAATACAGAAAACAAACAATTAAAAACTTTTGATGACTATGTAGATTGGATGTACAATAGAGGTTCCAGCGGAGAAAAGCATACTATGGAAAATATAGATCGACTTCTCGCTGCTTTTGATAATCCTCAAGACAAAATTAAAGTAATCCACGTTGCCGGTACAAATGGTAAGGGCTCTACTTGTCATTACTTAGAGAGCGCTCTTTCTGCTACTTCAAAATGTGGTCTATTTATATCTCCTTATATGGAAACTATCTTAGAATCAATTTCCATAAATGGTGTTCAAATATCTGACAAAGATTTTATGAAGTATATTGATGAGTTAAAACCTGTCGTTGAAAATTTAGATGCTGAAGGCTTCCACAACACTTATTTTGAAGTTTTAACTGCGATAATGTACAGATATTTCTATGAGCAAAAAGTTGACGTTGCAGTTATAGAAGTTGGTTTAGGCGGACGTGTGGATTCAACTAACATTATAAAAGCACCTCTTGCTTCAGTAATCGTTACTATCTCTATGGACCATGTCAATATTCTGGGAAACACTATCGAAGAAATTGCCAAAAACAAGGGCGGAATTATAAAAGATAATCGTCCGGTATTTGTATATCCTCAAAAACATGAAGTTATGTCTGTTTTAAGAGAAATAGCAAGTGAACACAACTCAGAATTCTTTACTTTCTCACCGGATGAAATTAAAGATATTGAACTTTCCCCTGAAAACAATCAATTTACTTTTAGAAACTTTACAAATGCTAAGACAAAACTTGTTGGTGTTCATCAACTTTACAATGTTTCTCTTGCACTTATGGTTCTTGAACACTTTAAAGATGAATTTAATTTAACTGATGATATAATAAAAGAATCAATCTTCAATACTGAAAACCACGGTAGACTTGAAATTATATCTGAAAACCCTAAAGTTTTGATTGACGGAAGTCACAATGCTGAAGCTATTGAAGCTTTACTTGAATCATTAAAAGCATTTAAATACAATAGATTGATAGTTGGCTTTAGTATTTTAAAAGATAAAGATTACAACTATGTAATTTCAAAACTATCTTCTATTGCTGATGAATTAATCATAACAAATATAGATAATCCTCGAGCTTTTGAACTTGAAGATTTGAAGAAAGAAGTTTTAAAGAAAACTGAAAATGTAACTGCTATTGCTGATAGAATTAAAGCTTATGAGTACTCAAAATCTCGCGCTAAAGAAGGCGATTTAGTATTGTGGTGTGGTTCTCTATATCTAATTAGAGAATTCAGACTTTATGAAAAGAATAGAAAGTAAATAAAAAATCGGTTTAGAATATCCATTGGAGCTCAGTACTCCAATGGATGGTAGTGTGAAAAGTTTTGTGTATCACATCATTTACAGATGTACAAAATAATATAGTGCATTTAGCTAAATATTCTTAATGCACTATATTAAATTATTTCTCAGACTATGTTCAAGTCAAATAATGCTGTACTTATTTCTCTAAAGGAATGCGCTATATGTGATTCCAATGCTTTTTTGGCCTCTTCATAATTATTGTCTAATATTGCTTCTAAAATTTCTATATGATCTTCTGTAACATCCTTAGTTGTATCAGTAAGTGCATAAGCTTCATACCTATACCTTTCTATTTGACTTATTATATTTTTCATCAGAACTTGATAATAATGATTACTTGAATTGTCAATTATCAATTTGTGAACTTCAGCGTCTAATTCCATTGCATATTCTGTCGAAAAAGTTTTTCCTGAGTTTAGTTCGTTTAAAACTTCTCTCAACTTTTCTATAAGTTCTTTCAACTCTTCTCTATTGATTCTCTTTATTGAACTACTTAAAGCACCAACTTCAATTACAGTTCTTGCTTCGTATATATCTGATAAATCTTTTATAGAAATTCCTGTAACTATCGTCCCTATTCCATCAATACTTCTAACATAATTTTGCATTTCTAACTTCGTAAATGCTTTTTTAACAGGAGTCCTACTCATTTCCAGTGCTTCACCTATGCTTTTTTCTGTTAATAATTCTCCTTCTTTAAATTCACCAGATACTATTTTAGACTTTATATATTCATAAGCTTTTTCTGATAAGGTAACTCTTTTATTCACATTTAAACCCACTTTCAATTATTAAAATATTTTTCAATTATATTTATTTTGTCTATATTATAACCTTAAGAATAATCTTGTAAAGTGAATTTTATTCATTCTCTATTTATACAACTAGATTTCTTGGCCTCTCACCATTTAAAACAGATACTAAATTTCCTAATGCATATTCTTTTAGAGCTTTAAATGATTCTACAGAAATGTATGATATATGAGGTGTCACAAAAATTCCTTCACAATTTAAAATTGAATCAGCACTGCTTTTAGGGGGCTCTGTTTTTATAACATCAAGTATTGCGCCGGCTATTTTTCTATTTTTAACTGCCTCAACTAAGTCTTTTTCTACAATGATTTTACCTCTTGCCGTATTGATTATAAAAGCTGTTTCTTTCATCAATTCAAATTCATTTTTACCTATTTTATCTGCGTTAGCATCTACACCTTTTAGATGTACGCTCACAAAGTCAGCCTCTTTAAATCCTTCTTCCCAACTTACTTTTCTTGCTCCATGATTTGCAATTGTCGATTCATCTTCATACTCATCATATGCCAATATTTCCATGCCAAGACTTTTTGCTTTTTTAGCCACAACTTTGCCTATTGCTCCGAATCCTACAATTAATAGTTTTTGCCTGCTCAATCTATGATTTAAACTTTTTACAGCTATTGCGCCCCATTTTTCAGCATCAACATCTTCTCTAATTGTATTTGAATACCCTATTATATTTTTGTTAACCATAAACATCGCCGCCATAACATAATCAGCTAAATCCTCAGAGCAATAATCTTGGATATTTGTAACTTTAATTCCTTTATCTTTACAAGCATCTATATCTATTCTGTCATATCCCCCTCCATATGTAGCTATGACTTTGCAATTCTCTAATTTATCTATTGTTTCTTTTGGAATATCTGCATATACTTGAGCTAAAACTCCATCCGCATATTTCCCAAAAGTTTCTAAATCTTCATTATAATCATATGTAGACCTCTTAATTTCTACATTAGAAAATTTTTTCTCTAAAATTTCATGTTCTAAATCATAATCTGACCATTCTTCGTCTATTATCCAAATTAACATAATTATTTCTCCTTATAAAAATACCATAGTCAATGGCTTCCAAAATGTAACTAACATTAACACTATTATAAGTGCTAAAATAAATTTCATTATTTGTCCCGTTACGCTCTCCATTCTTACCTTAGAAATAGCACTTGCTACAAATAAGTTTATGCCATATGGCGGTGTACAAAAACCTATTGCTAAATTCATTGTTAACATTATTCCAAATGTAATAGGACTCATCCCAAATTTAACAACTATCGGTAATAATATAGGGGTCAATATAATTGTCGCAGGAATATTATCTATAAACATCCCTACTATCAATAAAAATATATTTATTAATAGTAATATAATTATTCCATTTCCACTAAGATTGGTTATAAAAGCAGCTATTTTTAAAGGAATCTGTTCCATTGTTAAAAGTGCTGCAAACGCAGTTGATAATCCTATCATAAATGTTGTAGCACCATTTACAACAATAGCATCTTTTACAGAATTATATGCACCTTTCATATCCAATTCTCTATATACGAATACACCTACTATAAACGAATACACTACTGACACTACAGCTGCTTCTGTTGGTGTGAACTTTCCCGAATAAATACCGCCTAATATTATTACTGGAGATAATATAGCCCAAAAGGCTTCTTTAAAAGTAGTGAATATATCTCTTAAATTTTTTCTCTTATCATTACCTTTATATCCTTTCTTTTTGGAAACTATATAACAAACTAACATTAAAGCTATCCCCATTAATATCCCCGGTAAAAATCCGGCTGTAAACATTTCAGTTATTGAAGCCCCGGAAACAACTCCATAAATTACAAACGGTACACTTGGTGGAATAATAACTCCAATTGTTCCTGCTGCTGCAGTTAATGCAACAGAAAAAGATTTATCATATCCGTGATTAACCATTTCTGGAATCATGAAAGCTCCCACAGCAGATACTGTTGCTACAGCTGATCCTGATATAGCTGCAAAAAACATACATACAACAATTGTAACCATTCCCAATCCACCTGTTATATGTCCAATAAAACTTTCAAAAAAATCTACTAGTCTTTTTGCTATACCCCCGCTACTCATCAAGTTCCCAGCCAACATAAAAAATGGAATTGCCATTAGTGGAAATGAATCCACTCCTGCAACAGAATTTTGTACTATCATTAAAGTCGGCATTGTAGTATGTGATAGCATAGTTATCAATGTTGCAATGCCTATTGCATATCCTATAGGCATACTTAAAAGTAAAAGTATAAAAAATATGCCAAACAATGTTAAAGCTTCCATTACTTTTCACCTTCTTTTAATATATTTTTTTGTTCTCTTCCATGCCTATCTTCTTCTAGCTTATCTTCTTCCATACTATTTAAATTTAAAATATCAAGTATAATTCGTATACACATGATAGTAGAACTCAATGGTAAAACACCATAAACATATACTAGAGGAATTCTCATTCCAGATGAAAGCGCATTTCTATCTGCCATTGATCCCAGTAATTTTAGCCCTTGATAAACTAAAAACATATTAAATGCTAGCCAAATTAGCTTTATAAATATATCAATTATTTTTTTTGATCTGTCAGACTTAAAAATACTATATATCAGCTCTACTTTTATATGTTCATTATAACGATATGCTATGCTTGTTCCTAACCATATCTCCCATATAAATATGTATCTTGATAACTCTTCAGACCATGATATTGAAGTATTAAAAACACTTCTCATGATTATTTGCAAAGAAACCACTAAAACATTTAATATTAAGCTAAATACTAAAATTCTTTCTTCTATATTGTTATATGTTTTGAAAAATTTTCTCATATATTCACCTTCTATTGTTAAAAGAGGTGGTTTCCCCCACCTCTTTCCATCACTTAGTTTCATTATATTTCTCGCTCATTTTAAATAGTTCTTCGCCAAACTCTGATTTATATTTTTCATACATCGGAGTCAAAGCTTCTTTAAATTTTTGCTTTTGTTCTGTACTTAAAATATTTGTTACCAATTTACCTTCTTGTTCAAGGTCCTTTATAGCCTTTTCATTATCCTCTAATTCCATCTTTCTTTGGTTAGAAACATACTCCTTAGCTGCATTCATTAATATTTGTTGTTGTTCAGGTGTCAATGAATCATACTTTGCTTTATTCATTATAAACGCTAGGAAATTATGAACATGTTCATCAATTGATGAATACTTTTGAACTTCATAGAACTTATTAGCAAAAGTTAATGATGGTGGATTTTCTTGTGCTTCTACTGTTCCTTGTTGTAATCCGGTATATAATTCAGTAAAACTCATTGGTGTAGGATTTGCTCCTAAAGTTTTATAATAATCTATAAAAATTGGGCTTTCCATAACTCTCATTTTAAGTCCTTTTAAATCTTCCGGTTTTTCAATAGTCTTAACATTAGAAGTTGTACTTCTTGGACCATTGTATGAATATCCTAAATTTATAATCCCATTTTCTTCTAACTTTTTATTAAAATAATCACCAATCTCTCCATCCAATGCATCAAAAGCAGATTGTGACGATGTAAACAAATACGGCATATCCAATACTCCAAATTCATTTGAATAAGTAGTTAATACAGATGTTGACGGAAGTGCTGCATCTAATGTTCCCATTGCAACTGATTCTGTTAACTGAACATCTCCTCCCAACGCTCCATTTGGATAGATTTCCACAGTTATTGCTCCCTTTGACTTTTCTTCTACAGAATCTTTAAAATCAACTAATGCTCTATGTGTTGATCTATTTTCAGGCTCAACATGTCCTATCTTTATGACAACGCTATCAGTATTAGCAGTTTTTATTTCCCCATCATTTTTTTCTTTTTTATCTCCACAGGCAACTACTGATAAAGCTAATAATAACATCAATGTAATTAAATAAAATTTCTTTTTCATAAAATTTTCTCCTTATAAAATAGTTATTTCTTCATTTGTGGCATCTAATTTTATCCTATCTCCTTCTTTTATATCTTTATAAAATTCAGGGTCTACTTTATCCACCATAGGTATCTCAAATACTATAGCACTTGTTACTAAAACAGTTTCCGGTCTTTCAACTATCATCCCAATTGGATTGTTATTATTTTTCATTAATTGAAATAGTCCATCTGCTTGAACAACTGAACTTCCTTTTCCTGAAGGAAACATCAAGATTTTTTTAGACATAGTTCTCCCTTCTAAATCATGACTTGGTTCTATCATGACACCATCCTCAGGACGGATTAAATAAAACATTATGTCATCTTTAGAAATTGTTACTTCCGCTTCAACACATCCATCAGAAATTTTATGACACTTATAAACTTTAAACATTACTCTACCTCCCCTCTTACCGCACCTTCTATGCAAGTGTCTAAATCTCTTATAACAAATTTAATACCTCTTCTCCTTGGATAATATGCACATTTTGGTGATTCTGTAAGACCGATCTTATCTTTTAAAAATTTCCATACAGGTTGATCCGGACAAGTGCTTGGTATTATAAATGCGCCTAATTTTTCTAAATCATCTACTATTCCCATCTCTTTTGCAGTCTCTCTAACACTTGTAGATGTCAAAATATACATAGGTACCTTTACTTTTCTTCCATCCAATCTAGAGTTAATATGTATACACTCGCTTAATGTAAAATGTGGACATCCAAACATTACAAAATCTATATTTCTTGAGCCTTCTTCAGAAATTTCATTCAAAACCTCAGCAAAATCCTCATTTGTTATTACTACTTTTCTTTCGGGTTCTTTACCGCCAAATGCTTCTTCTAAGGTTGGAGCTTCCGGCGTAAATCCAACTATATGATACATATCATAAGCCCCGGATGTATTTAATTGAGCTCCTAAATTTCTTAAAGCTTCTGAACTTATATGTTTTGGTAATCCTACAAAAACAGGTACTCCATGACCTATTTTTTTGCCGCACATTCCTAAAATATGGTATTTATAATCATTCTCCATATCTGCTTGTACATCCACTAATATTGTTCCTTTTCTATTTTCATCAAAAAGTAAACCATACTCCGGAACATATCCAGTAATAGCTGCAAACAAGGCTGAATTAGCACCCTCTCTATTGGTTCTAGCTCCCCATACTGAATTAGCATAAGGAGTATTACTCGATTCAGAATATGCTACTATTTCTCCAAAGTTAGGTACATTTGTATCTATATAAGGAGTACAATTATAAGTTAACGAAGCCCCTAACTTTTTGTAAGCATTATGAGTCCTCTCCATCATTTTATAATCTTCTTCATCAACCATATCGCGTTCCTTAAACCAATTTAAGCTAAATCCAGGATTTACAGTTGGAGATATTCTACATTTTGCACCTAATCCTACTAACTTCTCAGCTAACCATAAATCCGCATCTTGATTACTAAGTGCAACATGAGCTCTAGTTATTGGAACCATTCTTTTAGCTCCAAATGATTCTCCTATTGCTACTTGAACCTTCATAGCTAATTTTGCCCCTTCTCCATATTTCCCATTTAATAAATCTTGCTGATCTTGATTTAATATCATTTCATACTCCTCTCTGCATATATTAAAAAGTATTTTTTATGTATGCTTGAAGTATACATCTATCTTGATAAAGTGTCAACACTATTATTCTTGATTTTTATTTTTTTATACTGTCCTAAATTTCAATATCAAATTTATGTGAATTTGGATGAGGCTAGTAAATAGAAACTAAGTATTTTTCTAAATAAGTTAGATTGGAAAATTCTAATCCATTATAGCCCGTTATTATTTTAAATATTTTTGATAATCTTCGTTTTTTTAACAGCTTTTCAATAATGTATTATTAGGAAATAGCCCTCAATAATACATTATCATATGGGATATTTATTTTTTGTTTTTTATATCACATCATTTACAAGTGTATATTTTCATTTTATACCTATACTCTCTACTCTTAGAACAACAAAATTTAATTTCAAAATATTAAATATAAAAAACCTTCCTTATGATTGGTAAGGAAGGAGCTTTCACTTTATTTTGACTCATCTAAATTAACTTTATCTATATATTCTTGTAATTTATCATCATCTTTATTTAATTCATTTAAATTTGTTCCGTTGGCTTCCAATATTAAATCAACTGCCTCTCTTGAAAAAGAGCCCAATTCTTTTTGATTATTAAAATATCTTAGCTCTCCTAAATTTTCAATCATTGCAAATGTAACTACTGCTTGGTCAAAAAAACTTGCCTCTTGTTGACCTTCAAGATTTACATTCAATCCATAAGGTTCTTTTTCTGACTGAATTTCAATTGATTTATATTTTAAGCCATTCGGATAATTTAGTCCGCTTACTATTCCAATAACTTTTGAATTATCTCCAACATACTTTGTCTTATATTGTTGAAGTCCTTCTTGTTTCTTTGAACAAGCTACTAATAAAAAAATTGCAAATAAAATTGTAAATATTTTTTTCATATTAAAATCCTACAACAATTCCTCCTATATCTGCATATCCTGTAGCAAGTCCTTTAGTGTGTACTATTAATATGTCTTTAAATTTGTAGAGTTCTTTTGCTTTTTCAGCTAGCAATTGCGCTTTTTCCAAGCCATCAACATGAGATATTACCAAAATTCTCTCTTCTAAATTTTCTGCTATATTCCCTATTTCTTTAGCTAGCTTGAGTAGAGATTTCTTAAATCCTCTATTTATTTCGTGAATAGTAATTTCCCCTTCTCTGGTAGCCTTCATAATAGGTCTTATATTTAATGCTGTTGCAATTAATCCGGTAGTTTTTTTAATTCTTCCATTTTTAATTAAATTATCTAGATTTTCTAGTATGAAAAATGTATGATTGTCTTCTACAGCTTTTTCTATTTTTTCTATTTGTTCATCAAATCTGAGATTCTCTTTCATTATTTTATCAATCTTTAATAATAAAGATAATTGTCCTGCACTTGCTGATTTTGAATTTATAATATAAACTTGTTTTTCAGGATGTTCTTTTAAAAACTCTTCTCTTGCTATCACGGCAGCATTGTTTGACCCCGATAATATTTCAGATATTGTCACAATTAGAATTTTATCTTCTTCACATTGATTTAACTTTTCGAGATAGTCATATGGCGATGGGCATGAAGTTCTTATAGGTTTTTTTGTTTGCTTCATAGCTTCCTTAAACTCATTTAAGTTTAAATTTTCGTCGTCTACATATTCAACATCTTCTATATCTATTTTAAATGAGACTAACAAAACTCTTAATTTCTTTTCTAATTCTTCACTTATATCGCAAGATGTGTCTGCTATTATTCTGTAATCCATTTCTCCTCCTAATTTAATTTAAGTTCTATAAAGCTAGCAAGTTCTCTTGCTTTTGCTTCCATCAATTCTTTATCTTCGCCTTCAATCATAACTCTAATCAAAGGTTCTGTTCCCGATGGTCTGATTACAACTCTACCATTTCCGCCAAATTCATTTTCTATTTTTTCTATTTCTTCTTTAACTCCCGGAAAACTCATATAATTATTTTTTAAATCGTTTCTAACTTTTGCATTTACTAGAACTTGAGGATATGAAGTCATCAAATTATTTAATTCACTCAACTCTTTTCCGGTTTTCTTTGCTACTTCTAATAAATGAAGTCCTGTGGCAAGTCCATCTCCTGTGGTGTTATATTCTAAAAATACAACGTGCCCTGATTGTTCAGCACCTATTACATAGTCTTTTGATATCATTTCTTCTAAGATATATCTATCTCCCACTTTAGTTTGAACAAGATTTACACCGATTGTATCCAAATATTTCTTAAGTCCTATATTCGACATAATTGTTCCAACAACAGTATTGTTTTTCAATCTGTCATTTTCTTTTAGATAAGTTGCACAGATTGCAAGTATATGGTCTCCATCAATTAAGTTACCTTTTTCATCAACTGCTATTATTCTGTCTGCATCTCCATCGAAACTCATTCCCATATCAGCTCTCGTTTCAAGAACTAAATTTCTTATTAGTTCAGGATTTGTCGAACCACAGTTGTCGTTTATGTTCATTCCATTTGGCTTGTCATTTACTGCCACAACTTCTGCCCCAAGCTCTTCTAAAACATTTTGTGCAATTTTATATAGAGCTCCATTTCCAATGTCTATGGCAACCTTCATTCCGGTTAGATCCACATTTGAAATTTCAATTAAATATTCTTCATATTTTTTAAGCAAGTCTTCACTATAAGTCATTGTTCCAACATCTTCATGAGTAGCATTTTTATATATTTTTGTATCGTCAAATATCAATTCTTCTATTTGTTCTTCAACCTTATCAGGTAATTTATATCCATCTGATGAGAAAAATTTTATTCCGTTGTGTTCGAAAGGATTGTGAGAGGCTGAAATAACTACTCCGGCCAGATATTCTCCTGTTCTTGTCAAATAAGCTATCCCCGGAGTGGGTATTACTCCTGCAACTTCTACATCAAGTCCTATTGACATAAGTCCACTCACAAGAGCTGCTTTTAAAAGTTCTCCTGAAAGTCTTGTATCTTGACCTACTACAACTTTTCCTTTTTTATCTTTTGAAAGTACATATCCTGCTGCTCTTCCCACTTTGTATGCAAGTTGAGGCGTAAGTTCAAGATTTGCTACCCCTCTTATTCCGTCAGTTCCAAATAATTTACCCATGTTAACCTCTATTTTTTAAAATTTCTATAAGATAGTCTTTTTTGTTAAGCTCAGGCTTATCCAAGACAATTTCTTCAAGATATCTAAGTATATTTCCTATTTCTTTTCCTTCTCTATACCCAAGTGCCTTTATATCATTGCCATTTAAGCATAAAAACTTTTCTTTTGCAATATCTTCTTTTAAGAGTCCTTTTGCTCTCTCCCTTATCTTAAGTAAAAAATCTATATCTCTACCCTCAGTTGTACACATTCTATCCGCAATCATTAAGCTGTATAAATCTAAAATATTGTCCGAACCCACTCTTCTTAACTGCCTTCTCAATGCCTTGTCTGATATTTCTTCATGTACCTTCATATGCTCAGAAATTAAAATTTGAACTCTTCCTATAAAGGCTTTTGAATAACCAAATTTTCTTAAAATCTCTCCAGACATTTTTGCTCCAATTTCATCATGCCCATAAAAATGACCTTGACCATTTTCATCAACAGAAAAAGTTTTTGGTTTAGCTATATCGTGTAACAACCCGGAAACTCTCTGTTTCAAGTTTTTTTCTGTACTGTCTACAACACACTTTATATGGTCAAACACAGTTTTGTCATGATATTTAGTCCTCTGTTCAAATCCTATACAATCGTGCAGTTCAGGAATTATATATTTTAAAGCATCAGTCTTGGCCAAGAGTTCAAGCCCTATCGAAGGTCTTTCAGAAAGCAATATCTTATCAATTTCAATTTTTAATCTCTCATTGGCAACGCTTCTCAAAAGATATGCATTGTCTATAATTGAGTTTAGAGTTTTCTCTTCTATTTCAAAATTTAGAACAGTCGCAAACCTTATTGCTCTAATCATCCTAAGTGCATCTTCTCTAAATCTCTCTTCAGGATTGCCAACTGTTCTTATGATTTTATCTTCTAAATCTTTTCTTCCACCATGCAAATCTAAAATTTTACCTTCATACATTGCCATAGCATTTATGGTAAAATCTCTTCGCTTTAAATCTTCTCTGACATCGTCTGTAAAAATAACTTCATCAGGATGCCTTGAATCAGTATGCCCCAGTTCAGTTCTAAACGTTGTAATTTCAAAGTGCTCATCTTCAATTATCACAGTGATAGTCCCATATCTCTTGCCCAAAGCCAAAGTCTTATATTCTTTAAATACTTTTATTATTTCTTCCGGCAAGGCACTTGTTGCAACATCATAATCATGAGGAGTTTTGCCGAGTAATATATCCCTTACAGAACCGCCAACCATATATGCTTCATATCCGGCACTCATCAATCTTATTAATACTTCTTCAATTTTACTTTGCATAGCATCACCTTTTTTATTATACCATATTCCTCACAATTCAGTTACTATACAGACGTTACTTGTTGAGAAACTCGTGGTATAATGTAACAAAAGGAGGATTACATGAAAAAATTAATAATAACTACTCTATTACTTAGTCTAATGCTAAGCGCATGTAATAAGAAACCGGCTGAGGATAAGACAAGCACTAAAAAGGGAAATACCGTTGAAGTGTTGACAAATCAAAATACTGACGAGAAAAAGGTTACTCAGGCAGAAGATACAGATGCTGATAAAAAGAAAATATCTAATGATAAAAAGGATTCTGCTAAAAATAGTGACATTAAAGATACTGACATAGTTTCACTTATTAAAAACTCAGATTACATTTCTCGTATTCGTATAACTGCAGCAGGTTCTTCTACTGATGTAAATTTCATTGAAGATTACAGAGGAGACCTTTCAAACATAGTCTTGGATATTCCAAAAGGTCTTAAAGAAAATCGTGAATATATTTTATTCTATGCTGATGGAAAAGATGGAAAAATAGCTCCTGTTTCTGAAGATTCAGCATTTATTGAACTAAGTGGTTCTGACGATAGTAGACTTAAATTCTTAGATAAAGAGTTTGGCGTGAAGTCAAGTCCCGGAATTGTTGACAACACCACTGCAAAAGACTCTAAAAAATCCACTACTAAAGCCACTAAACCATCAGATGATTCTAAATTAGAAAAACCATCTTCTAAATCTACTAAAGATGTTAAAACTACCGATAAAGAATCTTTAAAAGCTACTGATGAAAATTCAAAGACCACAAAAGAAACTACGGCAACTAAAGACGGTTCAAAAACTACGAAAGAAACTAAACCTACTAAATAAATTAAGGAGTTTATAGAATGAAAAGATTTTTGATATTTTGTCTTGCACTTTTAATTGCAACTCCAGTATTTGCAAAAGACATTAAAATCACCCTGGACGGAAAAGAAATAAAGAGTGATGTTTCTGCATATATTGAAAATAGCAGAACCCTTGTGCCGATAAGATTCATATCTGAAAAGCTCGGCTACGAAGTTAAGTGGAATGACGAGACAAGAGTTGTAAATATCTTAGATAAAAACAAAACTATAGAACTTAAACTCGACTCTAAAGATATTAAAGTAAATGGAAAAGATTTGAAGATGGATGTTGCTCCAGTGATAAAAAAAGATAGGACTTTTGTCCCATTGAGATTTGTCGCAGAACACATGGGATTAAAAGTGGATTGGGATGCCAATTCATACACTGTAATTTTACAGACTCAAAACCAATCTCCATACTTTACTGAAATCAATGGCTTATTAAAAGAGTTAAGTTTTAAAAATGAGGAGCTTAAAAAATATTTCTTTGCCGGAGAAGAAAAATATTCTCGAACTGAAATTGAAAGTAAATTTGAAATCTTGAGAAATGACATTCAAACAACTTTGGATAAGATAAGAAATATGAATGTTCCGGCTGAAAATGCAACAAGTCACAAATTAATTTTAGAAATTTCAGACTTAACAAGTGAAATTTTAAAAGAATATCGCACCGGAATTTTAGATGGAAATAGCGTCCACGCTAAAAAAATTGTAGATATTCAAACTAAACTTGCTGTAAAAACACACGAAGTTGTCAATGCTCTTGAAGCTGAGAAAACCGGTAAGACTTATACTCCTGACTTAGATACTCAAATATTTAATAGAGCAGGAGAAGTTGATAAAAATAAAAATCCGCTGGAAGATGAATTAATACAAAGTCTATTGAAGAAAATATAAGGGGAGAGCTCAAGCTCTCCTCATTTAAATTCTAACAATTAAATTACCTATTAAGTTCTAGATTCCCAGCAATTTTAAAATTTCTTTTTTGTATTCTAAAAATTTTTCTGTTAGAGTGAAATCCCCTTCTATCTTTTCAACTATTATCTCATTCTCAATTTTCCCGGGAGAACCAATCATTAGATAGACTCTATCTGAAAGTTCTAATGCTTCATCAATATCGTGAGTTATAAAAATCGTAGAAAGCTTTAAATTCTTACTGATACCCTTGTACCATTTGTGCATTTCTTTTTTTGTTATCGCATCAAGTGCACTAAAAGGTTCATCAAGTAAAACCACTTCATCTGATGCAAAATAAGTTCTTAAAAACGCTGCTCTCTGCCTCATTCCCCCCGATAGAGAATTTGGATAAGATTTTTCATATCCAAGTAGCCCAAACATTTCCAAGTATTCTCTCGCCTTATCTATCGCAACCGTCTTTTTAATTCTCTTTATTCTCAAAGGCAAAATTATATTTTCCAAAATTGTCTTTTGCTCTATAAGCAAATCTTTTTGTAGCATATAACTTATACGCCCCGGATTTGAAGTTATATCTTCTTCTTTTAGAAAAACTTTTCCCTTATCAGGACTTTCAACGCCCGAAATTATATTAAAAAGGGTAGTCTTTCCCACCCCACTAAGTCCTAAAAGTGAGATTATCTCTCCCTTCCTTAATCTTATAGATATATTTTCAATTATCTTTTTATCTTTGTATGATTTGTCTACATTTTTTACTTGTAGTATGTCCATATTAGTCCGGTAAATATTCATTGCTATATCCAAAATCTGACGGTATTTCTTTTTCTATCAAGCCATTTTCAAATAGCCAAGCATAGAAATTATTCCAACGTGCTGAATCAAAATATCCCCATTTCTTTGCATCTGAAATATATTCATCTTTTAAATATTCTTGACTTGCAATTACCATATCTTTATCAAGTTCAGGATTGTCCTTTAATAAAATTTTAGCAGCTTCTTTAGGATTTTCGATTGAATATTCATATCCCTTTTTAATCGCTCTTAAAAATGCCTTAACTATTTCAGAGTCTTCTTTTAAAAATTCATTGTTTGCAATTATTGTTGGAGTGTAGTAATCAAACACAGGGTTTATATCTTTAAATGCAAAATAGTCTACATCAACATTCTTTGCCTTAGCTGCAATTCCATCCCATCCATAAAAAATCCAAACTGCATCTATATCATTTCCAAGACCTGTAAATATATCTGAGTAGTTTGATGGCACTAATTTAACCTTTGAAAAATCTCCTCCATCTTTCTCAACTACATTCTTTATCATAGCTTGTTCAACATCCATTCCCCAAGTTGCATATCTTTTACCTTCCATTCCCTTAGGGTTTTCAATTCCACTTCCCTTTAGTGAGACAATCCCTGATGTGTTATGTTGTACTAAAGCTGCAACATTAGTTACAGGAAGCGGCTCATCTTGTGCGTATGCAGCTGCTATTGTATCTTGATAATCGACGCCCAATTGAGCTTTACCGGAAGCAACAAGCACCGGCGCTCCGTCGGCCGGTGGTTGAACTATATCAAGCTCTATCCCCTCTTCTGCAAGATACCCAAGCTCCTTAGCAACATATATCCCGGTATGGTTTGTATTTGGCGTATAATCCAAAACAAATGTCAATTTTTTTAAATCTCCTTGTTGTCTTTTGCCGCATCCTACTAAAACCAACATCATTATCAAAGCTAAACTTACAATTTTTTTCATCTTACTCTCCTTTTTTTGTCTTAAGCCATGGCATACTCAAGTGTTGAATTAAATCAACTAATTGAATCAACAATATACTCAAAATTGAAATTAAAAATATTACTGCAAACATCTTGTCAAAAGCATATGACTTTCTAACCCTTGTCATATACACACCGAGTCCGTTGTATCCTCCAAGCCATTCTGAAATTACAGCACCAACTATAGAATATGCTGCTGAAATTCTAAGTCCTGCAAAAAAATATGATTTCACATGAGGTAACTTCGCCAACCACAATGTCTGTAATTTTGTTGCTCCCATTGACTTAAACAATCTTATAATGTCCGGATCAACAGATTTAAATCCATCTAAAACTCCAATTGTCACCGGGAAAAATGTAACAAGCACTATCAAAACTATCTTGGCCTGCGTTTCATAACCAAACCACAAAACCAATAGTGGTGCAATTGCAACAGTCGGGATTGTCTGAGTAACTATCAAAATTGGATAAATTGCCTTGTATAGAAATTTAAAATTTTCCATTATAAGTGCCACAATAAACCCTAAAACAACTCCTATTGATAGCCCTAAAAATGCCTCTATTAAAGTTACTTTAGCATGTTCTGCAAGTAGTGGTAAATCAGACACAAATGCTTTTAACACATCTATAGGACCGGGTAACATATATGCCGGAACAATCCTCGACATATATGTTATTTGCCACAACAATAAAATACTTAAAATTCCGAGCGCCGGAAAAACCTTATTTATGGTACTTAGATATTTTTTCATCTGTTGTCAAAATATGTTTTTCAGGGCTATATACAAGCTTAATATATGAACTCACCGATGGAGCCCCTGCTTCAATAGCTTTTAACTGACTAAATTTTATAATTTCCATTATCTGTTCTAAATCACCTTCTATCGTTGTCTCAAAAGGTCCTACATAGTATTCAAGCCCTGTTGAATCTATATAAGCTATGACTTCATCAACTATTCTTACTACTTCTTCATCACTTTCAACTCTTGGTAAAGTTTGAAGTGCAATTGCACAATTCATTTTATCCCTCCAAATAAAAAAGACTTTAGATAACCTAAAGTCCAAGTATTTAACACTTCCCTACGCTAGAATTATCTATCAGGTTCCAAGGGTCATTTTACAATTCTCAGCTTTCGCTCCCCTAGTGAATATATTTAATTTACTTTTTTATTATAGCACAACCTTGAATTTATATTATAATTATTTCTAGAACTTAGTTTTAGGAGAAAAATTATGCTGATAAATGCCCACGACCATTTTAATTTCTATAAAGATTTAGAAAGTGGTTTAAATACAATTGAAAAAGATAAAATCATCACACTTGTAAATTCTATGACCTTTGAAGAGTATTTGGAATTAAAAAATAAATATTCAAAAAATCCGCTTATAAAAATTGGACTTGGAATTTATCCTTGGAAAGTGGATATAAATACAAACCTATCTAATCTCATTGAAGAAATTAAAAGCTGTGATTTTATTGGAGAAATTGGTTTAGATTTCCATTGGGACAAGAGAACTAAAATGTACTCAAAACAAAAAATTATATTTAATGAATTTTTATTTCTGGCTGATTCAAATAAAAAAGTTGTAAATATTCACACTAAAGGTGCTGAAAGAGAAGTACTAAATTATTTAAAACAACATGATTTAAAAACTCCAATAATTCATTGGTATAGTGGAGATTTATCTTTAATTGATGAGTATTTATCTATTGGCGCTTATTTTACAATTGGCCCTGATGCCGGCTATTCAAAGACAACCGATGAAATTATAAATATTTTGCCTATAAACAGAATACTCACTGAAACTGACGGTCCAACTTCCATCGAATGGATAAATGGAAGTTATTCTGAAAGTGACTATATTAAAAATATACTTGAATATATTTCTAATATAAAAAAAATAAGTCTTTCAGAATTAGAAAAACAAATTTATAAAAACTACTTATCTCTAAATATTAAATAGACAAGCTTTTAAACTTGCCTATTTTTTCTGCAATAATAATTTGCCCCTATTATTACCGTAACGGGTATCGTCAGTAACAAACCTATACTTCCTGCCATTGCCCTTATAATTTCTGTGGCAATTGAGTCCAAATTTATTATCTCTGTCATCCTTATTCTATATACAATGAACAGTATTATTAAGTGAAGTGTACTTCCTACATAAGCTAAGATTAAAGTATTTGACATCGAACCCAACATATCTTTCCCAATATTCATGCCTGATTTAATCATTTCATTTTTGCTGATTTCGTTATTTATTGACTTAAGTTCATACAATGCAGATGCTATTGAAATTGAAACATCCATTATCGCTCCTATCGCCCCTATTAAAATCGTTCCAAATAAAATCCCCTCATAGTTCATATTTCTATACTGTGGTATATAAGCTAGACTTATTGCACTATCTTCTGCAAGTCCTGTAAGTGCTGCATATTTTCCAAATATTACCGCAAGTATTCCAGCGCATATAACTCCTATCGACGTACCTATTATTGAAATAGTAGTCTTGCTGCTCCTGCCTGCAATTATAAATAATGTTCCTATTATTGCAACTATTGAAATTATTATTGATGTCAATAAAGGAGGATAACCTCTTAAAATCAATGGAATGTATACCGCAAATATCATAGCCAATGTAAATATTAATGAAAAAAGTGTCTTAACTCCACTCATTCCACCAAATACACACAGCAGTATTATAAATAACCCAACTATCATCAAGACTTGTTTGTCTCTGACTTTTTCTTGTATCTTCACTGTGTCTATGACTGAGTCTTCCTCCGTAACTCTTAAAAGTAGTTTATCTCCAACCTTAAATATGTAATTTCCCGGCATAATTAGCTCTATAGTATGTTTTATAGTTAACTCTTCACCTTTATACTTGCCATTTAAAAATTTCACCCTCAAATGTTGATATCTTATATCCGCTTCGAGTGGAATATCTCTTTCTTCTTTTGTATCATCATATTCTATTTCTTCAACTCTTGCCTTTAATATCAAATAATCAGTTTCATTTATTTTGTCTTCATAATACTTTCTCATTTCAGAATCTGCAGATACTTTTTCAGCTGTTACCATGTTGGGATAAATCATTAAAATCATTAAAATTAAAATAAGTTTTTTCATATACTCCTCACTTAAAAAGAGAAAAGCCCAATCACTGGGCCTTTCTTCATTAAAATTTTAAACTTTCTAATTTCATTTAAGCTGCTTTTTTTACTTCAGCAGTTTGAGTTACTGCTTTTATATAGTCTATTGGCTTTGGAGTCAATTTCTTAGTCTCTTTTATTTTTTCAACTAATGCATCTCTTACCGGTACATAAGTTTCATCAACATTAGTTGCCTTGCTAAAGTCGTATCCATCTCCACCTGTAAACATAAAGTCGTTTGTAACTACTCTATAAGTTTTTTCCATTTCTATAGGAGTTCCATCAGTCAATGTTATCTTTGTAATCTTTTCTCCGTATGGTTTTGCAGGGTCATATTCTACAATTAAACCGCTGAATGCTCCATCTGTTGTCTTTGGCATATCAATTCCGTGGTCAATGGCTTTTATTAAATCTGCCCCCTTAAGGTCCATAACAACTAAATAGTTGTCAAATGGCATGATTTCATATAAATCTCCCATTGTTATTTGACCTTTTTCCATAGTTCTTCTAAGTCCACCACCGTTTTGGATGGCGATTTGAGCTTTTCCTTTTTCTGCCATAACTTCACATGCCCAGTATCCTAAAAGTGTGTTTGATCCTTTTGTCTTTCTATCGTGTGTGAATTCAGCAGTAGCTTCTCCAAGAAGTTCGCCTTTGATAGGTTTTAATTCTTCTTGTAGTTCTGTATAGAATTTTTCAGTAGCATTATCTTTTATAATATTATTTTTAATTCTATTTCCTTCTAATACTTGAGTATCGATGTTTACTTTCTTTTGATCATCAACTTTAATGTCAACTTGTCCGATCGCTCTGCCATAGCAATAAGCTTGTAGTATAGAAACATCATTTACTTTACCGCTAACTGTTCTATGAGAGTGAGCTGAAAGCACACAGTTAAGCCCCTTAACTTCGTTAGCTAATTTTGCTGCATTACCTGTAATTTCTTTTGTGTCAGATTTTTGATCTGAATCTAAATGAGTTAGTGCTATGATTATATCAGGTGTACCTTCTTTAGCTTTTCCGGCTTTTAAATAGTCAACCCATTCTTGAGCTGATTTAACCGGATCTCTAAATTCATAACCGGCAACATACTCTGCTTTAGTTAATGTAGCTGTTTCAGGATGAGCAAGTCCTATTACACCAATTTTTAAATTATTTTTTTCTATAATCATGTATGGTTTTGCCCAATCAACCGGTTTATTAGTTTTCTTATCATAGATGTTTGAAGCAAGGTAAGTGAAATTGCCTTCTTTTCCCCAATTGCCTATCTTGTCAGCTCCCCAGTCAAATTCATGGTTACCAACTGCTGATGCAACTATTCCCATTCCTTTCATCATTGCAGTAACCGGTTTGCCCATAGTTAAATTTGAGTCGCTAGTACCTTGGTAGTTATCTCCACCAGCTAATACAATTGTATTAGGATGTTTTTCTTTAAATTCATTAACATAACCTACCATTTTAGCCATACCTATATTTCTCTTCTTTCCTGTAACTTCTTCACTGATGTTTCCGTGAAAGTCATTGAAGTATAGAATATGAACGCCATCTTTTTCAACATCTCCGAATACAACACCAATTTCTTTTGCTTTTTCTTCAGAAATTACATTAGTTTTTACTAAGTATTCTCCTAAAGTGTATCCTGTGTTGTCATTCATTTTTTGATTTAAAGCTCCCATTATATACTTAGCAGCTTCTTGTTTTGTTATTTTTGAATTGATATCATCATCTTTTGACAATAATCCAATTTCTTTTGAAATTTTATCAGCATCTTTATATGCTTTGTTTGAATCGTAAGATAAACCTCTTAAAATAAATGCGATAAATTCTTGTTTACTTAGATTTGAATCAGGGTCATAAGACTTTTCTGATTTACCCTTAGTTAGATTTAAATCAAAACCTAATCCTGCATAGCCTTTAAACCATTCCGGAACATCTGTAAAAGGATTTAATTTTACATTTTTTTCAGTTTCAGCCACCTTTTGAGAATATCCTAATGCCTTTAAGACCATTGTAAGTCCTTCTGCTCTTGTTAAATCACTTTTTAATTTTTCTTCTGTATTTTCTTTGTCAAGCAATTCAACTTTTTGAAGTTTTTCAACATCTGTAGGTTGAGTAGCCACAGCAAAAACGCTTTGGAAACTTGATGTCAATAATAAAACAGACATAATAAGTGATAATAACACTTTTTTACTATTTTTCATAAAACTCCTCCTTTGATTTTATAACTATATATTATCATTATTAACTCATAAAGTATACGTTTTCAGAAAATTTTTCAACAAAAAATGGATGACTAAACCATCCATTTTTTAGTACCTTTCTTTAAGCGCTTGTTGAATTTTTCTATCGGCATCTTTTTTAGCCAAAGTATCTCTTTTATCATATAATTTCTTACCTTTTGCCACTGCCAATTCCATTTTAACTCTTCCATTTTTCAAATATAACTTCAATGGAACTAGAGTATTTCCCTTTATTGTAAGTTCTCTCTCTAATTTCCTAATTTCGTTCCTATTTAATAAAAGCTTTCTCTTCCTCATAGGGTCAACATTAAAAATATTTCCTTGTTCATATGGAGAAATATGCATACCCTCTACAAAAACTTCTCCTCTTGAGATGGATGCATATGAGTCTTTTAGATTAGCTTTGCCTTGTCTCAAAGACTTAACTTCAGTTCCAACAAGCACTATCCCAACTTCAAGAGTATCTTGAATAAAATAGTCATGCCTTGCCTTTCTGTTGCTGGCAATTGTATTATCGCTCATCTTCTTCGCTCCTGTATTCTTTAGAAAGATTTATATCAATATCTTGGATATCTTCTGTTATTACAAAATCTACCGTTCCCTTCAGTATGTTAGCTCCAACAACCTTTATTCTAACTTTGTCGCCTATATCATATACTTTGCCGGTATCTCTTCCTATAGCCTTAAAATTATCTGAATCATATTCAAAATAATCATCCAAGTCTTGATATGAAATTAAGCCTTCAATTGTATTCTCAAGTTGAGCGAACATACCAAAGTTTGTTATTGAAGTTATTATTGCCGGGTATTCTTCACCTATTCTATCTTCCATATACTCTGCAAATTTCACAGACTCCACAGTTCTTTCAGCATCTTGAGCGAGCCTTTCCATAGCTGATACGTGGTCTGCTATTTCCGGCAACATCACTTCTAAATATCTCAATCTGCCCTCTGTCAATTTACCCTTTATTACATCTTTCATAATCCTATGAATAGTAAGATCAGAATAACGTCTTATTGGAGAAGTGAAATGCGAATAATATTTTGCTGCAAGACCAAAATGTATATCATTTATTTCAGAATACCTTGCCTTCATAAGACTTCTAAGCGCTATTGTGGAAACAAAAAGTTCTTCATCTTTTCCCTTAACACACTCTATCAACTTTTGGAAATCTTTTGATGCCATATTTTGAGTATTTAATTTTAAACCTAAGTGTCTCAAAACCTTATTAAGATTCTCCACTCTCTCTGCATCAGGCTTTTCATGTATACGATATAAGAAAGGAATTTCCATCCAAAAATACTCTTCTGCAACTACCTCATTGGTAATCAACATAAATTCCTCAATTAATTTATCAGCTGTTCTACGCTCTCTTCTTCTTACATCTACCGGTTTTCCATTTTCATCTACATCA
Source organism: Peptoniphilus sp. (assembly GCF_034090345.1). Taxonomy (GTDB): domain Bacteria; phylum Bacillota; class Clostridia; order Tissierellales; family Peptoniphilaceae; genus Peptoniphilus. The sequence goes on along the minus strand of NZ_JAXDSS010000127.1, from coordinate 1,594 downwards.
ATGTATGCTTCCGGAAAATCAAAATCTATTGAACCTCTGTCCATTCTCTTCTGTCTAAGTTTTAAAGCTAACTCATTCATTTTAGTTAAATCTTCTTCTAAGCCTTTTACAGATTCATGAACAGATATATTTTCTAAAAAATCACTCACATTGGTATACACAAGCCTTCTATTTGAATTTATGACCGTATTCATTATCTTATGTCCTACCAAGTTTGCATTTTTATCAAAGTCCATATAAACAGAAAAAGCTAATCTGTCTACATTTTCATTTAATGAACAAATTCCATTTGAAAGTTCTCCCGGAAGCATGGGAATTACCTTATCTACTAAGTAGTAAGAATTTCCTCTTTTGTATGCTTCTTTATCTATTTCATCAGATTCTTTGACATAGTGACTGACATCAGCTATGTGAACCCAAAGTCTTAAATTATCATCAACTTCTTCAATTGAAATTGCATCGTCAAAATCTTTTGAATCTGCTCCGTCAATTGTAAAAGTTGTAAGTTCTCTAAGGTCTTTTCTCCCGGCAAAATCTTTTTCTGTAACATTTTGAGGGATTTGTTTTGCTGCTGATTTAACAGCTTTTGAAAATTCAGTAGGTATGTTCATATCTCGAGCTATGCTCATTATGTCCACACCTTTTTCGCCCTTGTAACCTAAAATCTCTACTATCATTCCCTCAGGTTTTTTACCTTCTTCAGGCCATTTTTTTATCTTGACTACTACTTTTTGATTGTCTTTAGCCCCGCCAATATCTTTCTTAGCTATATATATATCAAAAGCTATCTTATCATCATCCGGAACCACAAACCCAAATGTTTCTTTATTTTGAAAAGTTCCGACAACAGTTTTATTCCCTCTATCAATTATTTGTATTACTTTTCCTTCAAGAGAATGTCCTGTTGAAGCATCTAACACCTTAACTAATACTTCATCTCCATTTAATGCAGAAGATAAGTTTTTTTGAGATATAAATACATCTTCATCAGCTTGAAGTAAAAATCCAAAGCCTCTTTCGTTTCCTTGGATTTTACCACGTCTATATTTTTGTCCATCAATAGGGATGTATTTTTGTCCATCAAAAAAAATCCTTCCATCTTTCTCCAATGTTTTTAAAACTTTATCAAATGCAGATCTCTCTTGTTTACCTATTTCAAATACTTTGTATATTTTGTCCTTCGTCATCGGACTTGAGTTTTTTAACTTGTCGTACACTTTGTCAATTATCATTATAATTTAGCTCCATATGTTGTCTTCTTTAGAAGATCTGAATCATAAGAGGTTATATTTTTAGACTTTTGATTAAACCTCTTATATGCCAGTTCAATCAACTTATTTATTTCCTCAGTAAAACTAATTCCGCTTACCTCAAATAAATAAAATGAAATTGAACCTGGAAGTGTGTTGATTTCATTTACATATACCTTTTCGCCATCAAGCAAGAAATCTATTCTAGCCACTCCCATTCCATCTATTGCTCTAAAAGCAACTTTTGCATAATTTTGAATTTGATTTTTTATTTCCTCTGTAACATTCGCAGGTAAATTCTTAGATTGATTTGCCATCCCATCCATCTTAGAACCACCCTTTGA
>NZ_JAXDSS010000078.1:0-12043 GCF_034090345.1 Peptoniphilus sp. | reverse complement strand
TGTTATGTCTTCATCGCTCGACTTGCATGTGTTAGGCGCGCCGCCAGCGTTCGTCCTGAGCCAGGATCAAACTCTCGATTTTAATATCTTATTTGATCTTAGCTACTCAGTTTTTTCACTGACTTTCCGCTAAGCTTTTTTTGCTTTGCTTATAGTTTATTCTTTTCTACACTATTTAATTATCATTGTTCTTTGCTCTCCCTTTTTAAGAGACAGCTTATTTAGTATAACTCTTTCAGTTTCCTTTGTCAAGAACTTTTTTTAATTCTTTTTAAAGTTTTTTCAAGAGTGTTGCTCTCACGAGGCAACTTGTATATTATACAATAGCTTATTTTTCATTGTCAAGAACTTTTTTTACTTTTTAATTTCTTTTTTATGAAGTTTTCGGCTATTTTCAACTTGTTCAGTTGACTTTTATTATATTACCATCTCATCTATTTTCTGTCAATAAAAATTTACATTTTTTTATAATTTCTTGTCTATTTTTTACATTCAACTTTTTATACAACTCTGTAAGGTTATTTTTTACAGTTTTCTCGCTTAAATATAGAGTTCTCCCTATCTCTCTATTGCTCATTCCTTCTATAACTTTAGATATTAGGATATTCTCTCTTGCATTTAGCTTTCCCATTTCCAACTTAGTTTGGTTAAACTCTATAAAAGAGTCCTCTAATGCCTTTTGAAGGTATTTTCCATCTATATCAGCTTCTCTTATCGCTTTTATGAGCTCCTCAGCAGTTACATTTCTACACAACTTAATTTTTGCAGTTGAGAGGAATGCTTTTCTATAGTCTTCCAATATTGTAACTTGCTTTTTATGTTCTATAATTTTATCTGATATGAGTATGGCATCTTCAGTTAGTGTTTCTACTATTTCAAAGCCACTTTCTATACATATCTGTTCTATACCTTTTTTTAAAAGTTCTTCTTTTATTTTGACACATACTTTCATTATTTTATATTTTTAATGGAATCTCTTTCAATTATGCGAACTGGTAAAACTATAGTTTCATCTTGTGATGAATCTGTCTTTTCAATTGATTTTAATATTCTTCTTATAGCTACTGCTCCTATGTCATAGTAAGAAAGTTGAACCGTTGTCAATTTAGGTCTATATATTGAAGATATTTCTGTTCCTCCAAATCCTGTAACTGAAATATCTTCCGGAACTTTGTATCCACTGTCAACTAAATAGTTTATAGCGTGTATAGCTATTTCGTCTTGTGAACAGAAAAATGCTGTATATCCATTTTTAACTGCTTTTTCTATTTTATTTCCAACCTCTAAAACATCTTTTTCAGCAAGTCCCATTGTATAGATTACTTCTTCTTCTAATCCAAATTCTTTGACCGCTCTTTCATATCCTTTTAATTTTTTCTTTTCTTGTGTTCTATCTATGTCTTTTTGTATTACTATTGCCGCAACTTTTTTATGTCCGTTAGTAGCAATTAGTTTTACCATTTCATAGCTTATTTCTTCATAGTTTATTTGAACTTCGAGTTGGTCGTTTGAACCATAATATTTATTCAAATTTATAAACGGTATTCTTGATTCTTCTAATTTATAAGTAAGTTTTTGGTTTAGGGCAGTAGATATTACAATTATCCCTTCAACTTGTTTTTGAGCTAAAAGCTTAACAAATTTAAGTTCAGCTTCTAAATCTCCAAAAGAACTTGAAATCAACAAATCATAGTTATACATTCTTCCAACTTCTTCTACACCTCTTAGTACTTTACTTACATAAGAGCTGCCAATATCATCAACTATTACTCCAATGACATTTGATTTTTTGGTTACTAGGCTTCGAGCAATTTCATTGGGTCTATAATCCAATACTTCTATCGCATGCAATACTCTTCTTCTAGCCTCCGGGCTAACCGGTTTTGAATCGTTTATTACTCTTGATACTGTCGAAATTGATACATCAGCCATTTTTGCAACGTCTTTTATTGTAGATGTCATAACTTCCTCCTATTTTATTATTAATTTTATAGCTTTTTCTAAAACATTAAATGTAAGAGGTAATTTTTGTGCTTTTTCGCCGTCTACATCGACAGTTACATCTGCATCTGTAGATAGTTTTACCTCTTTAGTTTGAAAATATATCACTTTTTCATGTTCTATGTGTTTACCCTTAGTAAAGTTTCCAATTAGCATTGGAAGTTCAGATAAATCCAAATCTTTTACTATCATAACGTCAATATATCCATCATCTACTGTAGCTTTTGGGGCAAGTTCAAATCCCCCTACTGAGATTGAGTTTGCACATACAAAAGCTAATACATCTTCCTCTGCACTGTATTCTTCACTTTCTACTTTTAGTTTAAAATAAGTTTTATTTCTCTTATCCCCTAATTTCACAACCTCTTTGAGCGCCTCTACATAATAAGCAGCTCTACCAAAAATCGTCTTTTTTTCTTCCGGAACACTGTATGCTATATCAGTCATCATACCACCGGCGGCTACATTTATAAACTTTCTATTTCCAGCCATTCCAACATCAATATTCTTAATTTTTTCTGCTTTAAGCATGTTACAAAACTCTTCAACTTCTGTAGGTATTTGCATAGCTGTTGCAAAGTCGTTTACAGTTCCGCCACTTAAAATTGCCAGAGGTATTTCTTTTCCGGAATCTATCATTCCATTTACAACTTCATTAAGAGTACCATCTCCTCCTACTAAAACTATAACGTCTTCTCCATCATCCTCTTTGGCAAATTCTTTAGCATCTCCGGACTTACCGGTTAATCTCAAGTCCATTTTAAAACCATCTTCAGACATATTTTCTATTATTTGCACAATTTTATCAATCGCAGTTTCATTTCCCGATTTTGGATTTGCAATAATCTCATATTTTTTCATTCTTATACCTCATGATAAAAATCACTTCGTTCCTATTTTAAAAGTTAGCTGTACTTTATTTATAGTATACGTTCTAGATATGTAATTTTACAAGTAATAGCTTTATTTATATCAAATATTTTTGTACTAAAAAAGGCGAAATTCTATTTAAGAACTTCGCCCAATAATCAGTTTCTTAGAAATACATCTTTTAATGCTTCAACTACTTCTTTTAAAATATAGAAATAATCTACCACATTGTTTGCATTCAACGATATTGTCTTAGCTGTATCTGAAATTGTGTCAGAAACATTTGAAACTGTATTTGTAAGTTTCAATGTTGTGCGGTCTACTGATCTCGAAATATCGTCAACAGTATTTGTAATCGATCCAACTGTACCCACTAATCTTTCAACCTCCGGTCTTGCTATCACAACAAGTTCTGAAGCTTCTCCGCTTATTAGGTTTACATTAGATGTAATTTCAACGGCATTGTCAGTGATTTTTGGAACTTTTCTCAAAGTATCGTCTATTATCTCTTGATTGTTTTCTATTGTTAAATTTATTTTCTTTACTATACCTAGTACATTCTTCAAGACTAAAATCAGGTAAACTAGAACTCCTGCACCAGCTAAATAAAGCACTATCATCAATAAATCTTGCACATTTATAGTCGCTTGCATCCCAGCCTCCTACTTATTTGTTGTCTTCAATCTTCTTTTTTGTTTTTTCTACTTCTTTTTTTATTCCTTTGGATGCTTCTTTTGCATCTTCAGCCACTTCAGATGCTCCTTCTTTAACTTCTTCTTTGATGTTTTCTGCACCTTCTTTTAATGTTTCCGCAGTAGAATCTACATCCTTTTTCAAGTCTTTCATGTCTTCTTTTACTACTTCACCTACCGCTTTAGCTTTAGCTCTAGCAATTTCTATATCATCTTTAATTTCAGCTTTCTTTTGTTCAGCTCTTTCTTTTAAATCTTCATAAGTTTTCTTAACTTGCTCAGATGCTTGATATGCTTTGAACTGAATACTATCTGCAGCATCTCTTGTAGCACTTTCAAGATAGTCCTTAGTTTCTTGAGCTTTATCGCTTATATCTTTTCTTGTCTTTTCTCCGGATTGTGGAGCAAAAAGTAATCCCAAAAGAGCTCCTAATGATGCACCGGCTACAATTTTCCCAGCATCTCTCATTTGTCTTTTTACTCTTGCTTCTCTTTTTTTAGCTTCCAAATAATCAAATAAACTCATAATATCTTCTCCTTAATTTAAATCTCAAGTTTTTGTCTATCTCTGATAAACTAATAATACCCTTCAATATATTATAATAATCATAAATAGAAAAATTATAAAATATTTATTTTAAATTAATTGTTATTTTTAGGCAAAAAAAATGCTCCACAATGGCGTGTCTCCATTAATTCAGACCCGCCCCAACATTAGGTGGGTAACCTGCCCTAAATTTCTAACTTCCTGTCAAGCAGGCTTGTTATCCATTAAGACTACAGTTTCCCGGATCTTTTTTGTCGGTTGAATTAAATGAAGAATATTCGCTCACCGTAGAGTACCTATATTATATATTAATTTGTCATTTTTTTCAATTTGTTAGAATATTCAACTTTTGAATAACTAAGTACTTAACACCATTCTTATATTGTATTTAAAATTCATCATTTTATTAAAAGTCGTTTCATATCATCAGGTAGTTTAGCAGTTAGCTCGATATGTCCTTCTCTTGGAGAATTAAAAATAACTTTAAAAGAATGTAGGGCCTGTCTTTCGAATGTAGTGTCCTCAGAATATAAACTATCCCCTAAAAGAGGGTGACCTATATGTTTCATATGCACTCTAATTTGATGAGTTCTGCCAGTATAGAGCCTTAGTCTTACAAGAGAATATTCTCCAAAACTTTTTAATAATTTTACAGAAGTCTTAGAATACTTGCCGTCTTCTCTAACTTCTCTTAATATCCCGTCTTCTCCTCGCGCAATAGGTGCTTCTATAATCATATCTTTCGGTGTTTCCTTTACCATTGCCAAATATTCTTTTACAACTCCATTTTGGAACTGCTCAGAAATAATCGCATGAGCAAAACTATTTTTTGCAGCTATCACAAGACCTGAAGTATCTCTGTCCAATCTATTTACAAACCTAACTTTTCTCTTTAAGCCTATCTGTTCAAAATATCCAAGTATATAATTTAGAAGAGTATTTGACATATCACCTCTTGAGGTGTGAGTTACCATATTAGGTGGTTTGTTTATAACTAAAATATCTCTATCTTCATATACTATATCTAAATCCTTGTGTTGAACTTCTCCATTAGGCTTTTCATCCGGAAAGTCTACTCTTATTACATCTCCTTTTTTCAAATTAGTATCTCTAATAGATAGCACATCATTTTTAAAAATATTGTTAGACTTTATGCTGGATTTTATAAATCTACTTGAGAGCTTATCTCTCATAAACTCCTTTTGTGATGTAGGCTCTTCTACTACGTAAATTAAACTGTCATTTATTTTCATTGCATTCTCTTTTCACTTTAATTTTTATCATTTTTATTATATCATATTACTAATATTTTAATTTGGAGGATAACGTGAGCGATAAAATTATAAATATAATATCCAACTCCAATTATGATTCTCGAAAGACAACATCGAGACTTATACAAATTCTAATAGACAATGGATATACTCCAACGACTACATTTAACCAAAGTGCAGAGCTTACTATATGTGTCGGCGGAGATGGTTCTTTTCTAAAAGCTGTGCATAAAAACAGCTTTTCAACTATTCCGCTTGTCGGGGTAAATACAGGCCACTTAGGATTTTTCCAAGAAATAAGTCCTGAAAATTTAGAAGAATTTGTCGAAGCATATAAAAATGGAAACTATACTATTGAAGAAGTAAAGCTTATTGGCGCAGAAGTTTTCACTCGCACCAAGTCAATAATTTTAACTGCTATTAATGAAATAGTTGTTAAGGCACAAGCTTCAAAGATTATACATTTAAATGCCTATGTAAACCGTAATCATCTTGAAAAGTTTTCAGGAGATGGAATTTTAGTTAGCACTCCATCAGGTTCAACGGCTTATAATTTTTCAAATGGAGGAGCAATTTTGCATCCTTCTTTAAATGTATATGAGTTAACTCCTATAGCTCCTGTCAACAGTGTAGCTTATAGGTCACTTTCAAGTTCTATAGTAATTCCCGGAAGCTATATAGTTTCTATAGTCCCTGAAAAAAGATATTCATCATCTAATTTAATATTGGTCGATGGTCAAGAATATTCTTTTAAAGGCCTAAAAAAAATCAACTTTAGAATGTCTAATAAGACTATTAAAAAGTTGACTTTTGAAAATGAATCATATTGGGAAAACTTAAAAAGTAAATTTTTATAAATCCGATTTTTTATCGGGTTTATTTTATTTCTCTAAAAACTCAAAAATTTTCTTTCTATTTGTATCGTCAATTATTATACTTCTTTTTTCCCTATAAATTAGACCATTTTCTTCCCAAGAGTTTAAATATCTATACAGTGTCCTCTCACTTATCCTAAACATATCAGCCACAAATGCATTTTTTAAATTTATAATTCCCAACTCACTTCCTTCAGATATTTTTAAATAGTATTTTAAAATCGCCTTCTCTACCTCGTACTCCTCATATTCAATAGAGTTTTTGATTATGTTATATGAAAACTTTGATAGATATGCTAAAGCTACTTCTCTTAGTTCACCGCTACTAAGTCTATTTAAAAATTCATCTTTCGGAACCTTAAGTACCGCAACTTTATTAAGGGCAAAAACTCCGCTCATAACTTCATCTTCTCCATTTAGCACTTCTATTAACGATAAAATTTGAGGAGTTTCTAAGTTATTTGCTATAACTCTTTTGCCATCTTTTAAATTTCTGCTTATGTATACATTTCCCTCTATCAAAAAATCTATAGTTTTTATTTTTGAACCCTCTTCTAAGACTGTTTCTCCTTCTGAGAATTCAAACCTCTTTATATCTTTAAAAGATTCTAAAAATTTGTCCAAAGTCTTCCCCTTTTCTGACATCTGTCATATTATTCTTTCTAATTTATATTGTATAATTTACACAAACATCGGTAAAGTTTTAAGGAGGAAATTATGGAAAGATTTTTTGATATAGAAAGCTTTAGAAAAGAAGTATTAAATACTATAAAAGATACTTCACTTACTTACGAACAGCAAACTTCTCGTCTTGCAAAACTGGCAGAAAATTCTCTTGAGTATCCTGTAGATGGAAATGATTTTTATGATTTATATGAAACATTAGAAATTTGCGACTTAGATGAAGGACACGCACCTTATGCACCAAGATATATTTTGCCTGACTATGAAAAACTACTTAAAGAAGGTTCTAAGTTCTTGAGACTTGCACCTGCAAAAACTTTGGACGAAGCACTTACCAATCTATTGATTTTCTACCATCATGTACCATCTATAACCAGATTTCCCGTTTACATCGGTTCTTTAGATACTCTTTTAGAGCCTTTTGTAAAAGACTCTGACAACTTAGATGATGTACGAAAAAAAATAAGATTATTTTTGATCCAATTAGACAGAACAATTGATGACTCTTTTTGCCATGCAAATATAGGTCCTAAAGAAACGACTGTGGGAAATATAATATTAGATGAACTTGCCGATTTGAACAATGCAACACCTAACTTAACTCTACTTTACGAAGAAGGAATTACCCCGGATGCATTTGCCGAAAAAGCTATTGTAGCTTCTATAGATTCAGCAAACCCGGCTTTTGCAAACCATCGTTACTACCAAAATGATTTTGGCAAAAACCAATATGGTATAGCATCTTGCTACAACGCACTACCTCAAGTTGGCGGCGCTTTTACTCTATCAAGAATTAGATTAAATAAAATCGCTGAACAATCCACTTCCGTCAAAGACTTCTTCGAAAATAGATTGCCTTATGTAATAGAAACAATGCTCTCTCTGATGGAATCTAAAATTAAATTTTTAGTAAATGAAACTTCTTTTTTCAAATCAAACTTCCTAGTTAAAGAAGGATTTGTAAAACAAGAAAACTTCGTCGGACTTTTTGGAGTTGTCGGGCTTTTTGAATGTGTTGAAAAACTTACTTCTTTCTCGGGCGAACCACTTGCCCTTGGAAATTCAGATTTAGCTGATGAAATGGGAATTCGTGTAATGGATGCCGTTCAAGCAAAAGTCGATTCATTTAAGAGCGAATACTCAAATATCTGGGACCACAAGTTCATGCTTCACGCACAAGTTGGTGCTGCAAATGATATCGGAACAACTCCCGGCGCAAGAATACAAATCGGTCATGAACCTGATATGTATGAACATATAGCAAACGCAGCTAAGTTCCACAAATATTTCCCATCAGGAATTGGTGACCACTTCCCATTTGAAGAAACAGCAAAGAAAAATCCGGCTGCAGTATTGGATATATTCAAAGCTGCATTTAGGCTTGGAATGAGATATATTTCTTCTTACGGAGCAGATGCCGACTTGATTCGTGTTACCGGATATCTAGTTAAGAAAAGCGATGCAGAAAAATTTAGAAATGGTGAGCAAGTTTCTTATGATACAGTTCAATATGCTCAAGATGCACTTTTCCAAAATGGAGTTTTAGAACGTAAGGTACAACATGCTAACAGCTGATGTAAATAAAATAATACCACTTAGTATGGTCGACGGTCCTGGAAATAGATGTTCAATCTTTTTTCAGGGCTGTAATTTTAATTGTAAATATTGCCACAACCCTGAAACTATAAATATGTGTAACAGTTGCGGACTATGCATTCCACACTGCGAATACGGGGCTATTAAAAAAAAGAACGGCAAAGTCATTTACAATAAAGAACTATGCGTGAACTGCGATTCATGTATTAAAGCTTGCCCTCGAAACTCCTCTCCAAAAATTGTCAAATACACAGTCGACGAACTATTTAATGAAATAAAAAAATATTCTCCATTTATAACAGGAATTACTACAAGCGGTGGAGAATGTAGTTTAAGATATGAATTTATTGCAGAATTATTTAGAAAAGCTAAAACATTAAATCTAAACTGTCTTGCAGATACAAACGGCGGCCTTGATTTTTCAAATCCCATCTTTTCAAATTTCATTTCTCAAACAGATGGATTTATGCTCGATGTAAAAGCTTTTAATGATTCAACTCATGTTGATATAACCGGACAAGACGGCGAAATTGTCTTTAAAAATTTAAAATATCTTGCCGAAATCGGAAAGCTTGACGAAGTTAGAACAGTTCTTCTCGATTCTGTAGACAATGAAAAAATCATAAGAGAAATAGGGAAAATTCTATCTCTTTATTTAAAAGAAAAATCTATAAGATATAAACTTATATCATACAGACCTTTTGGTGTCAGAGATGAATATCTATATTTGCGAGGCATAAGTGAACAAGAAAAAATAAGACTTCAAAAAATTGCACAAAGCTATGGTTTTACAGAAGTTATACTCATATAAATTTATTAATGCTCCACGTGGAGCATTTTTTATATTCTAAATTTACTTTACTAAAAAATTTTTTAAAACTATAATCAAGTTAACGGAGGTGCATATGGAAAATATATTAATCGGTCGTGGTGAAAAAGACTGTGTAATGTTATCAAACAAACTCAACCAACATGGTTTAATTGCAGGAGCTACCGGAACAGGTAAAACAATCACTTTAAAAGTTATGGCTGAAAACTTTTCAAAACTAGGAATCCCGGTAATCTTAGCAGATGTAAAAGGGGATTTATCAAATATCTCAAAAGTCGGCGAAAATAGCGAAAATATTTCTAAAAGACTTTCAAAGCTAAATTTAGAAAATTTTGAATTTTCAGGATTCCCAACTCGTCTATGGGATGTATTTGGAGAAAGAGGTTTGCCTCTTAAAGTTTCCATAAGCGAAATGGGTCCTATACTGCTCTCAAGAATAATGGACTTAAACGATACTCAGTCCGGAGTTTTAAACATTGCATTTAGAATTGCCGATGAGAATGGACTTCTTCTACTTGATATAAAAGATTTAAAATCCATTCTAAAATTAATTCAAACTCATTCAAAAGAATTTAGTGAAAAATACGGAAACATCGCTCCCCAAACTATTAGCGCACTTCAACGCCGTCTTTTCGTTTTAGAAGATAATGGAGCGGACATATTCTTTGGCGAGCCATCTATCTCAATATCAGATTTATTGCAAACTGACTCAAAAGGATATGGATTTGTTAACATAATAAATTCAGAAAAACTTATAAATAATCCTACAGTCTACTCTATGTTTTTATTGTACTTGCTATCTGAGCTCTTTGAAAATCTACCTGAGGTCGGAAACCCGGATAAGCCTAAATTAGTCTTCTTTTTCGATGAAGCTCACTTGTTATTCGATAGCTTGCCTAAAGTTTTAGAAGATAAAATCGAACAGGTTGTAAGACTTATACGCTCAAAAGGAGTTGGAGTATTCTTTGTGACACAAAATCCGCTCGACATCCCAGACAAGATAAGTTCACAACTTGGAAACAGAGTGCTACATCAATTGAGAGCTTTTAGTCCATCTGAATTAAAAGTTGTAGACAGCGTATCAAAAACTTTTAGACAAAATGAAAACTTAAACTTAAAAGATGAAATCACTAATTTAAAAACAGGTGAGGCTTTAATTTCTTTTTTAAATGAAGATGGAAGCCCTGAAATAGTTGAAAAAGCTATGGTACTTCCCCCTCATTCAAGTTTCACTCCGCTAACTTCTATGGAAGTTTTAAATTTAGTTGATAATGACGTGCTCTATTCAAAATATAGTGAAACAATTGATAGAGAATCTGCATACGAAGTGCTTGAAGAAAAAATGAAAGACTCTCATCCAAAAAAAGATGATAAATCTACCTCAAGAAAAAGTTCTTCGCCAGTAGACCAAATTTTAAATTCATTTATGCGAAGTGTTACAAGACAAATCGGCTCAAGTCTCGCGCGCGGTCTTATAGGCTCGCTAAAAAAATTATAAATTATTTTCTCAAAAATTTATAGCATTGTTCAAATAAAAAATATTTAATTTTAATTAGTTTGAATATTTTTTCTAGAAACTGCTCTATAACTTAAACCTATAAATTCATATTAACATTCTTAACTAAGGTACTTTCTGTAACAAATTAAATTGTTTTTTTGCAGAAAGTACCTTAATTAATCTATAATAATTTATTTTTTAGATTTTTAAAATTCTATCTCTTATACAAGATACTTGATAAAAAATTTTAGTGAACTCTTTAAATAATTAATCAAAATCTTATTACTCTTTGCTTAAACTTATATAATAACTATAACAATATTATTTATAAAAAATTTAGTATTTATTGGTATTTATAAGATAGAAATAAGTAATTAAATGTAAAGAAAATTATTGCGGATATAATGCAATAGTAAAATTTTGTTTTACCAAGTTTATAATCCCCATAAGTTTTTAGTGGATACATAAACAATATAAATTGCATTAACATATAATATATTGTTCTTATGTCAGTAAGAAAATTAAAATTATTAAACATTATGTCACTGACCTCCAATAAGTAGTATCTATAAGATTTCCATTTGAGTCATGTACTTTAGCTGAAGATGAAAATTGGTTTTCATTAGAATTTATAAGAGCTTTAATAATCATATTTTCAGTTCCGCTCACTTCCACTATATTGAAGCCATCTTCTACTTTATGCGTAAATTTATAAAAATTTCCATCTATAAAATACTCTTCAACAAGGTACACATTATCATTCAATTTCGGATCTATATATCTCGTGATACCCTCAATAATATCATTTTTCATTTCCTGATTTGCATTTTTCGCGCAAACCGTAGATAAATTTGTAAAAATTATCGATAACATTAAAATCGTAGTTGTAATTGATTTTTTAAAGTTCTATGCACACGTTCTCCTCCTTAATGTAAATAAAATAGTTTTCGTATATTCTTCTACATAATCTCTCTCAACTTATGGTTAATTATACTCTAACTTATAATTAACCATAGGTTGTCTCCGTTTTTATATCTTTTAGGATTAATCTTTTTCATAACGATTTTCTCCTCTTCTGTAAATCCACTTACTATAACTGCCAGCTTTATATTATCAAAAAAATCAACTTTTTATCCATACTAAAATAAGCCCTTTGTATGGACTTATCCTAAATTTG
>NZ_JAXDSS010000033.1:0-2653 GCF_034090345.1 Peptoniphilus sp. | reverse complement strand
TTTATGTATGGTGCAATTTTGGGAGATATAATAGGTTCTCCTTATGAATTTGATAGAGGAGAAAAGTCAAAAGATTTTGTTTTGTTTAATAGAGAGTCTAAATTCACTGATGATACGGTAATGACTTTGGCGGTTGGAGAAGCTTTAATGAATTTGAAAAAAGATACTGACTTGAAAGATGTAGAAATTGAAGTTGCAAAGTCCATGCAAACTTGGGGTAGAGAGTATCCAAATAAAAGTTATGGACTGTCTTTTAGAGAATGGATATTTGAAATTGATCCTAAGCCATATAACAGTTTTGGAAATGGTTCGGCAATGAGAGTTTCTTCTGTTGGTTGGTTATATGATTCACTTGAGAGAACTAGAGAAGTAGCTAAGGCTACAGCGGCAGTAACACATAATCATCCGGAGGGAATAAAGGGAGCTGAGGCAATAGCTTCTGCAATTTATCTAGCTAGGAATGGAGCTATTAAAGAAGAAATCCAAGCTTATATCAAAAGTGAATTTGAATATGATTTGAATAGGAAAATAGATGAGATAAGGCCAACTTACCATATGTATGAAATTTGCCAAAAGACAGTTCCTGAAGCAATAATTTCTTTTCTAGAGGGGATTGATTTTGAAGATACTATTAGAAATGCTGTGTCATTGGGTGGGGATACAGACACAGTAGCAGCTATAAGCGGCAGTATTGCAGAGGCTTTTTTTGGAATTCCTGATGAGTTAATTGTAAAATGCAATAAGTACATAGATGGAAAAATGCTGAGCGTGTTAGAAAAATTCTATAGTATTTTGAGTTAAAAGTTTTAGACAGACTAGGGGATTAAAGATTAAGAAGTTAATGTTAAATAAAATAATGGGAAACATAACATTTAAAAAATTAATATTTTACTGGGTGATTATGGTAATACTATTTAATTTACTAAATGATTTTACAATTAGAAGTTCATTTTTAAATTGTTTGATATTTGCTTCAATAGGAATATTCTTATTGTTTTATCCTGTGTGTACTTTCGAGATGAAACAAAAGTATGGGATTGAAAAGAGTAAAAAATATATAAGAATAATTGCAGTGGTAGAAATAATTTTATTTTACAATTAACCATAATTTTATTTTTTTTATTAAACTACTCTTTTTAAAATAGCAGACTGTTTTATTAGATAGAGAATAAATTTGTAAAAAGTATTAATTATTCTTGCAAATATAAAATTTATTGTTATTCTATTACTTAGAGATGGTATTTTTTAAACTATACTCATGACACAAACTTATAAAACTGAACAATCAAGCTTATATTTTTAATAAGACTTTAAATATTGTAAATCCATGACTTTGTCATTTATTTTTTCATGCGATGAATTAATATTTGAGTAGAAGTCATTTTTTTATTTTATGGGTTGAATGCCGTGCTGTCTCTAATAAACTTTAGAGGAGAAAATATGAAAGTAGTAAAAACAGTAGCAGAAGTAAGAGAGATTGTAAATCCCGTAAAATTACAAGGGAAGAAAATAGGATTAGTTCCAACAATGGGATTTTTACATGATGGGCATATGAGTTTAATTAAAAGAGCCGGAGAAGACAATGATTTTGTAATGGTGTCTATATTTTTAAACCCAACTCAATTTGGTCCTAATGAAGATTTAGACAGTTATCCAAAAGATTTGGAAAGTGACCTTAGCAAGTGTGAGGCACAAGGAGTTGATTTAGTTTTTACTCCTGATGTTGATGATATGTATGACAACTTAAAAACTTATGTAAAAGTTGAAGAACTTACAAATCAATTGTGTGGGATGTCTAGACCGATACATTTCCAAGGAGTTTGTACAGTAGTGTCTAAACTATTTAACATAAGTAAAGCTGACAGAGGATATTTCGGACAAAAAGATGCTCAACAACTAGCTGTTTTGAGAAAAATGGTCAAGGATTTAAATTTTGATATAGAACTTATAGGATGTCCAATAGTTAGAGAAGCTGACGGTTTGGCAATGTCTTCAAGAAATAAATATTTAAATGAACAAGAGAGAAAAGACGCACTATGTCTTTATAAGTCAATACAAAAGGCAAAGGAAATAATAGGAAAGGGAGTTGCTTCAAAAGATATAATATCTGCCATGACAGAAATTATAAATGAAGTGCCTTATGCAAAAATAGACTATATACAAGTTGTGGATTCTGAATTTTTACAACCTGTAGAAACAGTAGAAGGAGATGTTTTAGTTGCTCTTGCAGTTGATATGGGAAGTGCAAGATTAATAGATAATTTCACTTACGAGGTGTAAAATGGCAAAATTTAATAAATTTTCAAATTTTGTCGTGAATAAAATTATCTTCATAATAGTGATTTTATCTACGATAGCATTTTTCTACCCATCAGGATTTGCGTGGATGACAAAATATACTGCAATTTTCTTAGGTGTGGCAATGTTTGGCATGGGTACTACAATTGATTTTTTTAGTATGAAATCTATAATTGTTAAGCCAAAAGAAATAATAATAGGTGTTATAGCACAGTTTATATTTATGCCATTAATAGCATGGGGATTGTGTATAATGTTGAATTTGCCAAGCGATATAGCTTTGGGAGTGATTTTAGTCGGATGTTGCCCAGGTGGTACGGCAAGTAATGTAATGACACACATAGCTGGCGGAGAT
>NZ_JAXDSS010000012.1:0-5123 GCF_034090345.1 Peptoniphilus sp. | reverse complement strand
TTTATCAGAAGTTGACCAATGTTGATCATATGCCATCAACATGACATAGTCAGCAATCTTACCAAGCTCTTTTCTATCATAAGGTTCTTTTTTAACATTGGATGAAATTTGAGGTGTCACATCTACACTTACAAGTAAATTTTGTGAATGAAATACACCAGCTAATTCTCTTACAAATTGTGTTATTCCATCTCTATCCTCTATCTTTGTATTTTCAAAATCTATATTTATTCCCTTAAGTCCATATTGTTTGGTTAGCGAAAGAACTTTTTCTATAGCTTTTTCTCTTGAAGAACTTTTACTCAAAAATTCAGTAGTTAAATCAGCTTTAAAAGAATTATCTAAATAACCCCAGACATCAATTCCTAAGTCATTATACTTTTTTACATAATCTTGTCTTCCTCTATCTATTATATTTCCTGAGCTATCAGCTACAGAAAACCAAGTCGGACAAATTACATCAACTCCTGGAAGTTCTTTTATGCCACTTACAGTTTCATCTGATTGCCTGGCATAAGTATAGTCCCATGTTAAATTGAGAGGGGCCTTAGCCTCTCTCTTCTTTTTTTCTTTTTCAATTTTAAATCTGTTTTTAGGAAACTTTACTTCAAGTTTAGATTTAGAAATATAGCCTGCATATCCTTCAACTTCTCTAACTTTGTAAAAATCTCCCTCTTCTCCATAAACATAAACTTTATCATCTTTTTTCAAGATAGACACTATAGGAGATTTTGTGCTATCAGACTCTCTCATATTAAGTCCATTTCCTGGAGAAATGCCTACTGCATACTCTACATCTTTATAATCCATAATCAATAAATTCTTATTTTCAATGAATTTTAAAGTTATAGGATAATCATATACAAATGCTTCTATTGGCACATAAATTTTTGAATCTTTTTCTATTATAGGATCTCTAAGGCCTATTTTTTGCGAATTTAATAAACACTCTTTGGCTCCTACTTTAATTCTTTTAGTGCCTTGTTCATTTACAAAGATAATAGTTTTTTCATTTTCATCATATTTAACACTGTCATCTATATATTCTTTTATAAAATCTAAAGATAAATAGTATTGTCCATCTATTTTGTCAAATTCACCTTTTTTTATCTTATCTCCTTCAACTACAAAGTTAAAACCTTGATATGCTTTAGAAGTCTCTCCAGAACCTCTTCGGCTCAACAAAAATAAACTTCCTCCAACACCAACAACTATTAATAATAGTAGTATAATAAAAAATCTCTTCATATTCTAAACTCCTTTAATGATTATATTATAACTATAATCATTAAAAATTAAAAGTTAAAATAAATTCTAAGTATTTTACAATTTATAATACACATGCAAAAACTCAGAATCTTACGATCCTGAGCTATAATTAATAGTTATTCTTTTCTTTAACTTTAGCTGATTTACCTTGTCTGTCTCTTAAGTAATAAAGTTTAGAACGTCTAACTTTACCTCTACGAACTACAACTAATTTTGCAATTCTTGGAGTATTCATAAGAAAAGTTCTTTCAACTCCTATACCGTAAGAAATTCTTCTAACAGTAAAAGTTTTTCTTGAACTCTTTCCTTGAATTTTTATAACAGTTCCTTCGAAAGCTTGAACTCTTTCTCTTGAACCCTCAATTATTCTATAGTGAACTTGAACTGTATCTCCAACGTTAAAAGATGGAAGATCGTCTCTTAATTGTTCAGCTTCTATTGCTCTTATAATGTCCATATTGCCCTCCTCTCGTCATATGTCCTTTTTTAAATCATTTAATATATCCAATTCTTCTGAAGTTAGTATTTCTTCTTTTAAAAGATCTGGTCGCTTCAAAAGAGTGTTTTTTAGAGCTTCTCTTCGTCTATAGTCTTCAATTAGCTTATGATTTCCACTTAATAAAACCTCCGGCACTTCAAAACCTTCAAAATTTTGAGGTCTTGTATATTGTGGATACTCTAGTATACCTCGGTAATGTGATTCATCACTGTAGCTTTCGCTACTCGATAAAACTCCTGGAAGCAATCTAGTTATGCCATCAACCAACACCATAGATGCCATTTCCCCACCTGTTAGAACATAATCTCCTAAAGAAATTTCTTCGTCTACATAGTTTTCAATAACACGATTGTCAATCCCCTCATAGTGTCCATTTAATAAAATTAAATGTTCTTCTTTAGAAAGTTCTACTAATTTTTTTTGGTTTAGTACACTTCCTTGAGCTGACAGATATATTACCTTACTATTAAATGTCTTAACAGAATCAATAGCTTTTTTTATTGGAGGAACTTGCATTAACATGCCCGGACCACCACCAGATGGATAATCATCAACTTTATGATGTTTATTTTCAGAAAAATCTCTGATATTTATTGTTTTAAGATCAATTTGTTTTTCTTTGATAGCCCTTGAAATTATGCTATAGTCTTCTAAAATTTCAAAAAACTCAGGAAATAAAGTTAAAATACTGAATTTCACTCTAACATTCCTTCAATAGGTTCTATTATAATTTTTTTAGATTTAACATCTATATCTTTTACAAATTCAGAAACTTGTGGAATTAAATATTCCTTATCCCCCTTGACAACATATATATCATTTGCAGGATTTTCAATAAGGTCTACAATCTCTCCTACTAATTGTCCATCAGTTTTATAAACCTCACACCCAATGATATCAGATATAAAATATTCGCCTTCTTCAAGTTCAATTTTATCTTCATCACTTACATATATATAACAAGTTTTAAATTTTTCGACATCGTTAATATTATTTAAGCCATCGAAAAACAAATACACAAATCTTTCTGTAACTTGTACTTTTCTTACTTTTTGATGTATTAAATCATCACCAATATAGACATTTTCAAGATTATAAAATCTTTCATTTCTACTTGTCAAAGGCAATACTTTAAGTTCACCTTTAATCCCTCTGGTGTTAATTATTTGTCCTATTACCGTATAATTATTCAAGTTCTTCAATTTCTAAATTGACCCTTTTATTTTCTTTTAGTGATACTGCTTTTAAGACACCTCTTATTGCCTTAGCAATCTTACCTTGTCTTCCAATGACTTTGCCCATATCACTTTGCAAAACGTACAGAGATATATCAATTTGTTCATCAGTTTCTTTTGATTCCAACTTGATACTATCTGGATTATCAACTAAAGACTTAGCAATGTATTCAACTAATTCAACCATTTGAACCTCCATCAGAGATTACTCTGCATCTACTTTTGCTTCTTCTGAAACATTCTTTTTTTCTGCGTAAATGCTGTTTTCTCTAAATAGTCTGTCCACTGTATCAGTAGGCTTAGCACCATTTGCTATCCAGCTGTTTACTCTTTCTGCATCAACAACTACTTTCTTAGGTTCAGTTAAAGGATTGTAATAACCAATTTCCTCTATGAACTTACCATCTCTCGGACTACGAGAATCAGCTACAACTATTCTATAAAAAGGAGATTTTTTAGCTCCCATTCTTCTTAGTCTTATTTTAACTGCCATAATTCACCTCCATAATCAAATTAAATTTATATAAATAAATTTTTAACACTAAAACGGAAAAGGCATCCTGAATTTTTTCTTCTTCATTGTCTTGCCTAAATTTCCAAATTGCTTCATCATTTTCTTAATTTCTTTAAACTGTTTTAAAAGCCTATTAACTTCGACAGCATCAGTGCCACTGCCTGTCGCTATTCTCTTTCTTCTTGAAGAATCGATTATTTCAGGTTTTGTTCGTTCTTCTTTTGTCATAGACTTTATAATAGCTTCAACTCTTGAAAATTCTTTTCCATCAAAATTAATACCTTTTAAAGCTTTACTATTTACTCCCGGTATCATTCCTATCAAATCTTCGAGAGGCCCCATATTTCTCATTTGTTCCATTTGGTCTAAGAAATCATCTAAGGTAAAAGTTTGTGTTCTCAACTTTTCTTCAAGTTCCTTAGCCTTCTTTTCATCTACATTAGCTTGGGCTTTTTCTATAAGAGATAAAACATCTCCCATTCCGAGTATTCTAGAAGCCATTCTGTCTGGATGGAATACTTCAAGTTGGTCAAGTTTTTCCCCCATCGCGATATACTTTATAGGTACATCTGTAACTGCTCTTATTGATAAAGCAGCCCCACCTCTAGTATCACCATCTAACTTAGTAAGAACAACACCTGTAAGCTTTAATAGTTTGTCAAAAGACTCAGCTACATTTACTGCATCTTGTCCTGTCATAGAATCTAATACAAGTAAAATTTCAGAAGGATTAGTCCATTTATCAATTTCTTTTAATTCGTCCATCAAGTCTTCATCAATATGAAGTCTACCGGCTGTATCTATTATAATGACGTCATTTTGATTTCTCTTAGCATGTTCCAATGCAGCTTTTGCTATATCTACAGGGCTTATTTTATCCCCCATTGTATATACAGGAACATCTACACTCTCTCCAACAACCTGTAACTGTTTTATTGCCGCAGGTCTATACACGTCACATGCTACCAATAAAGGTCTGTTGCCTGATTTCTTAATCAACTTAGCAAGTTTTGCTGAAGTTGTAGTTTTACCAGCACCTTGAAGACCACACATCATAATTACTGTAGGCTTTTTAGATAAATCTAACTTAGACTCTCCAGTCCCCATCATATTTTTTAGTTCTTCATTTACTATCTTTATTACTTGTTGTCCTGGAGTTAAACTTTCAAGAACATCTTGTCCTAAAGAACGTTCTTTAACTTTTTTGATGAAGTCCTTAACCACTTTGAAATTTACATCTGCTTCCAAAAGTGCGAGTTTTACTTCACGCATGGCAGCATCTATATCTTTCTCAGTCAGTCTACCCTTTCCTGTCAATTTAGATAATGTATTTTGTAACTTTTCGGAAAGTGATTCAAATACCATTTTGAACCTCCTCATCATTTATTAGGGAAATAATATCATTTAAGATTTCTAAATTTAAATCAGTAGATGAATTCTTTAAGTTTTCAAGTAAATTTAACAACTTCTTTTTTCTAGCTATAGATTTGTTGTAATTTTCTAAAAGACCTAATATCTTTTCATAATGCTCTAAATTTTGTGCAGCCCTTTTAATGTTGTCAGACACAGCTTGTTTTGTAATATTCAATGTTTCAGCTATTTCATT
>NZ_JAXDSS010000019.1:0-16847 GCF_034090345.1 Peptoniphilus sp. | reverse complement strand
AAAGTTTCCTAAAAACAGATTTAAAATTGAAAAAGAAAAAAAGAAGAGAGAGGCTAAGGCCCCTCTCAATTTAACATGGGACTATACTTATGCTAGACAATCAGATGATATTGTGAGTGGAATTAAAGAACTTCCAGGCGTTGATGTAGTTTGTCCTACATGGTTTTCTGTAGCTGATAGTTCAGGAAATATAATAGATAGAGGAAGACAGGATTATGTAAAAAAATATAATGATTTGGGAATTGATGTCTGGGGATATTTAGATAATTCTTTTAAGGCTGATTTAACTACTGAATTTTTAAGTAAAAGTTCTTCAAGAGAAAAGGCTATAGAAAAAGTTCTCTCATTAACTAAGCAATATGGCTTAAAGGGAATAAATATAGATTTTGAGAATACAAAGATAGATGATAGAGATGGGATAACACAATTTGTAAGAGAATTAGCTGGAGTATTCCATGCGCAAGATTTAATTGTCAGTATAGATGTTACACCACAAATATCATCCAATGTTAAAAAAGAACCTTATGATAGAAAAGAGCTTGGTAAGATTGCTGACTATGTCATGTTGATGGCATATGATCAACATTGGTCAACTTCTGATAAAGCAGGTTCAGTTGCAGAATATAATTGGGTTGAAGGTAATAT
The DNA here is from genome assembly GCF_034090345.1 of Peptoniphilus sp. GTDB lineage: Bacteria > Bacillota > Clostridia > Tissierellales > Peptoniphilaceae > Peptoniphilus. Next base: position 16,202 of record NZ_JAXDSS010000019.1, on the reverse strand, counting down.
AAACTTAGTTATTAATCAAATACCGCAAGAAAAATTGATATTATGTGTTCCATTTTACTCAAGATTATGGAGTGAAGATGATAAATCTTTAAAGAGTGATGCATTATCAATGGGACAAGTAAATAAAATACTTCAAGAAAAAAATGCGAAAATAGATTGGGATATAAAAGCAAAACAAGACTATGCTGAATATACATCTAATTCGAAACATTATAAAATTTGGGTGGAAAACTCTGAATCAATAAAGTGGAAGACATCTTTAGTTGGGAAATATGGGCTAGGTGGAGTTGCTAGTTGGAGAAAAGGATTTGAGACGGGAGATATTTGGCAAACAATAAAAAATGTTTTAAATGATATTCAAAATGTTTAGTCCATTGTTTGACAAAAGCGTTAATGAGATATAAAATACTTTTATAACTTGATAAGGAGCGTGTTATTATTTTAGCTGAAACACATAGACGAGTTGTCCGAAGAGTTAATGAAGAAATAAAAAAAGAATACGGAATAAATTTAAATATAGATAAACTTACATGGGGTTCTGTAGCCCCGGATGTATTGCCTTATTATAGAATGATAAGACATTATAAAGATGAAAGCATAAAGTATATTTCAAAAGAAATAGTGCTTTTAGTACATTTATTCAGGTATTCTAAACTTGAAGATTTAACTAAAATTCAAAATAATTATTTTTCAAGAAAATTAGGTATAATATCTCATTATTTATGTGATTACACTTGTTATCCTCACGCATATAGAAAGACTTATATGGGAAATATGAGAGAGCATATGTTGTATGAGTCTGAATTAAATAGATATTCTGCAACACATGAGTTTGAGAAGTTGGAGTTTGAAGCGTTAGAAGTATCTAATGATTCAAATTTAGCGAGTATTGTTGAAGTATACATTGAGAAAATAGTTTCAGAATATATGTCTTGTGATCCTAATTTTTCAAATGATTTAAATTTTGGGTTCTTGCTAGCTTATAAAATAACATCATTTATAATTGAAACAATTCATTCTTATAATGAAGAAATGAGTTATCAGTTTATATAAAATAAATTTGTTGTTAAATTCTCCTATCTTGAAGATGGGAGAATTTTTTGGGGGAAAAAATGAGGAATAATTCAGAAGTAAAAAAATTAGACTTAAAAGAAACACAAATGGCAATTAAATCTTTAAAAGATTACTTTCAAAGAGATTTAGCTAATACATTAAATTTAGCAAGAATTTCAGCTCCAATTATGGTAAGACCTGAAACAGGTATGAATGATAATTTAAGTGGAGTTGAAAAAGCTGTAGGCTTTGATTTCAGAAAATATGGAATTGGTGTTGAAATTGTACAGTCACTGGCAAAATGGAAAAGATATGCTTTAAAAGAATATGGGTTTAAATATTATGAAGGGTTGTATGCTGATATGAATGCTTTACGACCTGATGAAGAACTTGATTCTATTCATTCAGTTTATGTTGATCAATGGGATTGGGAAAAAATAATAAAAGCAGGAGATAGAAATATAGAATTTTTAAAATCTACTGTTAGACAGATTTTTGAAGTATTTAAAAGAGCTGAAGAATATATAAATCAAGTATATCCATATGTTCTTTCAAAAAAACTACCGGAAGAAATTTTCTTTATTACTTCTGAGGAGCTTTTGAATAAATATCCTAATATGACTTCTAAAGAAAGAGAAAATGCGATAGTAAAAGAAAAAAAAGCAGTATTTATAATAGGAATAGGTGGAAGGCTTTCAAATGGAGAACCGCACGATTCAAGAAGTCCAGATTATGATGATTGGTCACTTAATGGAGATATTTTATTTTGGGATCCTGTAATAAATAATGCTATGGAAGTATCGTCAATGGGAATTCGTGTAAATGAAGAATCTTTAAACAATCAACTTAAAGTAGCAGGAAGAGAGCATTTAAAAGAACTTGCATATCATAAGGGAGTTCTTGAAAATACTTTACCACTTACAATTGGCGGAGGAATTGGACAATCTAGATTATGCATGTATTTTCTTGAAAAGAAGCACATAGGCGAAGTGCAAGCTTCTGTATGGGATTTAGATACTATTGAAGAATGTAAAAAGAATGGAATAATTCTTTTATAAAATGGTAGGTTATTTTAAATTTGATAACACAACAGATGATAAATATTGTATAATAATATTATCTGGAGGAAACTAATGGAGCAACTTTATATCAATGGAGAACAATTGAATCATAAATTTTGTTTAAAAGATGTCAAGAGATTTTTGATTGAGAAATTTTTATATGACAATGATTCTGAATCTCTAAACATACTTCTCAATATTTATCAAATTGAGGAATCTGTTAATAATATATGCCCAACATATATATCTTTAAAGCATTTAAAAAAAGATATATTAAAGTTTTTGAAGGATAAAGAAGGAATAGATTTAATAGCTAATAATTTAAGTAGCCTTATACATGATGATGTAAATAGATTTGAATTATATCTATATCTTGAGGGATATAGATCTGGAATAAGTGCTAAAAAATCTGTAAATCTTCTTGAAATAATGACTTGTAAATATTTTACAATTGAAGAATTATACAATATGAAAAAGTTATTTAATAAAGAAATTTTAAAACCTGAGATCCTTGAATTAAAAGCTAAAGTTCTAAATGATTTTAAAAATGATTCTAACGTAAAGAAACAAATATATGATTTAGTTTTTAAATTCAATCTAAAAGTTTTAAAGAGAAAAGTTTATAATTTAAATGCTCATGTCGATAAGCAGTTAGTATTTAACTTGGACGGTGGTAAAAAATTTAAAGAAACTAATTCTAATTTGACAAGAAGAGAATTAAAGGGACTGAATAAAAAAATCGTCAAATTCCTATACTTAGATGGAATAAGAATTTTTGAAAATGCTTATTGGGAAGGAATTAATGACCAAGTTATAAAAAGATACAAATAAAATTTTGTATCTATAGAATTTATAGAGTATTTAATGAATAAAAAACTAAGAGTGATCTTAGTTTTTTTTATAGGATAAATTATGAGAATATTAGGAATAGACCCAGGTTATGCAATTATCGGATATGGTATTATAGATGTAATCGGGAATAGTTTAAAGCCTGTTACTTATGGAGCTATTACAACTGACAAAGATTTGACATTTCCAAAAAGACTTGAGAAAATCTATATAGAGTTAACAGATTTAATAGAAAAATATAAACCAGATGATATAGCATTTGAAGAATTATTTTTTAATAAAAATACGAAAACAGCTATACAAGTTGCAGAAGCAAGAGGTGTGGAAATTTTAGCGGTAAAGTTACACGTTGAAGAAATTTATGAATACACTCCTTTACAAATAAAAGATGCAATTGTTGGATATGGCAGAGCTGAAAAAAGACAAGTGCAAGAAATGGTAAAAATGATACTTGGTTTAAGTAAGATCCCTAAGCCGGATGATGTGGCAGACGCTTTGGCTGTTGCAATAACGCACTCGTCTTCAGTTAAATTTAAAGAATTATTTAGGATGGAATAATGTTTGATTTTATAAAAGGTGAAGTAGTTGAGATAAACGAAAATCACTGTACAGTAGAAACTAATGATTTTGGATATGTTTTATACATGCCAGAAAAAGAAATTACAGAACTAAGTTATAAGCAATATAAGATTTTTTTGCGTTTGATAGTGAGAGAAGATAGTTTGACATTATATGGGTTTTTGACAAGAGAAAGTAGAACACTATTTGATTTATTGACATCTGTTTCATCTGTGGGGCCAAAGGTTGCGCTTGGAATTTTATCAGCTATATCATTAGATAATATAGTTTATTCAATTAGTGTTGAAGATGCTGATATTTTAACACAGGCTCCTGGAGTAGGTAAAAAAACTGCTCAAAGAATAGTTTTGGAATTGAAAGATAAAATAGCAAAGTACAGTTTTAATATAAAATCTGAAAGTGTATCAACTGTTGTTGATAATGATGGAGTTATAGATGCCTTAGTTTCTTTAGGATATAGTAGTTATGAGGCAAAAATAGCGCTGTCAGGAGTGGATAAATCGATAAGTATATCTGAACAAATAAAATATGCCTTGAAGAATCTAGGCAAGTAAGGATGAATTTATGGAAAACAATAGGTTAGTAAAACCAGAATTTGGGAGCGAAGATGTTATTGTAGAAAATAGTTTAAGGCCTAAAAAATTGGATGAATATATAGGTCAATATAAGGTAATTGAAAAACTAAATATTTTTATAGAAGCTGCTAGGAACAGACATGAGTCATTAGATCATGTGTTATTAAGTGGCCCTCCGGGGCTTGGAAAGACGACACTTAGCAATATAATAGCTAATGAAATGGGAGTAAATATAAAAGTTACAAGTGGTCCGGCAATAGAAAAAGCTGGGGACTTAGCAAGCATTTTAACAAATCTTGAAGAAAATGATGTGATTTTTATAGATGAAATTCATAGAATTCATAGAACTGTAGAGGAAATATTATATCCAGCTATGGAAGATTATGCTTTAGATATAATAGTTGGAAAGGGACCATCTGCCAGGTCTATAAGACTTGATTTACCAAAGTTCACTCTCATTGGTGCTACAACAAGAGCTGGACAGTTAACTTCTCCTCTTAGAGATAGATTTGGGGTAATATTAAACCTTGAAATGTATGATTTAGATTCTCTAAAGGAAATAATAGTGCGTTCTGCAAGGATTCTTAACATAGGGATAGATGAAGAAGGTGCAATAGAAATAGCTAAGAGGTCTCGTGGAACTCCAAGAATAGCAAATAGATTATTAAAAAGAGTAAGAGATTACGCTGAAGTAAGAGAAAGTGGAGTAATAACAGAAAATGTTGCTAAAAAAGGGCTTAACCTTTTAGGGATTGATGGCTATGGATTAGATGGTTTGGATAGAAAGATTATAATGACTATGATAAGTAACTTTCAAGGAAGACCGGTAGGTATTGATGCTATAGCAGCTTCAGTAAATGAAGAGAGAATAACTATAGAAGATGTATACGAACCATATTTACTACAAATAGGATTTATTAATAGAACACCTAGGGGAAGAGTAGCAACTAAATTAGCTTACGAGCATTTTGGGTTGGATTATAAAGAACAGGAGAGTTTTATATGAAAAGATTGTTTTTAATTTTAGCTTTAATTTTTATTTTGCCTGCAAAAGCTTATGCTGAAGATAATTATTTCGAAATAAAAATAGGAAATTCAGCAAATAAATTTGAACTAACATCAGATAAAAATTTTCATTTAGTGGATAAAGAATTAAATGAGATTCATGATTTAGGTGTAAAAAGTATAAGTGCAGAATTTGTAGATGGCAAAATTATTTTAAAGTCAGGAGATAAAATTTTATCAGAAAATTTTCCTGCAAAGGGTGAATTTAAAATATCAAGTGAAAGCTATATAAAACTTAAAAATAAATACAGAGGATATTTTCATTTTGAAGTTGAAAACAATAAATTAAATGCAATCAATTATATAGAATTAGAGGACTACTTAAAGGGAGTAGTTAATAATGAATTAGACTATTCTCATCCTATGGAATCCTTAAAGACTCAAGCTATAACATCAAGAACTTTCGCGATGTCAAACAAAAATAAGTATATCAAAAAAGGGTATAACTTAACTGACACAACATCTTCTCAAGTATATAGAGGTCAAAGTTCAGAACATGAAAAAACCACAAAAGCAGTAGATGAAACTAAAGGGATGTATTTAGCTGTAGATTCAAAACCGATATCTGCTATTTTTGGGGCATCTTCCGGGGGTATAATAGCTGATGCGAAAGAAGTATGGGGCGGAGATTATTCATATTTAAAGAGAAAAGAAGATCCTTATTCTGATGATTATAAATGGAGTTTAAAGTTTTCTAAAGAAGAATTTATAAACAAGATAAAGAGCAAGTATCCATTAACAGAGATATATAGCATAAATATTTTAGAAACTGACAGCTCTGGGAGAGTAAAACTGTTGGAAATTTTAGGTGATAAGACTTACAATATAAAAGCTAGTGAACTTAGGAATCTTCTAGGAGCAGCAAAGATGAAGAGTACATTATATGTAGTCCAAACTGAAAATGATATAGTATTTAATGGCAAAGGTTATGGACATGGAGTTGGGCTAAGTCAGTATGGAGCAGTAAACATGGCAAAAGAAGGGAAAGGATATGAAGAAATTCTTCAATTTTATTTCCCTGGAACTAAATTAATAAAATAGAAAAGAGAGAAATGAAAACTTCAGATTTTAACTACTATCTTCCAAAGGAGTTAATAGCTCAACACCCATTGGAAGATAGAACTAATTCAAGACTATTAAAATTAAATAGGGAAAATGGTGGTATAGAGCATGACCATTTTTACAATATAATAAATGAGCTAAATAGCAGTGATGTACTTGTAATTAACAATACAAGAGTAATCCCTGCTAGAATATATGGGCATAGAAAAGATAAAGAAGAACTTATAGAATTTCTTTTATTAAATCATAAAAATGATACTTGGGAATGTTTAGTTAAACCGGGTAAAAAAGCTAAAATAGGAACTGAAATAATTTTTAGCGATGAACTAAAAGGTGAAATTATAGATATTTCAGAAGATGGCAATAGATTTATAAAGTTAGAATATGATGGCATATTTGAAAATATTTTAGATAAGCTTGGAGAAATGCCACTTCCACCATATATTACAGAAAGACTTGAAGATAAAGATAGATATCAAACGGTCTATTCAAAATATAGAGGTTCTAGTGCTGCTCCGACAGCTGGGCTACATTTTACAAAAGAACTTTTAGAAAAAATAAAAGAAAAGGGTGTAGAAATAGTAGAAGTTACTTTACATGTCGGGCTTGGAACATTTAGACCTGTAAAAGTAGATAATATAGATGAACATAAAATGCATTCAGAACATTATGTAGTAACTAAGGAAGCGGCAGAAAAAATAAATAATGCCAAACAAGAAGGTAGAAGAATTATAGCAGTTGGAACGACATCTATAAGAACGTTGGAAAGTGCTTGTGATGGAGAAAAGTTAGTTCATGGTTCTGGAGATACAGATATATTTATCTATCCGGGATATGAATTTAAAATTGTGGATGCACTTATAACTAATTTCCATTTGCCTGAATCAACCTTAATAATGTTAGTTGCTGCTTTTACATCAAAAGAAATAATATTAAACGCATATCAAGAAGCTGTAAAAGAAAAATATAGATTTTTTAGCTTTGGGGATGCAATGTTTATAAGATAGGAGATATATGTTTAAATTTGAATTAGAAAAAACATCTAAGGACTCTAAAGCGAGGTTGGGGAAAATAATAACTCCGCATGGAGAAATAGAAACGCCTATATTCATGCCTGTTGGTACAAGAGCAACTGTAAAAACTATGACCCCAGAAGAAGTTAAAGACCTAGGCTCACAAATAATATTGTCAAATACTTACCACTTATTTTTAAAGCCAGGAATGGATATAGTAGAAAAAGCTGGTGGACTTCATAAATTCATGAATTGGGACAAACCTATATTGACAGATAGTGGTGGATTTCAAGTATTTAGTTTGAGCGGAAATAGAAAGATTAGTGAAGAAGGTGTTGAATTTAGATCCCATATTGATGGTTCTAAAAAATTTATTTCACCAGAGGTTTCTATAGATATACAGAATATTTTGGGTTCAGATATAATAATGGCTTTTGATGAATGTGCACCTTATCCTTCAAGTTATGAATATATTTATGACTCAATGATGAGAACTACACGTTGGGCTGAAAGATGCAAGATATACCATAAAAGAGAGGATCAGGCTTTATTTGGTATAATCCAAGGTGGAATGTATAAAGATTTAAGAGAAGTTTCGGCTAAAGACTTAGTTGCTATGGATTTTCCTGGATATGCAGTAGGAGGACTAAGTGTAGGAGAGCCTCTTGAGTTGATGAATGAGATATTAGACCACACAACTGAATTTATGCCTCAAGATAAACCAAGATATTTGATGGGAGTTGGAACTCCTGATTATTTATTTGAAGCAGTCGAGAGAGGTATAGATATGGCAGATTGTGTATTACCTACTCGTATTGCAAGAAATGGAACGGTAATGACTTCAAATGGTAAGTTGGTAATAAAAAATGCAAAGTATAAAGAAGATTTTTCGCCACTTGACCCAAAGTGTGATTGTTATACTTGTAGAAATTATTCAAGAGCATATATAAGACATCTATTTAATGTTGATGAAATATTAGGACTAAGACTTGCTACAATTCATAATTTGAGATTCTTAATAAAATTGATGGAAGATATTAGAGAATCTATAAGGGGAGATTATTTCTTACAATTTAAGGATGACTTTTATAGAAAATATGGATATAATAAATAGGAGAGGAGAGAAACATGCAAGATTCTAGTACAATGTTAGTAACATTTGGACCTCTTATACTTATGATGATAGTATTTTATTTCTTATTGATAAGACCTCAAAAGAAGAAACAAAATGAGATCCAAAGTATGAGAAATAACATAAAAATCGGAGACGATGTCATCACAATTGGCGGCATTATGGGAAAAGTATTGCTAGTCAAAGAAGACTACGTAGTAATTGAAACTTCATCTACAAAGACAAGACTTGATGTTATGAAGTGGGGAATTGGTTCGTTAGCTTCTAACAAAGCACAATAATGGGAGGTACTTATGAAACACGTAAAAACTCTTACAAACAAGAGGCTTAAAGATACTTATGAAAAAGGCGGATGTGGAGAATGTCAAACATCATGTCAATCAGCTTGCAAGACTTCTTGTACAGTTGGTAATCAAAAGTGTGAAAACGAAGCAAAATAGGGTTGGAAACAACCCTATTTAACTTTGGAGGAAGAAATGAGAGATATTCATAAATTTTATTTAAATAGAAAATATATTGTACTGGATGTAGCTAGTGGCTCCGTACACATTGTAGATGAGTTAGTATATAATGCAATAGATTTTGTAGAAACACAAGATTTAGATAATTCATATAAAAAAATAAGAAAAAAATTCTCTAATAAATACACAGATGTAAAAATTGAAGAAGCTATTTCTGAAATAGATTATTTGATAGAAAATGAAATGTTATTCGCAGAAGATTTAAATATAAAGACACCAGTTTATAACCCACAAAATATAGTAAAAGCTATGTGTTTACATGTTGCACATGATTGCAATTTAAGGTGTAGATACTGTTTTGCTTCTCAAGGAGACTTTAAAGGCGAGAGACTTTTAATGGATGAAGAAACAGGTAAAAAAGCATTAGATTTTTTATTACAAAATTCAGGTAATAGAAGAAACCTAGAAGTTGATTTCTTTGGTGGAGAACCACTTATGAACTTTGACTTAGTAAAAACTTTAGTAAAATATGGAAGAGAAGAAGAAAAAAAATATAATAAAAATTTTAGATTCACCCTAACTACTAATGGAGTATTGTTAGATGATGATAAAATTGACTTTATAAACGAGCATATGTCAAATGTAGTTCTATCTTTAGATGGAAGAAAGTCGATAAATGACCATATGCGTCCTACAATATCAGGCAAAGGTTCATATGACATAATCATTCCTAAATTTAAAAAGCTAATAGAGGCTAGAGGAAATAAAGACTATTATATAAGAGGGACTTTTACTAGCGAAAATTTAGATTTTTCAGAAGATTTAAAAGAGTTTTATAAATTAGGATTTAAATCTACTTCTATTGAGCCTGTGGTAACAGAAGACAGCCAAGCTTATGCTATAAGGGAAGAGCATCTTCAAAAAATTCTTGATGAATATGAAAAAATGAGTAGGGATTATATAGAAATTAGAAAAGATGACCCAGACTTTAAGTTTTTCCATTTTATGATAGATCTATCAGGTGGACCATGTGTTATAAAGAGAACTGTTGGTTGTGGTGCTGGTAGTGAATATATAGCTGTGACACCAGAAGGAGACATATTCCCATGCCATCAATTTGTAGGAGAAGAGGAATTTAAGTTAGGGAATGTAAATACAGGAATAGATAATCCAAAGATAAGAGATGAATTTAAATGCTCCAATGTATTTACTAAAGATGATTGTCCAACTTGCTGGGCTAGATATTATTGTAGTGGTGGATGCCATGCCAATTCACATTATACAAACAATAATTTGAAAAAGCCTTATAGAATAGGTTGTGAAATGGAGAAAAAAAGAATTGAATGTGCAATTTCAGTTCTTGCAAATGAAAATGAATAAGCTAGAGGTTCTATAAATTATTATAGGACCTTTGTTTTAATGTGAAATTTTAAATCTGAAATTAAACTAATTAAGATAATTAAAGAATAGCTGAAGAATTCTTTTATCATACTCAAATAGTGATTTTAAGTTGTAGATATGTTATACTTTAAGACATGAAAATGGTGATATTATGGAAAAATGGTTTATAAAAAGTGGAAAATCTGATATAAATTTTGATAATTTAAATTTATCAAATTATATGAAGAAAATATTATCAAATAGAGAATTAGGTACTGCAGAAAATGTGCAGTCTTTTTTGAATCCTGATATTTCAAATCTACACTCTCCTATTTTGTTGCCTGATTTGATAAAGGCAACGAATTTAATAATGCAAAATATAAGAGATGAGAAAAGAATAAGAATTGTGGGAGATTATGATGTAGATGGAGTTACATCTACATTTATATTATGTAAAGGTCTTAGAAATATTGGGGCAAATGTTGATTATAAGATTCCTCATAGAGTGGAAGATGGATATGGAATTAATGAAAACATAATAGATTGTGCTAAAAATGATGGAATTGATTTAATAATAACTTGTGATAATGGTATAGCAGCTATAAAAGCTTTAGAACATGCTAATAATTTAGGAATTAATGTTATAGTTACAGACCATCATGAAGTTCAATATGTAGATGGTGTTGAACAGTTGCCAACTGCTATAGCGGTAATTAATCCTAAGAGAAGTTCTTCTAAATACCCTTTTAATGGGATATGTGGTGCTGTTGTTGCATTTAAGTTAATTCAGCAATTATACGTTATCAATGGTAAAGATGAAGAAGAATTTATGAATGAATTTTTGCCTTTTGCAACTATAGGAACAGTTTGTGATGTAATGAGTTTAGTAGATGAAAACAGAAATATAGTCGCTGAAGGAATCAAAAAGCTTAATGAAACAACAAATATTGGATTAAAAGCTATGATAGAAGCTTGTCAAATAGAAGGAAGCCTAGATGTTTATCATATTGGATTTATAATTGGACCAACTATAAATTCTAGTGGAAGGCTAGAAAGTGCAGAATTATCTTTGGAATTATTTCTAGAGAATGATTATTCTCAAGCTATGGTAATGGCAAAAGAGCTCAGAGAATTAAACCAGAAAAGACAAAAACTTACTGAAGAAGGATATTTAAAAGTAGATAAATTAATAGAAAAATATGAGCTAGATAAAAAACTTAGGATTTTAATGGTAAAAGAAACTTCAATTGATGAATCTATAATAGGAATTATAGCTGGTAGAATAAAAGAAAAATACAATAGGCCTACATTGGTGTTTACAAAAAGCAAAAACTTTCTTAAAGCATCCGGAAGAAGCATAGAAGAATATGATATGTTTGAAAACTTGGGAAAATACAAGGACAAGTTTAGGGCTTTTGGCGGACATAAAATGGCTTGTGGACTTAGTATTGACGAGGATAGATTAAAGGATTTTATTGTAGATGTAAATAATAATTCTAATTTAGCAAAAGAAGATTTAGTAAAAAAAATATATATAGATAGTGTAGTTCCTTTAGAGGATGTAAATTTTAATATGATTTCTGATTTAGAAATATTAAAGCCTTATGGAAATGGCAATCCTAAACCTATATTTGCAAGTTTAAATTTAAAAATTTTCAATTTTTCTGTTCTGGGGAAAAATAAAAATGTCTTAAAATTTGATGTATCTGATGGCAAAAATGTCAGGAGGGGACTCTATTTTAAAAACGTTGAAGAATTTATATTTGAACTTGGTAATGAATTAGGATTAATAGATGAAGTTTATAAGATAGTGGATAATAAAAATAATAGTATTTTAGTTGATTTAGTATACACCCCTGTTATAAATGAATTTAGAGGTGTAAAAAATGTAGAACTTCGTATTTCCAGTATGAGAGTTAGCAAAAAGAAATTATAGATTGGTGATAATATGATTGGAAAACTGATAGAAAAAATTAAATCTTACAATCAAAATGCAAATTTTGAACAAATAAGATTGGCATTTGAAATAGCAAAAAAAAATCATGAAGGACAAAAGAGAAATTCAGGTGAAGATTATATAATACATCCTTTGAATGTTGCTATGATTTTAGCTGAAATGAATATGGATACTCCAACTATAATAGCTGGTTTGCTACATGATACTATTGAAGATACTGAAGTAACTTTTGAAGATGTAGAAAAAAATTTTGGTATTGAGATAGCTTACTTAGTCGATGGAGTGACTAAATTAAAAAAATTAAATTATAGAAATAAGCAGGAAAAGCAAGCTGAGAACATTAGAAAAATGGTATTGGCTATGGCTAAGGATATTAGAGTTATCATTGTCAAGTTAGCTGATAGGCTCCATAATATGAGAACTTTAGAATATATGACTGATGCTAAAAAGCATGAAAAAGCTCTTGAGACTATAGAAATTTATGCTCCTATTGCTGATAGACTTGGTATTAGCAAGATAAAATGGGAATTAGAAGATTTATCTTTAAGATATATTGATCCAGACAAATACTATAAATTAGTAGACATGGTAAACAAGAGAAGACAGGAAAGAGAAGACTTAATAAATAGGATTATAGCGGAATTAAAACAAAATTTAACAAAATTAGGGATAGTTGCGGATATAAATGGAAGACCTAAGAATTTTTATTCTATTTATAAAAAAATGGAGTATAAAGGCAAAAATTTTGAAGAAATATATGACTTATCGGCAGTTAGAGTTCTTGTAGAAGATATTAAGGATTGTTACGGGGTCTTAGGCGTTGTTCATACTCTTTGGAAACCTATTCCGGGCAGGTTTAAAGATTATATAGCAATGCCAAAACCTAATAAATATCAATCATTGCATACAACAGTAATTGACAATCATGGAGAGACTTTTGAAGTTCAAATTAGAACTTATGAAATGCATCAAACAGCTGAATATGGTATCGCTGCACATTGGAAATATAAGGCAGGGGTTTCAAAAAGTACAAGTTTTGATGAAAATTTAACATGGTTAAGACAACTTTTAGAATGGCAAAAAGATTTAAGTGACCCTAATGATTTTATGGAGACTTTAAAAGTGGATTTCTTTGCTGATGAAGTATTTGTATTTACACCTCAAGGCGATGTAATAAACTTACCTGAGGGTTCTACACCTTTGGATTTTGCTTATAGAATACACTCTCAAGTAGGAAACACTTGTACGGGTGCAAAGATTAATGGGAGAATTGTATCTTTAGATTATAAGTTAAAGAGTGGCGATATAATAGAAGTTATCACAAATTCTAATTCAGGACCTTCCCATGACTGGTTAAAGATTGTAAAGAGTCCACAGGCTAAGAAAAAGATAAATCAATATTTTAAAGTTAAAGATAGAGAAAAGAATATTGAAAGAGGAAAAGAATCTTTAGAAAGAGAAGTAAAAAAATTAGGATATAAACCTTCTGAAGTTTTAAAGGAAGAATGGCTAGAAGAAATTAGAAAGAAAATTAATTTACTTTCAGTTGAAGATTTATACGCAGCAATAGGCTTTGGATCGGTTACAGTTGCTCAAGTAATGACTAGAATTAAAGATTTTTATAATATTGAGCATAAAAATGATAAATTAGAAAATATACCTTTAAAAACTGAACCTAATAGAATTGCCAAAGGTGGAGTTGTTGTTGAAGGTGTTGATAATTTAAAAGTTAGATTTGCTAAGTGCTGTAATCCTGTTCCAGGTGATGACATTGTTGGGTATATAACTTTTGGCAGAGGGATTTCCGTACACAGAAGAGACTGTACAAATGTTTCAGATATAGAAAATGACCCAAGATTTATAGAGGTTAAGTGGGATACTAAAGAAGGAGATAGTTATAGTGCTCAATTTGAAGTTAGGGCACTTGATAAGGCCCATGTAATAGGAGATGTAGCAAATAGGATAAATGATTCTAAATTAAGTATGACGGCTTTAAATGCCAGAACTAAAGATGGAGATTTATTTGTTACAATAACTGTCGATATAAAATCAATAGAAGAGCTATCAAGACTTATTGAAAAGATAAAGAGAATAGAGCATGTATTAGATGTATATAGAATGAAGGCATAATTATGAGAGCAGTTATACAAAGAGTAAAAAGAGCATCAGTAGAAGTTGAAGAAAGTATTGTAGGCAAAATAGAATATGGACTATTAATTTTATTAGGTGTTGAGGCAGAAGATACCGACGAAGATTTTGAATATATTTATAAAAAATCTACCAACTTGAGAATATTTGATGACGAAAATGGAGTAATGAACTTAAGTATAAAAGAAATTGATGGCGAAATTTTAGTAGTTAGTCAATTTACATTATATGGCGATGCGAGAAAAGGAAATAGACCATCCTATGTAAGAGCGGCAAAATTTGAATCAGGAATAAATTTCTATAATAAATTCATAGAAAAACTTAAGGCAGATTCTTTAAAGGTAGAGAGTGGAGAATATGGAGCGGATATGGATGTTGAATTTATAAACCATGGCCCAGTTACTATTTTGTTAGATAGTAGAAAGGAATTTTAATATATGGAGAGAAAGTTTAAAATATTAAGGCTTACACTTGGTTCATATGCGACGAATTGTTATATTCTTTTTTCAAACGAAGAAGCTATAATAATTGACCCAGCGGCAGAAGCTGAAAAGATAATTAAAGCTATAGAAGACAATAATTTAAAACCAACTAAGATACTTTTAACGCATGCACATCCAGACCATTTTGGAGCTTTAGATGAAGTTAGAAATCATTTTGGGATAGAGGCTTATATTTCTAAAAATGATGAAGAAATGTTAGAAATAAGGTCTAAGGAATTAAATATGATGTTAGGAACGGATTCTTACCTAAAAGTTGAGCATTATTATTCTGAAGGAGATATTATCAATTTTTCCGGAGGAGATATAAGAGTTTTGGAAACTCCTGGGCATACACCAGGCGGAGTTTGCCTATTAATAGATGATATATTAATTTCAGGAGATACATTGTTCTATGGTTCAATAGGTAGAACGGATTTACCGGGAGGAGATTACGACACTCTAATGAGCTCATTGAAAAAACTAACTAATTTGAATGACGATATTTTAGTTCTACCAGGGCATGGGCAAGAAACTCAATTAGGTTTTGAAAAAATCTATAATCCATTTTTGCAAAGACTATGATAAAAATAGAAATAGAGAACCAAGGTTTAGTGCATGAAATTTATGAATTTTTAAGAATAATATTTCCCTCATACGAGAGGGAAAATTTTATGTGTGTAAAAATAGAAGATGAGTTATTAAAAATAAATAGTGACAAATATAATTTTGTAATTCCTATAAAAAAATCAACAAATTTACAAAGATATTTAAAGTTAGAGTTAATTAATCAACTCAAAGAAAATCAATTAGAAGTTCCTAAATGGGGAGTTCTTCACGGAATACGCCCTTTAAAATTAATCTATAATCTTCTTAAGGATATGGATGAAGACGATGTTAGGAATTATTTAAAGAAAGAATATTCTATATCAGATGAAAAGATTAATTTAGCTTATGAAATTTTAAATATTCAAAAGGATATAATAAGTGAAAATATAGATAATTATAGTGTATATGTTCACATACCATTTTGTCCTAGTAAATGCACTTATTGCTCATATCATACATTAAATAGTAAATCTAGTATGGTTGAAGATTATGTAAATAAACTTATCGAAGAAATAGAATTCGAATCTAAATATTTGAATAAAAATCCAAGTAGTATTTATATAGGTGGAGGAACACCGACTTCAATAGGTGTTAAAAACTTAAATACTATTATTGAAACTCTAAAATATAGCTTTGGAGATACAATAGAATTTACAGTAGAGGCTGGAAGGGTTGAAACACTCACTGATGAAATGATTGAAATGTTATCAAATCATGATGTTGATAGAATAAGTATAAATCCTCAATCTATGAATTTTAAGACAGTTAAGTCGATAAAT
>NZ_JAXDSS010000001.1:0-2718 GCF_034090345.1 Peptoniphilus sp. | reverse complement strand
ATAGACTTACCCCTGAAATTAAGAAGAAAAACATCTACTAAAAGAATTAGAAAAAGTAAAATAAAACTCGGAAAAAGCATAGAAGAAAGACCTTTAGAAATAGAAAACAGATCAAGCTTTGGCAATTGGGAAATAGATACAATTGTTCCAAAGAAAAATAAAGAAGAACCAGCTTTAATTACTATAACAGAAAGAAAAACAAGGATGGAAATAATACTAAAAATTGCAACAAAAAATTCATCATCAGTTAATGAAAGCTTAGAAAAATTACTATCAAAACTAGAAAACTCCACAGCAATATTCAAAAGCATAACAAGTGATAATGGATTAGAGTTTGCTAACTTAACAAAACTAGAAAATAGCTTAGTTAGAGATGTATATTATTGCCATCCAAATAACCCACAAGAAAGAGGAAGTAACGAAAAACATAATAGCCTAATAAGAAGATTCCTTCCAAAAGGAAAATCCCTATTAGACTACAATGAAAATCACTATTTAAAAATAATGAACTGGATGAATAATTTACCAAGAAAAATCCTAAATTACCGAACGCCTATAGAAGTTTTTGTAGAAGAACTAAATAAATTAGGGTTAATGGATACTGTTGGGAAAATAGTTCAATTTGATATTGCAATTTAGGTTTTTAATTTTTACAAGTTGTCTATAAGTAATTTACTTGACATATTAATAATACAGTAATATTAAAATTTCAAACCTCTCTGCTAAACAACTTTGAACCCGGATAATCTGAATACGAAGGCATAGCGCATTCCTTATTCCATAATTTTAAATACGTCCACCCATTTTTAAAATCAATTCTATTTAGGAATTCATCCGATCTTAAAAAATAAAAATAACTATAAGGTTTGTGTGAAATTTGAGCTTGGTAGTCATCATGCGATGGATCGACATGATACCATTTGCCATTAATTTTTACTTGATTCCAAGCATGGTTCACTCTTCCTTTAAATGCTTTGATTCCCATTTCATCTTCCCTATTTTTCATATTATCAAGATATGAATCTACTTTTTGAGTTAACATTGGTTTAGATATTCCTACAACCAACCTTGAATCAATGCCCATTCTTTCTGATATTCTGCCAAATAACATAGCATAACCTAAACAAACACTTTCTCCGTCAAACACTGCCGCTGGCGAAAAATGTACATCTCTTCTATTTTTATTTCTATGGAGTTGTCCAGGAACATGACCGGTATAAAAACTAACATTATCAATTACGTATTCATATATTAATTTAACTTTTTCTACATCTGTTGTGTATTCTGTAATTTTTTTATTTAGTTCATTAACAATTTCTGATATCCTTTCTTCAACTAATTTTGTTGTTTCAAGGTCTTCTCCATACATAAACCCTATTACACATTCATATACACCTTCTTGTGATGTAGGCTTTTCTCTCGCTGTAAAATTAGTTACAAATTTAACATTAACCCCTTGAATAGTTAAGTCTGTCAATCTATCTACAACTTTTTGGCATTGACCTTTTGCCCCATAAAATTTTGCAAAATTTTGATGCTCATAGATAGCTTTTGTTACATACTCTACCGCCCCATCAAAATCATTACTAAAATCTTCATCAATTCCTTTATTAGATACCTTATTTTCAAAATCAATTGGT
Source organism: Peptoniphilus sp. (assembly GCF_034090345.1). Lineage (GTDB taxonomy): Bacteria > Bacillota > Clostridia > Tissierellales > Peptoniphilaceae > Peptoniphilus. The sequence goes on along the minus strand of NZ_JAXDSS010000001.1, from coordinate 1,078 downwards.
TCCTTTAAATATTCTTCCAATTCCATTGTATCTCTAGTCTTTTTGTATCTAAAAACAATTATTTGTTCATCTTCCTCTGTCAACTTTAAATTTTGTATAGGTTCAGATTCTAGTATATATCCCTTAAAATCCAGTGCTTTTTCTTCCAAAACATCTCCTATTATTCCCATTTTTTTTATTTCATAGTCATATAAACTTTTCTTTGAATATGAATCAATATACTTTACTTGATATGTACCAATGCGCTTGTCTTCTTTTTCGTATTCAAACACAACGTCTTTAGTGTCCTCAGAAATTTCAACTACTTTTTCAGCTTCTAAAGCTTTATACCCTCCAAAATATATTGCTTTTTCAACTACTTTTTCTCCCCTGATGCCCATTTTAAAACTCTCATAACCTAGTAAATCTTCATTAGTATCTCTTAAGATATACTTAACTTTATAAGTATCTATTTGATTTATAGGCTGTGCATATACCGTATAATTGCCTAGAAAAAAAGAACCTAAAACCACTAAAGACATTATAGTTTTGTTTAAAATCCTTTTCACAGTTGTTCTCTTAAATTTTTGCATACTTAACCTCCATACATTTTTATTATAGAATATCAATTTAACTCATTATTATCAATACCAACTAATCTATTATCTGTTTATTTTATACAATAAATTTACTTTAGAATTTCCTTAATAATAAATTTCAGTTTTCATTTATTTTTTACTACGCTGAATTTCCCTCTTTATGTAAATCTTCTATCTTATTCTATTATACTTCTTTGACAGGACTTGATATGTCTCTTGTTATCAGGGTCTGCCCCAGCCAATAATGTCAACCGAGGTTACGAGTTGTAGACATTATTAGGTGAAGGTATTTCTTTGGCATACATAGATATTATTTGATTTTCTATGTTTGATATGTCTTTTTCGTATTTTTTAAGAAATTGTGGTTCAAAGGAGCCTTCTCTATCTCTTGGTATAGCTAGTTCTATATCTCCATAAGATGATTTGACGGTTTTCTTACTTGAACCATTTCTAGTGTTTAGTGATAGTGGTTTTTCTCCGTATTCGTAGTCTAGGTTTTC
>NZ_JAXDSS010000076.1:0-2302 GCF_034090345.1 Peptoniphilus sp. | reverse complement strand
TATAAGCGTCAATAAAAAGCCTTTCAAGGAATTATTCGACCCTGAAAATGATTCTGATGATGAAATCTTCCATGCCATTTCAATAGTATTTCCTGATGTTAGATTAAAAACTTATCTTGAGTTTAGAATGATGGATGGAGTGAACTATCCTACAAATTTTGCGATAGTTTCTCTTATAAAAGGACTTTTCTACTCTGAAGATAGTTTAAATGCTTTGGAAAAGATGTTTGAAGGCACGACTTATAGTGAAGTTATGGAAACTAAATCTGAAACTCTTTTACATGGTCTAAAAGCTAAGTACAAGGAAATTACAATTTTAGAACATCTTGAAAAGCTATATGATTTGGCTTATTCAGCACTTGGAGATGAAGCTCACTTCTTATCTCCTATAAAAAAAATCATAGATAGTGGAAAATCTCCTAAAGACGTTTTTGAAAGTATATTTGAATCCGAAGGTCTTAGGAGTGCAATAGAATATAATAGGGTTGATAAAAATGTTTAATATAAAATATGCAGAAGAATATATTTCTTTAGTTAAAAAAGATTCAAAAAAATATTACCAAGACTATTTAAAACTTCTTGATGATGTTGCGCACTCAAACGCAATATACAAAGAGAAGCCCGTACCAGTTACTTATCAAGGCCTTTTTTATGACCAAGAAGATAAGGACAATTTCACACAGCTTTGCAAAACTCTAATGGATATAACTCAAAAAGTTACTCATGAATATTTAAAAAATCCTGAGTACAGAAAACTTTTTGGATTTTCTAAAGAGCTTGAGGAATTGATTTTACACGACCCAGGATATGACATAACAGTTCCTATTGCAAGATACGATGTATTCTACAACGGTATGGATAAATTCAAATTTATTGAGTTCAATACCGATGGCTCAAGTGCAATGAATAAAGACAATACTGTCGGAGATTTGTTAATTGAAACTTTGGCCATGAAAGAGTTTAGAAAAAAATATGATGTTGAGTGCATTGATATGTTTCATCCTTGGATTGAAGAATCCACAAAAATATATGAGTCAGCTCATCATAGAAAACCTAACATAGCTATTGTTGACTTTTTAGACATAGGTGCTACTTATGAATTTAAAAAGTTCCGTCAACTCTTTATAGAATCTGGATACAATTGTGAAATATTTGATATCAGAGATTTAAAGTATGTTGATGGAAAATTGGTTTGTGATAATTTTGAAATCGACATGGTTTACAGGCGTGCAGTAACTGTTGAATATATGAAACACTATTCTGAAATGCAAGACTTTACTAAAGCCTACATGGACAATGCGTTTATGTTAATTGGCTCTTTTAGAAGTCAGATTATGCACACTAAATTAATTTTCAAAATTCTACTTGACCCGCTCACTCAAAATATTTTGACTGATTATGAAAATAAATTTTTAGATGAGCATATTCCTTTTACAGATTATTTTAGCCAAGATGTCTATGAAGAAGTTTTAAACAAAAAAGATGAATACATTATAAAGCCTGTCGATGATTACGCAAGCCACGGTGTCTACGCCGGAAGAGGCTTTTCTAAAGAAGAATGGTCAAAACTTTTAGATGAAGCTTTGATTTCTGACTATATTTATCAAAAATATTATGAGATGGAACCACTACCTTTCTTAGAATTTGATGACTCCGGAGAAATTAAAGTGAGCGGATTTACTGCTGTTTTAGGAATGTTCATTTATAATGGTAAATTCATCGCCCCTTACACCAGGATAGGACAAAACTCGACAGTTGGTGGTTCAGATAAACATTATGTGGCACCAAATATGTTCATAAAAAAATAAGAATTCATTTCCCTTCTTACTTAAAATTTTGTAAGAAGGTTTTTTTATGAATTCTTATCTTATAAAAGCTATTATAAAATTTCTATTTTATTATAGGAATTGAGTTATAAAACCTCCAACTACTATTAATGGTATTCCTATAAATATGATCTGTGGTATACACGTGTCTCTTATGTGATCATGTTGTTTATCTACTCCAAGACCTGCTGTAGGTCCCAGTGTTGTATCAGACGCCGGAGACCCTGCATCTCCACAAACAGCCGCTATTGTTACCAACAATATTGTTGCACTCGGTGAAAATCCTAACTTCATTGCCAATGGAACGTATATCGCTGAAATAATTGGCACTGTACCAAATGAAGTTCCTATACCCAATGTTACTAACAGCCCAAGTAAAATCATTACATATGAAGAAATAAGTTTTGAACCTCCTAAAACTCCTGCTGCTGATTCAACTATTCTATCAATAGCTCCTGAATTGGTAATTACATTTG
>NZ_JAXDSS010000018.1:0-6332 GCF_034090345.1 Peptoniphilus sp. | reverse complement strand
TTCTAGGCTTACTTCTGATGAGGCTAATGAGGTTTGTCTAATGCTTGAGTTAAGTAGGGATTTAAAATTAGCGTATGGGTTAAAAGAGTTGTTCTATCAATATGTTCTTATTCAACCTACTAAAAAGAGGGCTGAAAAGTCTTTAAAGGAATTTAGTTCTTGTATTACTGCTTTTAATAATTGGTTTGATGAGATATGTAGTTCTTTTGATTATCCTTGGTCTAATGGTCCTCTTGAAGGGACACATACAAAGATAAAGACTTTAAAGAGAAATTGTTTTGGTATGAAAAATTTTAATTTATTTAGAAAGCGAATTATGCTTTCTTGTAAATAGTTGGTAAAAAAATACGGAAATTTTTGAAAACTCCTAGGAGTTTTGTTTGCTATGCTTATTTTTAGTGGTTTTTGGTTTATTTTGGTTTAGGATTTATTTTAGCTGCTATGTGTTGATTTTTACATAATAAGAGAGACTCATATTAATGAGCCTCCCCAATATTTGACATAGAGCCTAAAAAGAGCCTAGTATTTACTAGACTCATTTGTTTATAGAAAATTAACTTTTATTAGTCTTCAAGTTTTAAACCGCCAAGAAGATCTCCTAATGCTGTATTTATATTTGAATCATTAGGTTGCTCTTCATATTCTTTTACTTCTTTTGGTGCCTTAGGTTGTTTTGGCGCTCTAGCCTTAGGTTTTTCTTTAACAAACTCTTCCTTAGGCTCAACGTTTACTTCGTCTTTTACTTCTTCAACTACTTCTGGCTCTTCATCTTCAATTAAAGCTTTCATAGATAATGATATTTTTTTATTTTCTTCATCTATATCTGTAACTTTTGCAGTTACTGCTTCACCAATAGAAAGTTTATCTGATGGTTTTTCGATGTGTTCTTTAGAAATTTGAGAAACGTGAAGAAGTCCATCTACTCCTGATTCCAATCTTACAAAAGCTCCGAATTCAAGGATATTTACTACCTTACCTTCTACAACATCTCCTACTTTTACAGATTCAGTGAATACATCCCAAGGTTTTTTAGTTGTTTGCTTTAATCCAAGAGCAATTCTATTTTTGTCTTCATCTAAGTTTAATACTTCAACTTCAACTTTTTGTCCTGGTTCAACTACATCTGATGGGTGTTTAACTCTGTTCCAAGAAAGTTCAGAAATATGGATAAGTCCGTCTACTCCTCCAACATCTACAAAAGCTCCGAAGTTAGTAAGTCTTTGAACCGTACCTTCTACAATATCTCCTACTTTAAGAGCTGAGTAAACTTCTTGTTTGTTTTTTTCAAGTTCTTCCGATTCTACATTTTTTCTAGAAAGAACTATTTTTCTCTTGAACTTGTCAAAGTCTATAATTTCACAAGTCATTTCTTTTCCAACATATTTAGAAAGATCTCTTTGGAATCTAACTGATGCATGTGAAGCTGGAATAAAAGCATTTAATCCATTAAGGTCAGCTGTTAGTCCACCTTTAACTACAGATTTAACTGTTACTGTAACTCTTTCATGTGAATTGAATAATTCTTCAACCTCATCCCATACTTTTAGGCTTTCTACTCTCTTATAAGAAAGTACTACATTGCCATCTCCATCATCCATTTTCATGATGAATACATTGATCATGTCACCAGGCTTAAATAAATCTGACGGTTTTACATCAGGATTATTTGAAAGTTCATCTCTTGAAATAATTCCGTCTGATCTGTAACCAATGTTTACCATTACTTCAGTATCGTTAACGAATAGAACTTCTCCTTCTACAACTTCTCCTCTTTTTATTTTCTTAAAAGAGTTTTCTATTGCCTCCATCATTTCATTGTTGTCAAAATTTTCCATACTACTAACAGCCTCCTCGATTACCGAACGAGGTGTGGATGCACCTGCGGTAATACCTATTTTTACAAAATTTTTTATATTATATTTTAGGTCCTTAATCGACTCTAATAAATATACGTTTTTACAATGCTTTTTCGCAACTTCATACAATTTTTTAGTATTTGAGCTATTCTTTCCACCCAGTACAATCATAGCGTCTACCTTTTTTGCCAATTCTTCTGTACTGTTCTGTCTTAAGCGCGTAGCATTACATATAGTATTATAAACTATAATCTCATTATTTAAAATATTTTTTAAAGAATTTGATAATATTTCAAATTTTTCAGGAATATTTGTTGTTTGAGAAACTAAAATAGTTTTATTATCTTTAACTTTATCTAAAGATAAATCTTGACCTATTATTACAGCACTATCATTCGCATAAGAATTTATACCTATGACTTCTGGATGCATTTCATCTCCAAATATAACTATTTGATATCCCAATTCGTAATGTTCTCTTACTATAGAATATATGTTAGCGACTTTCGGGCAAACACAATCTATAATTTTATTGCCATTGTTCCTCAATTCATCTAAAACTTTTTTCTTTACTCCATGGCTCCTTATAATTACTTTAGAATTTTTTACATTGGTATCATTTATGTTTACAACACCCTTATCTGAAAGTTCTTTAGTCACAACTGGATTGTGAACAAGTTCACCATAACTATAAACGCCATTGTCTGCATTTTTAAATGCTAAGTCTACAGCTCTTTTTACTCCACCACAAAATCCGGCATTATTTGCCACTATTATCTCTATAAATATCAACCCCATAATAAATAGATTTTAGTAAATCTACTGTATACTCTTTATATTCCAATTGTGTTGGTTTAGATAGATAAGAAAAATCAATAGGTTTTCTAATGTATAATTTCATCTTAGTAAAAGGAACGTAAGAACCCTCAATATACACTGGAACTATTAAAGATTTGGATTTGTGAGCAATTACTGTAACTCCTGATTTGACCATATTTAAATCTATTTTTTTAACTCTAGTCCCCTCTGGAAAAACTCCAAGAATTTCTTTGTTTTTCAAAATTCTTAAAGCCTTTTTCACAGCAGATATATCAGATGCCCCTCTATCCACTGGAAAAGCATAAAACTTCGAAATAACATTTCCAACAATACGATTTTTAAACAATTCTTTTTTAGCCATCCAATGTATCGGTTCTTTTATAGCACCTGATATAAATATTGGGTCCCAATTTGATTTATGATTGGAGCATATCATATAAGGACCTTCATTTGGTAAATTTTCTATATTTACGATTTCAAATCTATAAACTACTTTAAAATATAGCCATAATATTACTCTAACAATTCTGTATAGCATTTTAACCTCTTACATTATTAAACATCTTTTCCAATGTTTCTTCTAAAGTTAAATCTGCACTATCTATAAAAATAGCTCCTTCAGCCATATATAAAGGTGAGTTTTCTCTGTTGATATCATTAAAATCCCTATCTTTTAAATCATTTAAAACTTTAGTAAATTCAACGTCTTCACCTTTTTCCAAGAGTTGCTTATATCTTCTTTTAGCTCTGATATCAACTCCTGCATCTAGGTAAAATTTATATTTTGCATCAGGTAACACTACTGTCCCTATATCTCTTCCTTCCATCACTACAGAACGTTTTTTAGATATTTCTCTTTGTTTTTGAACTAAATACTCTCTCACTTTTAAATCTTTAGATATATTCGATGCAAGCTTAGAAATTTCCTCTGAACGAATTTTATCAGATACATCTTCTCCATTTAAAAATACTTTATTATCACGATAATCTATCTCTATATCATATAAAAATTCATCTGGTTCAAACCCCGTTTCCTTTGAATATAATGCTATAGCTCTATACATGGCCCCTGTGTCCACATAAGTTATATTGAGTTTATCAGCCAATAATTTTGCTATTGTGCTCTTACCGCTTCCACTAGGTCCATCAATTGCAACTGAATACATATTTCCTCCATAAAAAAACCACTGCCTACGCAGCGATCTAAAAACTTATTCTTTTCAACACAGTTATAGCTCTCAAGATACACTTCGTATTACTTCATTATAACTTAAAAGTTTAAATTAAACAATACATTTTATCCTGGAATTATTTCCCGCTTCTAGGATTGTCACATATGTTTGACAATCCTAGAATGCTGATTAGGATGGCTATGTCGTCTTGATTTATTTGCTAATGATTCTACGCTCCCATCATATTTTTTTAGCCATCTTTGTACTTGTTGTATGCTAGTTTTGTATCTTCTTGCAGCTTCTGCATTATTTTTGTGTTTTATTGCATATTCTACTACTTTTTGACGAAATCTCATTTCTTCTGTTATACTGGTTTTCATAGGAAGCCTTCTTTCTGATATTTTGTTTTTACTTAAATTTATATTATCAGATGGCTTCCTATTTTTTTATTTTTTGTTACATATCTATTATTACCTAACAAACTACAAAAATGATGAAATAAATTTTAAAAAAATCAAAATTTTAAAAATGGTACGCACTTTTTCTATTTAAGTAAAAGCCTTGATTTCATCTTTTTCAACTGTCCAACCTGGGGTGGCTATACTATACATATGCTCAATTTGTACATTCTTATCGTATTATTTATAATTACCTAGCATATCTTCATTTTTATAAATAAACATAACTTCTTTTAATTCTTTTCCTCCAATATTATCAACCATATAGTTGTCTGTTTCTATAAACCCATTTTTTTTATAAAATTTTTTTGCCAAATAATTATCCTCTAAAACCCAAAGTAATAATTGACTATATCCTAGCCCGTATAACTCTTTGATTACATACTTTAATATTTTATTTCCATAGCCTTTCCCTATATATTCCGGAAGTATATAAAAAGAAATAATTTCCCCATAAGAGAAATACTCTTGAAATCTTGACTTAGAAAAACTAATAGTTCCAATATATTTACCATTTTCAATACATACAACAGTTCTCCAATCAGTAAAATCTAATATTGGTATCCATTTACCTTTTTCAATTGAATCAAGAAATTCTTGAGGGATTATATCTTTATATGCATATCTCCAACTTTTTTCATATATTTCACTGATTTCCATTTTATTGTCATATTCATTTATATATCTAATTTCCAAATATTTCACTCCTCCATATAAAAAATTATGTATAATTATATAATATTCTTCAATCATCCAAATATTAACTTATTTTATAATTTAGTATTAACTTATGGACTATCTAATTTTAAAATAGTTTATATAGGTTTTGCTATTCTCCTTTTAATATTTCAAATAAATTTTCGTAATAATCAGAATAAAAACTTCCCTCTTTCCATAAAAATGTAAAGTCATGTTCTGCTTGAAAATCTGTTAAAAGTATTTCTCTCAAACTTCCATTTTTTATTTCTTTTTCTACTACAGATTCATATAAAAACGAAACGCCCAAACCATTTTCAACTAATGTTTTAATTGTATTCAAGTTTCCAATTTCTGATATTTTTTTAAAATCATCTATTGAGTAGTTCATTCCTCTAAGGGTTCTATCTAATACCTCTCTTGTTCCCGAACCTTCTTCTCTTACAAAAAGCCGATTATCAAATATTTCCTTAACCTTAACATTATCCTTATCCATATAATTTTTAGAGCATACTGGAATTAATCTATCTTTTTTAAATACCTTACTCTGATATGAATTTATTTTAAAATATCCTTCTATTATTGCAAAATCTATTTTGCCAGTGTCCAACAATTCTAAAAGTTTCTGAGTGTTTTCGACTGCCATTCTAAGTGACAACTCAGACTCTTTTGAAATTATTTTCGTAAGTATCGGAGACATTACATATTCTCCAATAGAAAGTGTTGTTCCAAAGTTAAGTCTAATCTTACTTCTATTGTGACTTAAATAGTCTTTAAAATGTTCTATATCATTGGTCATAGAGCTAATTAAATTCAATAGTAATCTTCCTTCTTCTGTTAAACTTACTTTCTTCCCTTGAAACTTAAATAAATCAATTCCGTATTCTTCTTCGATGGCCTTTATATGATTTGAAACAGCAGGTTGTGTTATATTTAATTCTTTTGAAGCTTGAGTAAAATTCAAAGTCTTACAAACTACCATAAACGTGTTCATTTTATAATCTATCATTGTGCACCTATATACCTTCAATAAATTTTTCTTATGCAAGTATAACATATTATAATTTTATTTTTAATAGTATTCTTTGTATAATAAATTTGAATTTATTTAAGATAGGAGTTGGAAAAATGAAGAAATTTCCCGGTATTTTTTTGTGTTTTATAATAGCGCTCGTTTGTACTTTTTTAGGTGGAAAATATCCACTTATAGGTGGTGCAGTATTTGCAATCTTAGTTGGTATGTTAATCGGTTTATTCTATAAAGAAAAAAATTCTACTCAACTGGGTATCAAATTTACTTCAAAGTACATATTACAATTGGCAGTCGTATT
>NZ_JAXDSS010000013.1:0-2431 GCF_034090345.1 Peptoniphilus sp. | reverse complement strand
TCCCACTCAATAGTTGCTGGTGGTTTACTTGTTATATCATACACAATTCTATTTATGTGTTTTACTTCATTTACTATTCTAACTGAAACTTTATCTAAAACTTCGTATGGAATTCTCGACCAATCTGCTGTCATGAAGTCTGTAGTCTTAACTGCTCTTAGAGCAAGTGTGTAGTCGTATGTTCTAAAATCTCCCATAACTCCTACCGTTCTGTTATTCGTAAGAACTGCAAAGTATTGGTTTATATCAGAGTCAAGTCCTGCTTTTGCAATTTCTTCTCTAAAGATTGCATCTGCATCTCTTAGTAAATCTAATTTTTCTTTGGTTACTTCTCCAATTACTCTTATTCCAAGTCCCGGTCCTGGGAATGGTTGTCTATTTACTAAATAGTCTTTAAGTCCAAGTTCTCTACCAAGTTGTCTAACTTCATCTTTAAACAACATTCTAAGCGGTTCTACTATGTCTTTAAAGTCTACAACTGATGGAAGTCCGCCTACATTGTGGTGGCTCTTTATCACTGCCGCATCTCCAAGTCCTGATTCTATTATGTCCGGATAAATTGTTCCTTGAGCTAAGAAATCTACTGAGCCGATTTTCTTTCCTTCATCTTCAAATACTCTGATAAATTCTTCTCCAATTGCCTTTCTCTTGTCTTCCGGATCTGTAACTCCTTTAAGTCTCTTCAAAAATCTCTCTTCAGCATCAACTCTTATAAAGTTCATTCCTGAGTCTTTAAAAGCTTCTTCAACTTCTAAAGCTTCGTTCTTTCTCATCAGACCATGGTCAACTAAGATACAGGTCAAGTTTTCTCCAACTGCTTCTGAAAGTAGTGCTGCTGCAACTGATGAATCTACTCCACCTGATAGAGCTAATAAAACTTTGCCATCTCCTACTTTTTCTCTTATGGAAGAAATAAGTGTTGTCTTATAATTTGCCATTGTCCAGTCTTGTTCTTCACCAACAATATTTACAATGAAGTTTTTTAACATTTCTGTTCCAAATTCTGAGTGATTAACTTCCGGGTGGAATTGAAAGCCATATAGTTTCTTTTCATCGCTTGCTATTGCAGCATTTTCTGTGTTATCTGTTTTAGCGATTGTCTTAAATCCTTCCGGTAATTCAACAACTTTATCAACGTGGCTCATCCATACTGTAGAGTCTTGTTTTATGCCATCGAATATTTTGTTATCAGATATATTTAAAACAGTTTTTCCAAACTCTCTTTCAGTTGAAGCTTTTACTTGTCCTCCAAGTACATGGCTCATAAGTTGCATACCATAGCAAAGTCCCAATACTGGGATTCCAAGTTCAAAGATTTCTTTGTCTATGCTTGGTGCTCCTTCTTCATAAACTGAATTAGGCCCCCCTGTAAAAACTATTCCGCTCGGCTTCTTTTCTTTTATAGCTTCTAAAGCCTTGCTATATGGAACTACTTCACAGTACACATTAAGATCTCTTATTCTTCTTGCTATAAGTTGGTTATACTGTCCTCCAAAATCAACAACTAAAATCATTTTTCCTCCTATTTTATCTTTTTCTTAACTATATTATAAATGCTATATGGTATAAGTTCTAGTACTATAATCATTAAACTCATTATAATTGGATACATTACTTTAAAATCTTTAAATGCTTCAGGTATTAATCCAACTTTTAGAAAATATTCAAGCACTAATATATGTGTTGTGTATATAAAAAGTGTTGAATTTGACAGCAAACTCAATTCTGTATCTGTCTTTGACTTAACCACAAATAAAAATACGCTGACTGCATATATAAAGCTAAGTGGATTTACCATTTCAAAGTATGTTACAAAATTTGCATCCGTAGGATTTTTCATCAAAATATCAATCATATACCAGATTGCAAATGCTCCAAATATTGAAAAACCTCTTGGTATATCTTCTTTGTATTTAAAAATATAGTGTCCTATCATTGCATAACCTATGGTTGAGTAACTCATTGACAAACTGTATGTCAAAATGAATGGATTTTTAATTAGATTTAAAGTTTTTAAATGTGGCACGACTATTGAACCTAGGAAAAATAAAAATATTGCAAATCTATATTCATTCCTAGTCATATTTGAAACCAATCTATAAACTACCGGCGCTGATATAAAAAGCACAACTGCAATGTAGAGATAATACAAATGAAATTTTTCATTAAACTTCATAAGATTTTCCATACTGGTGTCATTCATCCACCAACCGTCCCAATATCTATATACAAAGTTAAAGAATATTATTAAAAATACCAGTTTAAGCACCATCTTAAATGTCTTTTTGGGAGTTGGTTTTCTTCTATATAGCAAAGCTCCGCTCGCCATCATAAATAGTGGCACTGCGCATCTTGATAGCGCACCATAAAATATTTTAAAGTTTATCAGTTCTTCTGAAACCATATATATATTTGTGTGTATCATCAGAAC
>NZ_JAXDSS010000122.1:0-3169 GCF_034090345.1 Peptoniphilus sp. | reverse complement strand
TTTCAATAGCGGCATATTTTGAACTATATTTGATAATTAAATTATGTACTAATCAGTTGTCGGGAAGTAATTTTGAATTTAAAAGAGAATTTTTAAACTTTAAAAATAGAATATCCAACAGCTCTTTACTAGATGCTATTTTATTTTTTATATACATTATTTTAATAATTCCATTGGCAGAAATTGGATTTAGTATATCGTTGACAAAAGGCATATATATTCCTCAATTTATTACAGATGAATTATTTAAAACAGATTTTGGAGCGTTTTTTATATCTGTATTTATTTTGGCTCTAGTTTATATAAACTTTAGATTGATTTATATATTGGTTTTGGCGGTTATAAAAAATCAAAGTTTTTTTAAAAATATAAGAGAGAGTTTAGAACTTACCAAAAAATATGGAAAGAAGATGATATTAAAATTATCATTGTTTGAAATTGTGATATATTTTTCAAGTGCCGTATTGATATATTTTTTATTAAAATTCCTCAGTATAGCAACCACATTTACAGATTCACTATGGATAGAAGCTGTAGTACTTACCATTATTAAGACTGTAAATATTTTATTTGTAACGCTTACAAAACTTGGGATAGTACTCATACTTTTGGAACTAATAGAGTATAGAGAATATAAATCTATTGAGAATATAAAAAATAAAAAGAGCATCTTTAAAAATAAAAAGTTGGTAATTATTTTGAGTATGACAATTTTTATTTCAGGAGTACTTTATAATGGAATGCAAATCTATATATTACAGCCAAATTCCAAAATAGAAATTGTAGCGCACAGAGGATTTGCCAAAAAAGGTGTTGAAAATTCCATAGAAGCGTTAGAAGGCGCAGCGGAAACAGGAGCAGATTTTTCTGAGATGGATTTAATGCTTACAAAAGATAAAAAATTTATTGTCATGCATGATTATAACTTAAAGAGATTGTCTAATTTAAACAAGAATGTGTGGGATATGAATTTAGATGAAATCAAACAACTCAATATAACTCAAGATTCATTCACCACAAAGATTCCGACATTTGAAGAATATGTACAAAAGGCAAAAGAACTAAATATAAAACTATTAGTTGAATTAAAACCACATGGATATGAGCCGAATAACTATGCTGAATTGATAGTTGAGGAGATGAAAAGGCTGGGCATAGACAAAGAATATAAGTATATGTCTCTTAATTTAGATTTGATGCAGAAAATAAAAAAACTTGCCCCTCAAATGAAAGTTGGATATGTAATTCCAATACAATTTGGACAATTTTCTGATGATGGCGTAGATTTTTGGGTAATAGAAGATTTTTCATATAGAGAAATATTGGTTTTACAAGCTATCTTAAATAAGAAAGAGCTTTATATATGGACTGTTAATGAAAAGAGCAGAATAGAATACTATCTAAATACATTAGTTACAGGGCTTATAAGTGATAATCCGGATGAAATAAAGCAAATTAAAGATAACAATACAAAATATAACTCTTTTTTCGACAGGGTTTTCAAATTAATATAAAATTTATTAGGGCTGAGTTATATCAGTTAGATTAATTTGAGTTGTTGAATTATAATAGCTATGCAAAATAATTTGAAGATTAGACTATTTAAAGTCGAATATGTATAAAATTAAGAGTGACAACATAAATTCTAACGAGAGAAATTGAATAATCGAAACAAAATTTAGATTTTTAGATCAGAATATAAAAAATGCTCCACGCGGAGCATTTATAATTATAAATTGATTTAGATAAAATTTGGTCGGTTTGGGGGAAATATATGATTATAAAATTGAGAACTAATGTGCAGGAAAACCAATTAAAAGAATTAATAGATAGAATAGAAAAAAGAGGTTTATCTGTAGAATGTTCTAAGGGAAATGCAATACAATTAGTTGAGATAATTGGCAATACTGAAAAAGTTGACTTGAGCGAAATTTTAAAGATGGATTGTGTTGACGAAGTATTTAGAAAGCAAGAAAATGCAAAGAAATCAAGCAGACAGTACAAACCACAAGACACTGTAATAACTCTTGACAACGGAACTAAAATAGGCGGAGGGAACTTCGTATTGATAGCAGGACCTTGCTCAGTCGAGTCGGAAGAGCAGGTTATTGAAATTGCAAAGAGCGTTAAAAAATCAGGGGCAAATGTACTAAGAGGCGGAGCTTTTAAACCTCGTACATCCCCGTATGATTTTCAAGGAATAGGAATGGACGGACTTAAAATTTTGTCAAAGGCAAAGGCTGAAACGGGATTGCCGATAGTTTCTGAAATAATGAATATAAATCTTATCGAACATTATGAAGATGTAGACATTCTACAAGTTGGTGCAAGAAATATGCAAAATTTTGAACTCTTAAAAGAACTTGGGAAAATTGATAAACCAATTCTTTTAAAGAGAGGGCTTTCTGCAACATATAATGAATTGTTATCAGCGGCAGAGTATATATTAAGCGGTGGAAATCAAAAAGTCATACTTTGTGAGCGTGGCATAAGAACATTTGAGACATTTACAAGAAATACATTGGATATATCTTCCGTGCCGGCGCTTCATGAAAAGACACATTTGCCAATTATAATTGACCCATCTCATGCGGCGGGAATGGCGAGAATGGTAAGGCCGCTTTCTCTTGGGGCTGTTGGAGCAGGAGCAGATGGACTTATAATTGAAGTCCACAACGACCCTGAAAATGCACTATGTGATGGGGCTCAATCGTTAAGACCTGATGAATTTGACAGAACGGCGAAAATGGTCTTTAAACTCAGAGAAGTTTTGAATGAAGATTAAGGAATAGCAGTTGGAGGATTTGAGTTGCAAAAGATTAAAGTATCCACTTCAAGTGAATATGAAATTCTAATAGAAAAGGGTATTCGTTTAAAACTTAGAGAGATTTTACCTAAGAGAGAAGACTGTAAGTATATAGTGCTAACTGATGAAAATGTAGACAAGTTGTATGGCAGAAAACTGTTTGAATCTCTATCAAAATACAACCTTATAAAATATGTATTAAAACCCGGAGAAAATTCCAAATCATTTGAAGAATTGCAGAAGTTTTTAGAGTTTATGGCTCAAAAAGATATAAATGCAAATGATGTTTTAATAGCATTTGGCGGAGGAGTAATAGGAGATTTTGGCGGCTTTGCAGCGGGAGTTTATCGCAGGGGAATAGAC
>NZ_JAXDSS010000074.1:0-11161 GCF_034090345.1 Peptoniphilus sp. | reverse complement strand
TTAATCTATCTTGAAAAATCCCTAAATATAGTCGAACAAATAGAAGATAATATAAACTTCAAAATTCAAAATTATGATTTTAGAATTGAAACACTAGATTTTAAAAACAATTTTTTAACTATCTTAGGACAAACTAGTTTTGAAAAAGATTTAGAAATAAATTCTTTCTACCATTTTATAAAAGTTTCAAAAAATAATTTCAAACTCACTATTGAAGTTAAGGACGGAAAATATTCAGATGACGAACTTGTTTTTTATGTGTTAAATAAAAATAACGGGCTCACAAATCTTTCAAAGATTGCAAGCCCATCACAAATTCATTTGCTATATTATAAAACACCACTTTGGGAGAATATATTGTCTTTATCAAAATACTATCTAAGCTCTCTATTCACTATATGACAAAATTTCCATCCTTGAAGATTTGAACTGATTTATCTCCTTTATAAGCTGTTATCTCAGTAGTCGCATCTCCTATCATGAAATCCACGTGCACTAGAGAATCATTTGCCCCCGCATTTATCAATTCCTCATCACTCATTATGTCTCCATTCTTTATGCTCGTTGGATAAGCTTTCCCAAGAGCTAAATGGCATGCTGCATTTTCATCATATAGAGTTTCAAAGAACAATATTCCTGAATTTGAAATTGGAGAATCATAAGGAACAAGTGCAACTTCACCAATTCTTGAAGCTCCCTCATCAGTTTCCAAAAGATTCTTCAAAGTTTCGTATCCCTCTTTAGCGTCAAAATCTATTACTTTTCCATTTTCAAATTTTAAATAAAATTCATCAATTAAGTTTCCATTATAATTTAAGGGTTTTGTAGAATAAACTATTCCATCAACACCTTCTCTATGAGGTAGCGAAAAAACTTCTTCTGTAGGTATATTAGCTACAAATTCTTCACCTGTTTTAGCATATTCACTTGCCCCTGCGAAAATATATCCCTTTGGAAGTTTAACTTTTAAATCAGTACCTTTTTTAGATTTAAAATGTAGCATCTCAAACTCATTTTCATTTAAAAAGTTCGACCACTTTTTTAAATTATTAATATGCTCTTCCCAAGCTTTTTCAGGTTCTTCCAAATCAACCCTTGCAGTTTTGAAAATAGCATCCCACAATTTTTCAACAGCTTCATCATCACTCAATTCAGGATATACAGACTTAGCCCATTCAACAGTTGGTGCCCCAACTACAATCCAAGAAGTTTCGCTATTCATCATCCTCTTATTTACTTCTTTTAAAGCTTTTGATCTTGCCAAAATAGTTTTTTGTAGTTTATCAGAATCAACTCCCTTTAACCCATTTGGATCAGTGCCTATGACTTTTACATACTTAGCCTTGTTGTCCAATAAATACAATTGCTCATCTATTACATAATCCGGTACAGTTGTCAAAACTTCTAAAGGAGACTTTTGATATTTTAGCTTTGTAAATTTTTGATCATTATATTGAATTTTTACATCCTTTGCTCCAGCAGCATAAGCTTCTTCGGCTATATATCTTAAAAATTCATAATTAACAACTTCTCCGGAAATTGAAACCATGTCCCCTTCTTTAACTTTTATTCCCATATTTATTATTAACTTTGCATATTTTGCCAATTTTTTTTCGAATGTCATTAAATCACCTCTTATTGATTATATCATATTGCCTCTACTACTTTAATATTATAAAATACACTTAAGGAGATGATTTTATGACACCACATATAAATGCAAAAGAAAATGCATTTGCAAAAACTGTACTGATGCCCGGAGACCCTTTAAGAGCAAAATTCATAGCTGAAAACTATTTGGAAAACGTATCTCTAGTTAGTGATGTACGAAATATGTTTGGATACACTGGAGAATACAATGGAAATAAAATTTCTGTCATGGGTAGTGGAATGGGAATTCCATCTATCGGTATATATGCTTATGAGTTATATAAATTTTATGGTGTTGAGAACATTGTTAGAGTTGGTTCTTGTGGAGCTTATTCAAAAGACCTAAACTTGTACGATATAATTCTTGCGCAAGGAGCTTGTACAAATTCTGCCTTCCAAGAAAATTACAAACTCCCTGGAACTTTTAGTGCTATAGCAGATTTTGATTTACTACTATCAGCTTACAACAATGCTAAAAATTTAGGAATTACAACTCACGTTGGAAATGTACTTTCATCAGATGTATTCTACCAAGACGATATAGATGCTTGGAAAAAATGGCAATCAATGAACGTTTTGGCAGTTGAGATGGAATCCTACGCACTTTATGCAATAGCTGCTAACTTAGGTAAAAAAGCTCTTACAATTCTAACAGTTTCCGACTCATTAATTACTCACGAAGAGACAACTGCTGAAGAAAGACAAAACTCTTTTACAAAGATGATGGAAATTGCACTTAACCTATAGGTGTTGAAATGAACTTTAAAAAAAATAAAATTTTAATTGTTGTGCTTGTCGTTGTAGCAATGTTCGCAGCTAAAATATATGTTGATGTGAATTCAGAATTTAAATATCAACCAAATCTTTTAATAGATAATTCTGACGAAATTTCTGATGAAGAATCTGAACCTATGCCAGAAGAAATACCTAATAAAGAAATTTATGTACACGTTGCAGGCCGTGTTAAAAGTCCAGGTCTTGTAAAACTCCTTCCAGAATCAAGAGTTATTGACGCAGTTAACGCTTGCGGTGGAATGTTTGATGATGCAGATATAAATAATATTAATTTAGCTAAAAAGTTATCTGATGAAGACAGAATTTATATTCCGCATATAGGTGAAGTGGAAGAATCAAGTTCAAGCAACAGCAACCTTGGAAAGATAAATATAAACACAGCTTCTAAAGAAGATTTAACTAAATTACCAAATGTTGGTGAAAAAACAGCTCAGAGTATTATAAAATATCGTGAAAAAAATCAGTTTAAAAAAATTGAGGACATTATGAATGTTCCAGGTATTGGAGAAAAAACTTTTGAATCGCTACAAGATTCTATTTCTGTTTAAAATTAAAACTCTTTAAACTATAGAATCCTAATTTTAAACATATTTTATTCTCTAAAAATTTTAGTATTCAAAAATATACTATATAAAAAGATATATAAATAAACTTTAATTTTTGCAAAAAAATAATGGCCTAAATAAGCCATCTCAAAACATTTTATACTGTTTTAAATTTTATGGGGTGGATAGTGGGATTCGAACCCACGATCTCAAGTGCCACAAACTCGCGCCCTAACCAACTAGGCCATATCCACCAAAACCGATAACAATATATTAACAAAATTTAATAAGTATGTCAAATGTTTTTTATTTGAATTATTTCCAAAACCTATCTTTTTTTCAAAAATTGTGTACAGATTTATCGTAGAACTTACCTAAAGTTTAAAATCTCTGGAGATGTTTCTGTCTATTTAAAAATAATTTCTGCTTTTTCGATTAATAATTTTTTTATCTATATTTTTGAGCACACTAATATAAGAGCATATGTGATTTTGATCTTTATCTATTATCTATGCTATACAAGAGGCTATTTTTATAGTAATTTTAGATTTTTAAAATTCTACCACTATGAAATGTCTAAAATAAGACATTTCATAGTGGCGATTCTTATTTTATTGTATTCTATATTGTTATTGCTTCAATGGTTTTAGCAGGTAAAATTAATTTTTATAGTTAATATTTTTTATATCCCAAACAGAAAATCTATACTTGAACCACTTTATTTACTTATTTCATCTTCTATAAATTGTCTAAACTTTTTCAATGCATTTGACCTATGACTTATTTTATTTTTTTCTTCAGTTCCAAGTTCTGCAAAAGTTTTATCATATCCTTTTGGAATAAATATACTGTCATATCCAAATCCTGCATAACCTTTTTCTGATTTAGTTATATCTCCCTTACATATTCCTTCAAAAAAGATTTCTTCATTATTTTCACCAATATAAGCTATGACTGTTTTAAATTTAGCTTTTCTATTACTGGTTTTTTCTAAATTCTTAAGAAGTAGTTTTCTATTTTCTGTATCATTATGGTCAAATTTTTCATTATACCTCGCTGATTTTACTCCGGGTTCTCCATTTAACTCATCTACAAAAAGTCCTGTATCATCTGCTATAACTGCATAATTCGTATATTTTTTCATTTCTACAGCTTTTAAATGTGCATTACCTTGCAATGTATCGGAGTTTTCTTCAACTTCTAAATTTGATTTTAAAATTTCGGATTTAGTTAATATCTGAATATCTAGTCCTTCTAGAATTTTGTTTATCTCTTCAACTTTATGTGCATTGTCTGTCGATAAAACTATTTTTTTTGCTTTCTTGGTTGCTTTTTCTTGAATCTCAAATATTTTATTGAAAGATTCCTTTGATAAATCCAATAATTGATTTAATCTATCTAAAGAAAAAGGGATACCTTCTGCCGTACCTTGAATTTCAACAAATTCAAATCTATCATTTATTACTAAGTTTAAATCTACATCAGCTTTCGAATCTTCTTTATAGCACAAATCTACTAGATTTTCTCCATTGACTACCCCTACAGACAAAGCTGCAATTTTACTTATAATTGGGTCTTCCTTAAAAATTCCCTTTTCAATATATTTATCCACTGCTAATTTTAATGCAACATATGCCCCATTTATGCTAGTTGTTCTAGTTCCCCCATCAGCAGATATTACATCGCAATCAATCCATATTGTTCTCTCACCAATTTTTGAAAGGTCTATAGCCTGTCTTAAGCTTCTCCCGATTAATCTTTGTATTTCTTGACTTCTTCCGTCAATTTTACCTCTTGAAGAGTCTCTAACTTTTCTTGTATCTGTTGAGCCGGGCAGCATAGAATATTCACTTGATAACCAGCCAGTATTTTTCCCTTTTAAAAAGAAAGGTACTTTATCTTCTATCATTGCTGTACATATAATTTTTGTATTTCCACATTCTATCAAAACAGAGCCATCTGGATGATTTAAATAATTGTTTTGTATTTTTATATTTCTCATTTCATTATTATTTCTGTCTTTTCTCATATTCCCTCCAAAAAGAAAAGAGGTCGATGACCTCTTTTAATAGAATTTTAAGTTCTTGGTCTAACCATAATTTTATGTTGGTTAAAAACCTCTTTATTCTACATACTTATCTACATAGTTATTTATTCCCTGATAAACACCTTCAACTAATTTATCTATATATTCATCATCTTTAATTTTATCTAACTCTTCTAAATTAGATAAAAATCCAAGTTCAACAAGAGCCGCTACTGTGTTAGTTTTATTTAAAACTAAATAACTCGAACCATCTTTAGCACCTCTGCTCTTTGCCCCTGTAACTGATATTACAGCTTTTTGTATTTCTTGAGCAAAAGGTTTTTGCTCAACAGATTTTATACCAACAGTTTTTTCACTAGCATAAAAAGTTTCCACTCCACTAGCTTCTGTATTTACAGAACAATTGAAATGAATTGATAAAAATAATTCTGCTTCCGAATCATTTGAAATCCCTGCTCTATCCAAAAGTTCAATATAGACATCACTATCTCTAGTCATTATTACTTCATAGCCTTTACCTTTTAATTTTTCAGATAATCTTTTAGCAACTTTTAAAGTAGGGACTTTTTCCATGTACCCATCTTTACTAAGTCCGCCACTATCCTTGCCGCCATGACCTGCATCTAAAACTATTGTAACTTTACCTTTTTTCTTAAGAGTCTTTGAAATATTTCTCTTTTTTTGAGGCTCTACAAGTTGTTCTGCCTTGTCAAGTTCTTTCATTTGTTTGAGTTCATTTTCTGACCTAAAGCCATCTGTCTTTTTAGGTTTAACTATTATACCATTTTTTGTATCATTTATAGTCAATGCAGCAGCTTTTTTTTGAGAATTTTCCTTACCACTTGTTTTAGAATCAACTTTAATCTCTTTTTTATCATTAGTCTTAGATTCAGACGTTTCTTGACTTATAAGTTTAGCTTCTTTAGTAGTTACTATTGCAGTCTGAGATTCTTGATCCCAAAAAACTGAATATCCAAAAGTCTCTGATAAAAATCTTAGTGGTACCATAGTCTTTGTCTCGTATTTAGGAGTTGAGTACGTTGCAAATTTAGGTATAGAATCTTTTGAAATTGTATTTTTAACATTGTCTATATAAATTACATCAGAATCAATCTTCATCTTTATAGACTGCTTTTTATTTTCTATAGTAGCACTATTTGTTTTATTATCCCAAGATACTTTTGCTCCTAAGCTTTCTGTAAGCTCTCTTATAGGTACAAAAGTTCTGCCATCTATAGTATAAGCCGTATAATCAACTTTTAAAATTTCTCCATCAACTTTTACATTAACTTTATTTACTTGCATATTTTTATTATCAATTTTTATATTAAGTACATTATTAGCATAAATATTTGTCGGTATAAAAATAGAAATAATAAACACAAATAATATAATTCGTTTATATTTCATAATTCCCCCTTACTCTATAATTTATACCACTTATCAAAAACTTTTTCAAATGTTACTTAAAATATCTTGTATAGCTCATCCACTGTTGTATTTTCTATTAACTTATTTACTTTAGATATTATCTCTAC
This sequence comes from Peptoniphilus sp., assembly GCF_034090345.1. Lineage (GTDB taxonomy): Bacteria > Bacillota > Clostridia > Tissierellales > Peptoniphilaceae > Peptoniphilus. The sequence continues at coordinate 4,586 of NZ_JAXDSS010000074.1, read as the reverse complement.
TCCACTTCCATCAGTGACATATCCTATGTTAGTTACTTTTATATTTTCATACCCACATTTTGTTTTGAAATTTTCAAAATCCTTTTCACCAAAAACCATAATTAATGAACCACTTGAGATAAGCCTGTATGGATCTAAAGAAAGTTCACTACAAATTTTTTTACTCACTTTTTTTAAAGGAATTCTTTCTTTCTCAATAATAAATTTTTTCTTTAAGAACTCACTGCTTTCCCAAAGAGCACCATATACACCACCCTCTGTTATGTCATGCATAAATTTAACATTATTTTCTTTTGCTAGCATTGCTTCTTTCACGATAGAAATACTTTCTCCCATCTCATCTATTTCTTTAATTTCCGTTTCAGTTAAATTTAATAAACCCTTCTTTTCGTTTGTCACTATATATGTGCCTTCCATTGCTATATACTTAGATACACAAACTATATCTCCATTTTTAACTAATTTTTTATTTAGCACAGAATTTCTATTTAACTTTCCAACCACAACCGATGTCACTATTATCTTATTCACAGCATCAGTTATTTCTGTATGTCCCCCTATAATGTCAATATTAATTTTTTTACATTCATTACTTGCTTCTATCATAACTTCTTCTAAATCTTTTAGTTCACAACTTGGCGGAGCAAGAACACTTAATAATATACCTATTGGGGTAGCCCCTTCTGTCACAACATCATTACAAGATATATTCACAGATAGCTTACCTATGCCACAATTAGTTCCGGTAATTGGGTCTATTGATAGAACTACTAAATCGTCCTTTAAATCTACAACTGCTGTATCTATCCCTATATCTGATTTTTTTAAAACTTCTTCTCTACAATTTGAAATATGTTTAAATATATGCTCTTTTAATTCATCATCTGTTAACTTACCTATCTTCATCTAAATCCCTCAATCCAACTTCAATTTCAAAATACAAGTATCCATTTCTTACAGAACTTGAAATCAGCTTTATATTTTTTTGTTTTTTTAGCAAATCTTCTAAAACTGCTGTAGAATTTGCAGCTCCTTTTATTGTAACTCTATTTTCTAAAAATTTATATTCCTCAAAAAATATTTCAGTATTACTTATATTTTCAAAATTCTCAACTAATGATTCAAACTTTTTATTGTATCCTTCAATCCCTTTTTCATCTCTTTCTCTGTCATCTTTTAATGTATTGTTTTTATCTTTTTCTAAAGCTATTTCTTTTAAAGAATTTGAAAACTCCGTTTTTAATTTATTTTCTCTATTATTTAATAAAATAAATATGCATAGATTTAATAAAATTAATGCTCCAATTATTAAAAATATATTCACGCTATTTTTATTTTTACTCTTTATAAAATTATTTTTTAAATTTATATCATCAATCTCTAAATTTTTAAAAATATATTTTTTTGATAAACTCTCTATTGGCAAGTCTCCAAAGTATACGTATTGTTTTTCACTTGCAAATCTATCAAGCCAATTAATTCTTTCATATTTGAGATTTTGTAATAACTCATCAAGTTTTTCTACTATATCACTATCTATTCCAACAAACTTTTTCAGATATAAATTTGAAATATCTTCACCACTTAAATCATACATTTCAAATTTTTTTGCCAATTCATTTGAGAACATTTCCTTTTTTAAACCATTTTGAATAACTTTTATTCTATTTAACGAATAATTTATATAATTATTTTGAATTAAAACATCATCTATGTAGAATACTCCTTCTAATTTTAAGTTTAAATTTTTTGCTAAATCTTTATATTTATCTAAAAAAGATTTAGCTACCAGCCTTACGTTTACTAAATTTTCATCATATTCATATGTAAAATCATATTCACTCATATCTGTAGGCACTAATTTTTGTAGCTCATAATATATATACGACTCATACTCATCTTTTTTTATATTAGATACATCTATATCAAATTTTAAAAACTTAGATGAATTTACTAAAAATAAAACTTTATTTTTTATGTTTAAAGTTTCAATTTTTTTCTTCATCAAATAATATACATAGTTAGTATCTAATATTTCTCCATTTTCTATCAATTGAGGATACAAAACTATCTCATCCCTAAAATTGTTTAATATAAATATTTTTAAATCTTCAAATAAAAAAATTGTGTTTTTGTTCATAAAATCACCGTAAAAATTGCCATAGAAATAAACGGACAAAATGCCAATTCAAATTTTCTATCTTTTTTGTAAATAAAAGTTAGTATTAAAGCATATATTGCAGCAAGTATAAAACTATTTCTAAAGATTAGAAATCCATCCATATATGTTTTTGCATAAAAACCACTTATAAATCCCAATATGACATCAGCTTCTCCCATAACCGAAAATCTAGTAAATATATAAAATATTCCTCCTATTACACAAGAAACTAAAATTGAAACAATTGCTTCTCCTTCAAACAAATTTAATAAACTAATTCCAAATAAAATGCATAAATCTACAGAATATACTTCTTTCATTTTGAAATCAGTAAATGAAATACTTAATAAAAGTAATATTTGCGATAATAATATTATAAAATTATAGCTTAAACCATATTTAATGTACGCCAATATAAAACAAATTGGTGTTATAATTTCATATAAAAAATTTATAAAATCAATTTTTTCATTGCAATTTGAGCACTTTCCTTTTAATAAAATAAATGAAGCTATAGGTATATTTTCCAAAGGCTTTATTCTTGTATGACAACTTTCACATTCAGATTTTCCAAATATAAAAGATTTTATGTCATTCCTTCTATAATTGAAACAAGCTAGAGCCGATCCTGCTATAGCTCCTAATATAAATATTATAACTATCATTTTTCTACTGTGACTAATTGGTCTCCTTCTATTTTTACTTCTCCGGGAGTAACTGTAACATTACCATTTTTATCTATAGAAACACTAAATGAGTCTTTCTTAAGTGCTTTAACCGGTTTAGGAAACTTGCCTTCAAAATAAGGCGTCAAATTTTCTTGAGTTATTGCTCCAGTCGATTCCGGATTTTCAATCGAATACATTACTGCAGCATTTTTTAATTCTTTTACGTTTAAATTGTGTACTGCTGCTTGTGCAGATAGATTTGATTTAGTAAATCTAGGAATAGCTATTGCCACTAAAATCAAAAGTATGGCTATTACAACTACTAATTCAACCAATGTAAACCCCTTTTTCTTTTTTAAATTCTTCATAACTACCTCCTAACCAATATAGTTGACAACATCGAACATAGGAATTGCTATAGACAATACAACAAATCCAACAAAAATAGATAAAATAAGAATGATGATCGGCTCTATTAATGACAAAAACTTCTTTGAATCCATTTCTAATTTCTTCTCATAATAATCTTTTAGAGATTTTATAACTTTATCTACCGATGAAGCTTGCTCCCCCACCTTTAATATAGACAATGATATACTATCAAAAAATACAGATTCTTCTAATGACTCAGACAAATCAATTCCACTATATAACATTGCTATAGATTTTTCTATTTCTTTTTTCATATGTAGATTACTCATAGAATCTCTTGTAATTTCTAATGCACTTGACATAATGACTTTTGAATTTAACAAAAAACTCATCATAGAAATAAAATTATGTGTTTGAATTACTCTATAAAGCTTAAATTTTATTAAAAATTTTTCAAATTTAAACTTTCCAGATTCTGTTTTGAAATAAGTAAATAATGTTATCCCGACTAAAATTAATAAAGAGCTTATAATTAAAAAATTTGTTCTAAAAAAGTTTGAAAAACTTATTAATATTCTGGTTACTATAGGCAGTTCTACTCCTGAACTATAAAATATTTCAGTAAATGTAGGAAATATATACAGAACTAAAAAATTACTTATTATTACTGTTGAGATAAATAGAATAATTGGATATGTAAGTGCCGAATAAATTTTCTTTTTAAATATCTCTTTCTCAAAATAATAATTAGAAAGTTCTTTTAATATTAAACTTAAACTTGAAGATTCTTCGCCTATCTTTATCATATTTTCGGCAAACTTCGGACAAACCTTTTCATTGTTTAAAGATTCTGCTAAAGTAAATCCTCCAAGTATATTTTTGTAAACATTCTTTAAATGCTTAGCTTTTTGTTTTTCGTAGCTATTGGATAAAATCAAAACTGAATCCGGTACATTGAGTTTTGCATTTATCAAAATATATAACTGATAAAACATTATATACAAATCTTCATTTTTAAATTTTTTTGAAAATAAATCATCTAAATTTAGTTTAGATACAGGCTCTACTTTTATAATTCTCAAACCCATTGAAAGTAATTTTTCTTCACATTCCGATAAGCTAGCAGCCTCAATTTGGTTAGTTAATCTTTTATCTCCATCTAAAGCCGTATATTTGTAAATCATAAATCACCTACTGATTCAACATTTTTATACACTTCATCTAAAGAAGTCAAACCACAATCTACCATTGTTTCCAAACTATCTTTTAAAGAAACCATATTTTTAGAGCATAACTCTCTAAATTCTCTTAATGATACTTCTTTTACTATTGCTTCTTTCACCTCATCTGTTAATATTAAGATTTCAAAAACTGCAGTTCTTCCA
>NZ_JAXDSS010000118.1:0-5530 GCF_034090345.1 Peptoniphilus sp. | reverse complement strand
TATAAGCGTCAATAAAAAGCCTTTCAAGGAATTATTCGACCCTGAAAATGATTCTGATGATGAAATCTTCCATGCCATTTCAATAGTATTTCCTGATGTTAGATTAAAAACTTATCTTGAGTTTAGAATGATGGATGGAGTAAACTATCCTACAAATTTTGCGATAGTTGCTCTTATAAAAGGACTTTTCTACTCTAAAGATAGTTTAAATGCTTTAGAAAAGATGTTTGAAGGCACGTCTTATAGTGAAGTTATGGATGCCAAATCTGAAACTCTTTTACACGGCCTAAAAGCCAAGTACAAGGGAATTACAATTTTAGGGCATCTAGAAAATTTATACAATTTGGCTTATTCAGCACTAGGAGATGAAAGTCATTTCTTATCTCCTATAAAAGAAATTATAAACAGCGGAAAATCTCCTAAAGATGTTTTTGAAGATATATTTGAATCTGAAGGTCTTAGGAGTGCAATAGAATATAATAGGGTTGATAAAAATGTTTAATATAAAATATGCAGAAGAATATATTTCTTTAATAAAAAAAGAACCGGAAAAATATTACAAGGACTATTTAAAACTTCTCGATGATGTTGCACATTCAAACGCAATATACAAAGAGAAGCCTGTACCTGTTACTTATCAAGGTCTTTTTTATGACCAAGAAGATAGGAAAAATTTCACACAACTTTGTAAAACTCTAATGGATATAACTCAAAAAGTTACTCATGAATATTTGAAAAATCCTGAGTACAGAAAACTTTTTGGATTTTCTAAAGAGCTTGAAGAATTGATTTTACATGACCCAGGGTATGACATAACAGTTCCGATTGCAAGATACGATGTCTTTTACAACGGTATGGATAAATTCAAATTTATTGAGTTCAATACAGATGGCTCAAGCGCAATGAATAAAGACAATACAGTTGGAGATCTATTAATTGAAACTTTGGCCATGAAAGAGTTTAGAAAAAAATATGATATTGAGTGCGTCGATATGTTTCATCCTTGGATTGAGGAATCCACGAAAATATATGAGTCAGTTCATCACAGAAAGCCTAATATAGCTATTGTGGACTTCTTAGATATAGGTGCTACTTATGAGTTTAAAAAGTTCCGTCAACTCTTTATGGAATCCGGATACAACTGCGAAATATTTGATATAAGAGATTTAAAGTATGTCGATGGAAATTTGGTTTGCGATGATTTTAAAATTGACATGGTTTACAGACGTGCAGTAACTGTTGAATATATGAAACACTATTCTGAAATGAAAGACTTCACTAAAGCCTATCTAGATAATGCTTTTATGTTAATTGGTTCTTTTAGAAGTCAGATTATGCACACTAAATTAATTTTCAAAATCCTACTTGACCCGCTTACTCAAAATATTTTGACTGATTATGAAAATAAATTTATAGAGGAGCATATTCCTTTTACAGATTATTTTGACGAAAGAGTTTATGAAGAAGTATTGGAAAATAAAGACCAATATATAGTAAAACCTGTTGATGATTATGCAAGTCATGGAGTTTATGCCGGAAGAGGATTTTCTAAAGAAGAATGGTCAAAACTTTTAGATGAAGCTTTGGTTTCTGACTATATTTATCAAAAATATTATGATATGGAACCGCTACCTTTCTTAGAATTTGATGATTCTGGAGAAATTAAAGTCAGTGGATTTACTGCTGTTTTAGGAATGTTCATTTACAACGGAAAATTCATTGCCCCTTACACCAGAATAGGACAAAATTCAACAGTTGGTGGTGCAGATAAACACTATGTGGCGCCAAATATGTTCATAAAAAAATAAGAATTCTTTTTCCCTTCTTGCTTAACATTTTGTAAGAAGGGATTTTTATGAATTCTTATCTTTTAAAATTTATTATATTCTTTCATTACTATAGGAATTGAGTTATAAAACCTCCAACCACTATTAATGGCAATCCAATAAATATAATTTGCGGTATACAAGTGTCCCTTATGTGGTCATGTTGTTTATCTACTCCAAGCCCCGCTGTAGGTCCCAGTGTTGTATCAGATGCCGGAGAGCCTGCATCGCCACAAACAGCCGCTATTGTGACCAACAATATTGTTGCACTTGGTGAAAATCCTAGCTTCATTGCCAACGGAACGTATATTGCTGAAATAATTGGAACTGTACCAAATGAAGTTCCTATTCCCAAGGTCACTAACAGACCAAGTAAAATCATCACATATGAAGAAATAAGTTTTGAACCGCCTAAAACTCCTGCCGCTGATTCAACTATTCTATCTATCGCTCCAGAATTTGTAATTACATTTGCATATCCTGCTGCCAACAGCATTACAAATGCGATAAATCCCATCATGTGAATTCCACCATCCAGCATATCTTGAATATCATTAAATTTTATAACACCTGTCAACACTATAAATATAAGTCCACAAAGTGCCCCTAAAGGTAATGACTTGGTCAATATTTGTACAGCAACTGTTATTACACCGGCTATTAATATAAGCCAATGATTTTTATCAGTTTTTACCTCTCCTTTAACTTCGCTTTCTCCAGCAACTACTCCGGAAATTGTTTTGTACTCTCTATCTCTTGAAAAGATTATAACTCCTATAGTAACCCCTATGGCCATTATTAATGCTATTATCCAGTTAGTTGAAATTACCATACTTCCATTTATTGAAAGACCTGCTTTCTTAAATGATGTGATTATCAATTCATGGAATATTGCACCATATGCTATTGGAAGTGTAATATATGGAGCTTTTAATCCAAATCCAAAACTTATTGAAAGCATTCTTCTGTCTACTTTCATTTTATTCATAAGCCCTAATAGCGGTGGTATTAATATCGGTATAAATGCTATGTGAATTGGTATAAATGTTTCGGCAACTACTGCAAATAACATTACAATTATAGCTAAAATAAATTTATTGCCTCTTATCAACTTTCCAATTTGTCTAGCCATAACTTCTGCTGCGCCACTTTTATTTATACAATAAGCCAAAGCTCCCAACAAAATGTAGCTAAGTGCTGTATCTGAATTAGCTCCCATTCCTCCAACTAAAAGCTTCATGGTTTCATCAATTGGTATTCCAGAAGTAACACCAGCAACTATAGCTGCAATTATAAGTGAAAAAAATACAGGGATTTTGACAAGACAAAGTCCTGCTAATACTATTACGGATAGTACAACCGGGTTTAATAAAATCATCTTCTTTCTCTTCTCCTTTTTTTATCTTTCGATTTACCCAGATAAATTATTAATATGATATATCTTATATTAATTATATTTATATAATACCCTTCACTTTTTAATATGACTCTAATATTATGTTTGTTTTTTATATAATTGTTTTTTTACTGTTCTAATGTTTATATGGTATTATATTTCAAGGTGATTTTTTGAGAACTATAGTTTACTTATTAACTGAAAACATGCCTAAAGAATTAGCCGTATTCCTTATATCAATGCTACCCTTTATTGAAGTCAGAGGTGCTATACCGATAGGAGTTGGACTTGGAATTCATCATATTGAAGTCCTTATAATTACCTTTTGTGGCTCAATAATACCCATGCCATTTTTGATAAAATTTATACGTCCTATTTTTACATGGTTGAAAAGAAAAAATTTATTTTTAAATTATATAGATAGATTAGAAAAAAAAGCTGATGATAATTGGGTTAAAATAAAAAGATATGAATTATTTGCTCTGTTTATATTTACAGCTATTCCATTGCCTGGTACAGGTGTATGGTCTGCAAGTTTAATTGCATCTTTGATGGACTTGCGTCTTAAAACTACAATTCCTACCATTATTTTAGGAAATAGTATAGCAACAGTTTTTATTGCAATTTTAAGTCATCTAATTATAAATTAATATAAAAAAGTCATAACTTTTCACTAATTACAGTGCGTTATGACTTTTAATAACGTTGTTCTTTAATCTTGCTAAATAAAATCAACTTTGCATTCTTTTAGATTCTCTATAGACTGCTTCAGACAACTTTCTTTCATCTATCCCCAACAATTCTCCTTTTTCTACTACTAGCTTTCCATTTACTACTGTATAATCTACAGCTCCTTTTAAACCTACCGTTCCCAGCATATTCTTGACATCAAAAGTTGCTCCTGCCAATTCTATTCTATTTCTATCTATTGCAAAGAAGTCTGCTGCCATTCCAGTTTCTAAATATCCTATATCTTTTCTGCCAAGCAACTCAGCACTTCCTCTAGTTGCCATTTTTAAAATATCATATCCTGTAGGCGCTTTTTCATGATAGGTCAATCTATGTAATAGATAAGCTACTCTCATTTCTTCTAGCATACTTGATCCATCATTACTCGCACTTCCATCAACAGCTAACCCCAAGGGAACTCCCAACTTCAACATCTCAGGAATACGTGCTACACCTGAAGACAATTTCATATTTGAACATGGGCAATGTGCCACTCCAGTTTTGGTCTTAGCTAAAATTTCAAGTTCTTCATCATTAAAATGAATTCCATGAGCAAACCAAACGTCATCTCCTATCCACCCAAGTTGTTCCATATATTCTAGGGGTCTGACACCTCTTTTCGCCAATGTAAATCTTTCTTCGTCCTTTGTTTCTGCAAGATGAGTATGTAATCTAACCCCTAAATCCCTTGCCAACTTTGCAGATTCTATCATCAAATCAGCTGTTACGCTAAATGGCGAACATGGTGCTAAAACAACCTGTCTCATAGAATATTTATTCTTATCATTAAATTTATTTACTATTCTTTCAGAATCTTTAAGTATAGAATCTATATTCTGAACAACTGAATCCGGTGGCAATCCTCCATCTTTCTTACTAAGATTCATACTACCTCTCGAAACTACCATCCGAACCCCTAATTTTTCTGCAGCTTCAAATTGTCTTTCTATAAAATCAAAGCTACTTTCAGGAAATACGTAATGATGGTCAAAAACTGTTGTGCACCCATATTTTGCCAGTTCTGCTAATCCCGTAAGAGAACTATAATATATTGAATCTCCTGTTAAATTCTTCCATATCTCATAAAGAACTTTCAACCAATCAAACAACTCTAAGTTTTGTACTTGCGGTAAATTTCTTGTCAATATTTGGTAAAGATGATGATGCGTATTTATTAAACCGGGATAAATTATTAAATCACTTGCGTCTATAGTTTCATCTGCTTTCAACTCAATGTTCTTCTCAATAGCTTTGATAATACCATCTTCTACAAAGATATCAAAATCTTCAAAAACCTCATCTTTATTATTACACGTAACTATTTTTTCTACATTTTTAAATAATAAAGTCTTTCCCATAAATAACTCCTCCTATCTTCTATGTATTAGTATTATATCTTTTTTTATTTTAAATACAAAAAAGGATACAATACTAAGTATTGTATCCTTTGGTGCCCAGAGCCGGAATCGAACCAGCGACACGAGGATTTTCAGTCCTCTGCTCTACCGACTGAGCTATCTGGGCAAAATGGTTTGGGTTATTATATTTAAAAAATATAATGGTGGGCCTTCGGGGACTC
>NZ_JAXDSS010000055.1:0-10365 GCF_034090345.1 Peptoniphilus sp. | reverse complement strand
GTATCCTGTTTCTGTCCGTCAAGCCACGATTTCGCTATTGCTTTCTCTCCCACATGTCGCCATGCGAAACTTGCAAGTAGCTATAAGATTCGTCGACAACTACGCTCCTTAGGGAATTTCACCTCAGCATTAGAACATGCCCGTCATGCGTAAAAAAGAGATGAGCTTAACTCATCTCTAAATCTATTCCTATTTAACTTCTTCAGCGCTTTCCCAAAGGCCGTGAATATTGCAATAACTTAATGCATATACAGTTCCTTTTTTATCAGTCTTAACAACTGCGTGAACTTCAGGTTTAGAAAGAAGTTCTCCTTCTCCGTGTGCAGAGAAATTATAAGAACCTACTTCAACTGGAGCTGCAAATCCTTCAGGTTGGAAGAATACTTTAATCCATCCAATATGATGTTCTAAAGTATTTGGATGTTCAATTTCTTCTCCTACTTGTGCGTGTATTTTTAATTCTCCGTTTACACTTTCAACGTGAAGTACAGGTACGTGCTTTTCGTTTTTCCAATCTCCGGCTTTTACTGTTTCTGTTAATTTCATTATATTTCCTCCTCAAATTGTATATAACTTATTCTGACAAATTTATACCCTTTGTAAAGATTTTTAACCTAATTATTTAAATTTCTTTATTTCATAAAACTTTTACATAAAAATAAGAGAGGCTGCCCTCTCTTACCAGTTTAATAATATTTTCTTAATCAAAACATCTCCACCTAATGTATAGGCGATTAATGACCAAGGTTTTAAGAATAAGATTATCCATGTGAATTTTGACAATTTCATATTCACAAGCCCTGCAAACAAGCAGAGTATGTCATCAGGTGCCACCGGCAACGCAATAGCTATTGCAAAAAACCTATCAAATTTATTTCCCTTGTGAATCCATTTTGTATATCTTTGCAATTTTTTCTTACCAATTAATTTTTCAACAAATACTATGCCATATTTCCTTGCCAAAAAATAATTGATATAACTTCCTGTTACAATCCCAACATAATTATAAATAGTTCCCTTCAAAGGCCCAAATATAAAAACTCCTGCTATTGAGGTTATTCCTCCCGGTATTACGGGAATAACCACTTGTATAATTTGAAGCACTACAAAAAATAACGGACCCCATACTCCAAGATTTACTATAAAGCTATCTAACTTTTCTTGAGATGTGAAAATTCCAAGTCTATATCCCTTATAAAACCCCCAAAGCATTAATAACATAGTTATCACTGTAGCAATATGATAAATTCTATTTAATTTTTTATTATTTTCTTCTAACAAACCTCTTCTTTCAAGAATTCCATGTGGTTTGTCAGTTTCTATATTTTTTTCATCCTTCATATTTATAATTATACACGATATTTTTAATTTCTACTCTTAAGTTATAATTAAGATTTTATTAATATCCTGTTATTTCTAATATTTCATAATATGCCCAGTCATTTTTATCAACATCTTTAAATGGATTTTTTGAATAAGTATCCATAAATTCTTTATTCGGAATTCTGCCTAAAATCTTGTTCAATACTTTTGCACACTCAGCTCTTGTAATAGGATAATCCGCTGCAAATATAGTAGAACTTCTGCCTGTCATATACCCTTTAGAGCTAACATAGCTTATTGCTTCCCTTGCCCAACTATCTGATTTTACATCTTCATAAGATGCACTTTCCTCTACACTTTCATCTTTTAATTTAGCTATAACTGCTGCAAACTCTGCTCTTGTTATAGATTTTTCAGGTTTAAAACTTCCGTCATAGTAGCCTTTCATAAAGCCCTTTTCTTCCATAAACCCAATTGCATCTGCATACCATGCACTTTGTTTTACATCACTAAAATTAGTGTAGTTCCCAGAAGGTTCTTTCTTCAAGTAAACTCTTGCCAATACTTGAGCAACTTCTGCTCTTGTCATCTCTTTTTTAGGTTTAAAAGTCTTGTCCCAATATCCATTCATATATGGAACTCTTAAATACTTAACTGCATTTTTCACTTTAGTAAGTGCGTCTTCTAAATCAGAATTTTTTCTATCTGACATTACTAATACATATTTAGCATTTGCAACTGCCGCTTCTATTCTCGCTCTATCTTCATTACTTGCTCTGTTTGTAGAAATATTCATTGCCATCTCAACATAATCTTCTAAAACTTTTGTATCGATAGCTACAGTTGCCTTCTTCCCTTCTGAATCGGAAACAATTATATTTTCAGAATCTGTTGTAACTTTTCCATTCAATTTATATACTGAAATGACTTTTAATTTCTTTCCCAGTTCTTGTTTAGGAATCTTTATTTCAAATTCTCCCTTGTCATTTGCAGTGACATTTTCAATTTCTATATTTCCATCAAAAACACTTACTTTAGCTCTTGGCTGAGTTGTCCCTGTTAAAATTTCGTCTTGAGTCTTTAATTCATTGACTTTTAACTGTGTCTTAGAATTCGTTACAACAGTATTAGAAGTCAAATCTTTTTGACTTGAACTTTCTTTTCCGTCATCTTTTATTGAACTAAGCACTACAGAATTGTTAAAATCTCCTTCTTGTGCTCCTGTTCTAACTTTAGTTGATATCGCAACTGAAAAGTTATTTACTCCCCCTAGCGCCTTCATATCGTTCACTGAAAGTGAAACTATATTTTGTTTTCCTTTAACTTCTGTACTCTTCAACACAATCTTATCATTCTTAACAACACCCTCTAAAGCCGTCCCGGTAACTGATAACTTTTCATCCATTAGTAGAGTAACAGCAAAAGATTTATACTTTACACCTTCTTTTGGAATACTTATATTCAATTTATAATTTAAATTATCCCCAACTACCGCCTTTGCCACTGCCGGTTGTTCCAAAACAGCAGATATTTCTTGAGCAAACACCGGTGTACTTAGCATCAATATAAAACAAAATAAAATCAAAATCTTCTTCATAAAACACCTCTCTTATCATTATATCTTTTTAAAGTGCTTTAGTAAAATACAAGCTCATAATTTTCTTCACTTTAAACTAAAAAATCCCCTTTAAAAAAGGGGACTTGTAATATATATCAGCCGATTCCTCCAAAGATTGCACCTGCTATTAGGGCAATAAGAGCTAATGCACAATATAAATACTTTCCTGCAGGATAAAACCATCCTCCAATTTTGTGAGGCGCTCCTAAATTTACCGCTTCCTCTGCAAATTCTCTATTTGCTATCCAGAAGAACATTATACCTGCTAAAAGTGCTCCTAACGGACAAATGTAGATTGAAACAATATCCATCCATTGAGAAACTATAGCTTGTATAAATATAGCTACAGCACATCCGATAATATGAATTATTATAACTGCAGTTAATCTGTTCATATTAAATTTTTCTTGTAAAACTGCAACCGGTGTTTCATATAAATTGATTATCGAGCTAACGCCTGCAAATAATATACAGAGGTAAAATACAACTCCTATAATTCTTCCGCCAACCATTCCATTTATTACATTTACTAAGTAAATAAACATAAGTCCCGGACCGCCTTCTGATAGCTCAGCACCACCAACTGCCATTGCCGGAATAATAACTATTGCAGCGAGCATTGCGGCTAAAGTATCGAAGAATGCAACCTGTTTTGCAGAATCTATTAAATTTTCACTCTTACTCAAATATGAACCATATATAACCGAGCCACTTCCCGCTACTGATAGAGAAAAGAAAGCTTGTCCAAAAGCAAAAATCCAAAGCTTAGGGTCTTTTAATCCTTCTGAATTTACAGTGAATATATAGTTATAACCATTTGATGCTCCTGGTTGTAGTGCTATGTATACAGCTAAAAATACAAATAATATGAATAGAACCGGCATCATTATCTTATTCGCCTTTTCTATACCACCTGCAATACCCATTGACATTATTATTAAACTTACAACTATTGCTATAACAATCCATGTATTGGCTCCACCTGCTGAAGCAGTTTTACCAAATGTAGAACCTATTACATCCATGTCATTACCCATTGCGTACAATGAACCGTCTATTGACATCCAAGCATATTTAAAAATCCAACCCATTACGCATGTGTAACCTATCGCAAGAGCAAGAGAACCCACTACAGGAATTAACCCTAAAGTTTCTCCCAACTTTCTATTACCTTTTTGCTCTGTACACATGCCAAAAGCTCCCACCGGGCCAGCTCCTGCAGCACGACCAAGTGCAAACTCTTCTATAACCCCTGTACTGCCTATTAAAATTACAAATATAAAGTACGGAATTAAAAATGTCATTCCTCCCCATGCCGAAACTAAAACAGGAAATCTCCAAATATTTCCCATACCTACAGCTGAGCCTATACAGGCTAAAATAAATCCCCACTTACTGCTAAATCCGTCTCGTTTCCCACCATTTTTTTCTGACATATTGTGCCTCCACAATTATTTATTTTATTAAAATCTCATCCTCTCCATTACAGAAGGGATGAGATTTTAGGTTGGTTTATTTAATTATTAACTTATTTTTCTTCGTTTGGATATGGTTCCAAGAATGCATGGAAGTGACGCATTGGAAGAGTGTGCCCTTTTGTAATTCTCATGTTTGGAATTGATTCACGGTCTTCATAAAGCGCCTTAACAGCAGCTATTACATAATCTAAATGTTCTTTAGAGTAAACACTTCTGTTAATTGCAAATCTCACTACGTTTGCAACTTCAGCTTGTTGTTCAGGAGTCTTTAGGTCATATTCCATAGAATAATCTCCAAGTTCAGAAACTCTTATACCATAACGACGAATAAGTTCTAAACTAAAACCTTCTCCGGCAAATGTTTCATGCCCTCTCTTTCCATCAAAGAATTCATCCATATTGATATAAACTCCGTGTCCACCTGCAGGAATTACAACACCCTTTACTCCAGCGTTAAATAAACCTTCTGCAAGATAGTTACATTGCTCAATACGTTCTTCAAGATAGTTAACGTTTAGACATTCATACAAGCCTGCTGCAAGAGCCATTATGTCACGTCCTGACATTCCTCCATAAGAATCATTACCATAAGAAGAAATTTGTTTAACTTTTAATAATATACCTACATCTGTCTTAACTGTTCCATCTTCGTTGAAATCTGAGAATTTCTTCCAGAAATATCCCTTGTCGCGGAAAGCTAAGATGCCGCCCATGTTAGAATGTCCGTCTTTCTTAAGCGAAGCGGTGAAACCGTCACAATAAGAGAACATTTCTTTAGCTATTTCAGCAATTGATTTATCTGCATATCCGTCTTCATTCATCTTTATAAAATAGCAGTTTTCTGCCCATCTCGCAGCATCAAGCATAAATGGAATTTCATATTTATGAGCAAGTTCAGAAGTTTCTCTTATACTCTTCATAGAAACAGCTTGCCCACAGATAGTATTATTTGTAACTGTAGTGTAAATCATTGGAATGTTTTCAATTCCAACTGCATCTATAAGTTGTTGAAGTTTTTCAACATCCATATCACCTTTGAAAGGATTCTTTTCATAACGTCCGTTTTCAGGAACTTCGTATAACAATTCTTTATTATATAGATTACGTGGAATTGAACCCATTTGTTTAATATTTCCTTCAGTAGTGTCAAAGTGTCCATTTGAAGGAATTGTGAATACCTTACCCGGTTCACGTTCTGCTAATATTTTACGAACTATTTCAAATAAAATAGATTCCGCTGCACGGCCTTGTGGCATAATGAATGCATTTGGACGTTCAAGTTGAGCTGCGCCACCATTGAAAAGAGTTCCTTCATATTCACATAAGTACATTTCGTCCATCATTTTTTCTATATCTTGGCAATCTGTTCTAACCAAGTCTATAATTCGCTTTTGATCATCTCCACGTTCAAAACAATCACGCATTGCATCTAAAAGTACATAGTACCCCTTGTTCCTTCCGTAAGCTTCATCCCCTAAGAACAATGATGACCATTGTTGATCCGTCATAGCTGTTGTACCGGAATCAGACAACATATCTACAGTAAGCATACCTGCCGGGA
Organism: Peptoniphilus sp.; assembly: GCF_034090345.1. Lineage (GTDB taxonomy): Bacteria > Bacillota > Clostridia > Tissierellales > Peptoniphilaceae > Peptoniphilus. Next base: position 4,385 of record NZ_JAXDSS010000055.1, on the reverse strand, counting down.
ATGCAAATTCATTGTAGTGAGTTGCCTTTAATGCACGCTCACGTTGTTCAATTGTAACATCTGGGATATTACGTTTTACATAAGAAAAAGAGCGTGGTGTCGGAACGTTTAATTGATATTCTTTCATTTTATACTGACCTCCTAAATTTTGACTATCGCCTTCTCAGAGGATACCCCGGTTTTCGAAACTATCGATTAGCGGACAGTATACTACTCTAACTATTTTCGAATATCTAAAGCAGTTTCATAAATCTTACAAACAATTACTTTGATGTTAGAACTGTGTATTTAAACTTTTAGAATCGTTTGCACATCATGGAACTTCTTTATACCCCAATTTTATCATCTGCTGAGATAATTTGTCAATAAATTAGTGCCTTATATCAATCTTTGTTTTTACCTATAACTTATTTTAAAAATCTATATTTTACTTATTAATTATTTTATTTATAACATATATGATTCCTACCGCTATAAATATCATAAAAGCCACTGGTAATATAGTTACAATCATATGCATAATAAATATCCTCCTACATTAAATCTTTAATTATCTACATCAATAATAACATTATCTTTATTAAATTTATTTATTCAATTTGCTGTAAACTATTATTTCTTTTGCCATACTATGCACTTAATGTGTATAATATCTTTAATAAAAACCATCTATTAAATGTCAATATAATTTTTAGGTTTATCGCATTTGGATACCAGATGTAAAAAAAGAGGAGGCTATAATGTATAAACTTTTAAAAGAAGAAATGATTGATGAAGTGTCTTCTAAGGCACTATATTTTATACACGAAAAAACTAAAGCACAAATCCTTGTGCTTTCAAATGATGATGAAAATAAAGCCTTTGGAATTGGTTTTAAGACAATCCCTGAAGATTCAACAGGGGTTGCTCATATAGTTGAACACTCTGTACTATCCGGTTCAAGAAAATATAGAACAAAAGAGCCTTTTATGGACCTTATAAAATCCAGTCAACAAACTTTTTTGAATGCTATGACATTTCCTGATAAGACAATCTACCCTGTCAGTTCAAGAAATGAAAAGGACTTTTATAACTTGATGGATGTATACTTAGATGCTGTATTTTATCCGAGAATGTATGAAGTAAAAGAAATCTTTGAACAGGAAGGTTGGCACTATGAAATGGAGAAAGATTCTCCATTATCTATAAATGGTGTCGTGTACAATGAAATGAAAGGTGTCTACTCAGACCCTCAATCAATTGTGTCTGATACTCTGACTTTCAACCTCCATCCTAATTCAACTTATGGAGTTGATTCGGGGGGAGACCCTAAAGAAATTCCAAATTTAACTTACGAAAACTTTTTGAATTTCCACAAAAAATTTTACCATCCTTCTAATTCTTATATCTATCTTTATGGCAATATGAATTATGAAGAAGTTTTAAATTTTATAGAAGATAACTATTTAAATTCATTTGATTTCGAAGAAATAGACTCTGAAATAAAATTAAACTCTCCAATTGCAGAAACTACCTTTGTAAAAGAGACTTATGCCGCAACTCCATCAGAAGTTGAAAAGAAAAATGATTATTTAGGATTTGGATGGTGTATTGGAAAGAGTTTAAATCCTGAAGATTTATTTATGAGAAATTTCCTATCTGAACTCTTAGTAAATTCAGATTCGTCTCCTATAAAACAAGATGTTTTAAGCTCAGGTTTTGCGGAAGATGTCTGGGCTGAAAATTCAACCTCACTAACTCTTGACCTATCAATTGTCGCTAAAAACACAGGAGGAAAAACTGCCGAAGAATTTCGTGACTTCATATATGCCTCTCTAGAAAAATTAGTTTCAAATGGCATAGATAAAGATTTGCTCCTTGCTACATTTAATAAATTTGAGTTTGCATATCGTGAAGGCGGCGGAGTTCAAAAGGCGATAATATATTACATCAGAGCTCTTAATACTTGGCTATATGACGAAAACCCTATAGACGGACTAAAATCTCTATCTGTAATTGAACACTTGAGAAATAAAATAGACACTGATTTCTTTGAGCAATATATTCAAAAACATTTGATCGATAACAAATATTCAGTTGGCGTTCAAATTTCAGCAGACGCTAATAAAAATAAAATTGAGTTAAATGAACTAAAAGAAAAACTTGAGAATATAAAATCCTCTCTTTCTGATGAAGAAGTGGACAACATTATATTAAATCATAAAAATTTAGTCGAATACCAATTAAGAGAAGACAGTGATGAGGATAAAAACACCATCCCTTCGCTTGAACTTTCTGATATCAAAGAAGGTATAGAACACATTGAAAGTGAGATATTTAAAGAAAAATATGGAACACTTTTATTCAATCCTCAACCTACAAATGGTATCTCTTATGTTACAATTTCTTTCCCTGCTGAGCACATAGCCATCGAAGATTTGCCAACTATGAATCTGTTGAGCGAATTATTCGGCAAAGTCTCCACTCAAAACTATCACTACTCCAATTTAGATACAGAAATATATAAGACAATTGGTGGTTTTGGAACAGGACTTGCAACTTATAGAGACTACACTAAAGAAGATGAATTCAAATCTCGATTTGAAGCTTCTCTCAAGACTTTAGATTTAAACTTTGCCAAGTCTATTGAACTTTCAAAAGAAATTTTATTAAATTCTAAATTTGATGATAAGAAGAGAATTAAAGAGCTTATCCTACTTCAAAAATCATACATCGAAGCGATAATACTTCAAAGCGGCCATTCAATAGCTGCTGAAGTTGTTAAGAGTTACTTCTCAAAACTATCTGCTTACAATCAAATATCCGGCGGGTTTAACTACTACTTCTACCTTTCTGATTTGATTGAAAACTTTGATGATAAGTGGGAAAGTTTAAGCACTAAGCTTAAAGAACTATCAACCAAGTTGATAAACGGTGTGGATGTTGTTGTAAATTTAACTGCCGACAGTTCTGACAAGAAAGATTTTCTATCAGACTTTTTAAAATCTCTTCCTACTGAAAAATATGAATCTGTTGAATTTGAATTTACTCCTAATCCAAAAAATCAAGGATTTACAACTTCTGCTAATGTAAACTATGTGTCTAAAGGATATAATCTAAAAGAATTCGGAATAAATTACTCAGGTATTATGCCTGTGCTTGGAAATATATTATCTGCCGATTATCTTCATAATCAAATCCGTGCTAAAGGCGGCGCTTATGGAGCGGGAGTTAAATTCTCTATGTCAAATGACTTGGTAACTTATTCTTATAGAGACCCTAACCTTGAAAAGACAGCTGAAATTTATGACAATATGGCTGAATATGTAGACTCACTTGACTTAACTGAAGATGAACTCAAAAATTATATAATCGGTACTATGAATGCTTTCGATCCACTTCTTGGCGCAGCTGAAAAAGGAAGTGCAAACTTCAGCAGATTCATGACAAACTTAACTGAAAAAAAAGTTGCTGAATTTAAAGAACAAGCGCTAAATACCAAGCTTTCAGACTTAAAAGCTCTACGTGGAGCATTAAAAGAAGCTATGAATAAAAATTATATTACTGCAATAGGCTCAAAAGAAATGATAGAGTCAAGCAAGTTGTTTAAAGAAGTAATTGAAATTAAAAGATAAAATGAAGACAAGTCCTGTAAAAGGATTTGTTTTTTATTTAAATCGGTCTATTGATCAAACATGACATTCACCAATACAATACGTATGTTATAATTAATACTATAATCCTATTAAATCTAGACATATAACCAATCCCTATTGGTGATACTTTTAACCATCTCTTTGGTTAATTTATTTATCGTTTCACACAACCTATCCACTACGTCTGATAATGTGTGGAAAAATTCATTTTTAAATCCCATAGTCCTAATTTGTTTCCAAATCTGTTCTATGGGGTTCATTTCTGGTGTATATGGTGGTATATGCATTATTTCTATGTTTTCCGGTATTCTTAATCCTTTGGATTTATGCCATGTTGCTCCATCACATACTAGTAGTATCATATCATTCTTATAGGTTTTGGAGAGTTCTTTTAAAAATATGTTCATACAGTCTGTATTACAATACGGCAATATTAAAAAGAAGTTTTCTCCTGTTGTTGGTTCTACTGCTCCATAAGTATATCTGTATTCTCTTAAATGATGACAAGGTACTGATGGTCTTATTTTATGGTTACACCAACAGTATTTCGGCTTATTTATGCGACCGAATCCTGCTTCATCTTGGAACATTATTCTTACTTTTTTATCCGGGTTAACGTTTCTAAGTTCTTTTGCTCTGCTGTTAATTTTTTTGAGGTCTCTATGACCTCTTTACTTGCTTTCTTAGGATGTTTACTTCTTGGCATTATTTTTCTAAATCCGTGTCTTTTTAGTACTCTATATATTTGAC
>NZ_JAXDSS010000045.1:0-19742 GCF_034090345.1 Peptoniphilus sp. | reverse complement strand
GCTGTTACTATTTGTCCACTTTCTGCTTTTTCTTCAAATTGCTTTAGGAATTCTTTTTCTTCTTCAAAGCAGAGATTTCTATGATTGCCTTGTCTTTTTTTATTTTTTAATGCGTTTACAGAATCTTCTCTGTATGCTTTTAACCATGCGAATACTGTAGATTTTCCAACATCTAATTTTTCAGATATGGATTTGGCACTGTTGCCTTTAAGTTTTAGTATTATGGCTTTAATCCTTATATATTCTCTTTTGTTATTAGTTTTTTTGAGTTCTGCTTCTAATTCTTGAATTTGTTTTTGTATATCTTTCATAATATTATTATACTACATTAAATCACACAATTGTATCTATCGTTTAACGGATATTAGTATAAGTAGAGATTAGGGAAACGGGAAAATTTGCAAAACCCCTAGGGGTTTTATTTGCTATGCTTATTTTTAGTTGTTTTTTGCTATTTTAGTTTTGATATCTTTATTAGCGTCTATGTGCCCATTTTTAGATAAAGAAAGAGACTCAAGTTAACAAGTCTCCCCAATATTTGACATAGAGCCAGAAAAAACAGCCCAAAAAAGAGCTGTTTAGATTATTATTTTCTTGTTTTAGTCGCATTACTTATATTAGATGACCTACAAACATTCCTAATATAGTTGATGTAGATGGTATTTGATGAATAACTTTTGTACTTCTATTTGATATTTGTTCAGGAGATCAATGTCCGTTAATCTTTATAGTTAAATAATCAATAACATCTTTAGATAATTTACTTTTCCTATAGCAGTCTTTCCTTCTATCAATATATTTGTCGTTTGCCTTTATTGGGAAATACTTAGTATAATCTCCAATACTATTTTTTATTTTAGATGAACTTCTTTTAATTTCTCGAGATATTGTACTAGATGACCTTTTAATTGCTTGTACAAATTTCTTTATACTCACTCCTAAATTTAAAAATTGATAGATACAAGTTCTCTCTTCTATGGTAAGATGGTTATCGCTCCTTTTAATGCTTTTTGTTTGGTCACTTACATATTAACACAGCTGATTAGCTATGAGTTTATTTTATATTTCACTTATTATGATAAACTATCTATTTAAAAAAACTGTTGAGGTTGGTATGTTTATTTATACCCCCAACAGTTTCTTTTGTTCCTATTTTATAAAAAGTAAATAATATTAGAATTTCTAAATAGCTATTACAATTACATAATATCCTAGTTAAAACACATCATTTTTTCAATAAGACAGCTGGAAATATCCAAAGAAAAATTAACAAAGTCTTAACTAAATCTTAAAATATTACTTGTTTTGTTATTCTTTTTTTTCAATAACCGATGCTTCAAGTAAAGATTTAGAGAATTTTTCAGTTTCCTTCAAAAATTCATCATCCGGCATCCATGAAGCTTTTATTTCCTCATCAATAATTTGGAATCCTGCTTTTTCAAGCTCTTCTCTCAATATCTTATTTCCTTCACCAGACCAGCCGTATGATCCAAAGACACCGGCCACCTTATCTTTGAATTTAAGTTCTTGAAGAAAATGTAGCCATCCAGATATAGTAGTAATCATAGATCGACCAACTGTTGGCGAACCAACAGCTATTGCTCTTGACTTAAATACTTCTGTCATAATATCATTTCTATCCATTTCAGCTACCGATAATACTTTAGTTCTCGTTGTAGGTGAAATTTTTCTAATATCATCTGCAATTTTGTGGCTTATTTTTTTAGTAGCTCCCCACATAGAATCATATATAATAGTCACTTGATCTTCCTTGTAGGAGTCAGACCACTGTGCATATTTATTTACAATTTCTAGAGCATTTTCTCTCCAAATACTACCATGACTTGTAGCTATAATATCTATAGGAAGATCCATAGCAACTATCTCTTCTATTTTCTTTTTAGCAAAAGATGAAAAAGGTGTCAAAATATTAGCATAATATTTCATAGCCTCATTCCATAGAATAGTAGGATCAGCTTTATCATTAAATAATTCACTTAAGGCATAGTGCTGGCCAAATGCATCATTGGAAAATAATATATTATCACCTGTCATATATGTTGCCATTGAGTCTGGCCAATGAAGCATTTTCATTTCAACAAAGATTAGCTTTTTCCCATTTCCTATATCCAAAGTATCACCTGTTTTGACAGTTCTATAATCCCATTCTGGATGGTGGTATTGACCAATTAGAGATTTTTTTCCATTTGCTGTACAATATATTGGTGTATTTGGAATTTCCTCCATTATTTGCACTAATGAACCTGAGTGATCAGGTTCTCCGTGATTTATAACTATATAGTCAATTTCATTTAATTGAATTTCTGTTTTTAAGTTCTTTACAAATTCTTCTTTATGAGTAGTCCATACAGTGTCTATTAGTACCGTCTTTTCTTCTTGAATTAAGTAGGCATTTTGACTAGACCCATGGTGGACAGAATATTCTGACCCATGAAATTCTTTTAGTTCCCAATCAATTTTTCCAATCCAATGTACATTGTTTTTTATTTGTTTTTTCATTATTTTCCCCCATTATTTCTATATTTTTCAAATATTATAGAGTTTTCTTTAAAAATATGGACAAAAACGTCTTTTACTAATTCTTCTAACAAATCAAAAGTATGGATATATGTTCTGCAGGCATCTTTTGGTGTTCTAAACCAATCTGTCAACTCAATCATTTCTTTGATCAAATCCCCCGCCTCTTCATGATCATCTTCTAAAGCTTCAACTTCTCTAATTAAATCCTTAGTCGGATACTCATTTTCAAGCATCAACGGGAAAGTAATTTTTTCCTCTTTAATAAAGTGTTCTTCCAATTCTTTCTTAAGAGTAGCAAAGAGCGAATGGAGCTTACTCAGGTCTTCTCCATGGTGTTCAAAATGAACAGATAAGATTTTATTTAATAGAGGATCAATTTCAAATAGTAAATTTCTTTCTTTTTCATGGTGATCAATTAATATAGAATCTATCATCTCCCCTACTCTAAGTTCTTTAAAATCATCTAAGTCTATAATTTCTTTTGCTTTAGAATTACTAGTATCTAGTCCATCTAGAATTTTTTTAACAAGGATAATAGGATCTATATTTTTTTCTTTTGCAACATCTTCAACAGTCATATAGCCATTGCAACAAAAATCGATCTTCTCCTTATTGAAAAAACCAATCATATTGGTATCCGCCTTAACTATGTCTTCTATCTTAGTATGAATATCTAACATTTTACCCTCCTTTTTCTAACTAATTGTATTGTAAAGGAAGGTCTTATAATTTTATGTGTTATATATCACACTTTTACATCTTTGTTAATTTAATTAAGGCAACTAGATTTTTAATTTTTATCTTTTTATAAGCAGTGTTTTCTATATATCCCTCTTTTTCCATTTGAGACAATTTTCTGGAAACTGTTTCCCTAGTCATGTTTATGGACGAAGCAATATTCTCTTGATTGAGACTTATATAGCTATCATTTGTCAACTCCGCTCTATAGAGCAAAAATGCTCCTAGTCTAGTATATGAATCTTTTATAGACAAAATTTCTAAAAGTTTTTCGGTTTCATACAGTTTTTTGCTTAGTGATTTTATCAAATTTAAAGAAAAATCATGGTCTTTGATTAAAATTTTCCTAAGAATCGTCTTATCAATTTGACAAATCCCTGTATTTTCTATTGCAACTCCATTAGATGTATAGGAATTATCTAAGAAAATTGAATTCTCTCCTATCATGTCACCTTCCACATAAATTTTACTGATACTTTCTCTCCCCTCATCATCATAGGTTGAAGATTTAATTTTCCCATACCTAATTATAATAATTTTATCTACTATATCTCCATGAAAAAATAAACTTTGACCTTTTTTTAAATCCTTATGAACCGCTGATAAATAAATATTTTTTGATTCATCTACACCAAGCTTATTAAAAAGTTTGATTTTAGAGAGACACTTCCCTTTTTCCTGACAATAATTACAAGTTTGCATTAGTTTCTCCTAATTTAATTTTTTATACAGCAAATTTTTTTGTTGTATCTAAAATTCTATTTACCTAGATCTACTAACATTGTACTATTTTCTAATCAATAATAAAAAAATTTATAATAATCATAATGACTATTTCCTTATTTTTATAATTCTACCCAAGTATTAAAATACTTTAACAAAAGATACAAAAACTATGACTTTCATGATTTGATTTTCCCACAAGATTTTTTCATCTTATTTTATTGTAAATCTAATCCCCGCAAGGTTTTTTCTAATAAAAAATATCTTTTAAGATTTTTTTAATCCTAAAAGCTATTCATTTCAACGCTTTTATAGCTTCTTTCTTATCTTCTTGACATCAAACCATACACTAAGCGGTTCGTTAGCTCGAATCATTTCCTCACTTCGCTCGTCATTCTTCAGATAGTCTTGACGGAGCACGACACCTATTTCTACTTCGACGACACATTGTCTCGTACAAGTAGCGCAACACACTCACAATGAACGCTGTTACAAAACATATCAACCGGATGAATTTTTTCAATTTTATATCCTTTAAAAAGTTTTAAATCTCTTGCCTGTGTTGATGGATTACAAGATACATATACTATTCTCTCCGGCATGATTTCATTTATTTTTTCTATGACTTTTTCGTCCACTCCCGCTCGAGGAGGATCTAACATTATTTTATTAAATTTTGTTCCCTCTTTTATTAAAGAATATATAGTATCTTCAACTCTTCCGGCTATGAACCTGGTGTTATGCTTATTGTTTAATTCTGAATTTTGTCTAGCATTTTCAACTGCCGCTTCAACAACTTCAACTCCGACAACTTCCTTCGCCTCTGTCATCAATAGACTTATCGAACCTATCCCACTATATAAATCCATAATCACATCGTTAGGTTTTATCTCCATATATCCTATTGCCGTGTTGTAAAGTTTTTCAGTCTGTATCCTGTTCACTTGGAAAAATGATTCCGGCGATAGTCTAAACTTCAAACCAAAAAGTTCATCTTCTATATAATCTTCGCCATAAATTTTCTTAAACTCTCTGCCAAATCTAAATCTTTCATTTTTTCTATAATTTACAAACAGACTTTTTAGATTCAAATCTAAAAGTTCACTCAAAAGACCATTTATTTTTTTCACTTCATTTTTGGTTATCAAAACAATCATTAGTTCAGCTTTTTTATTCTGTCTTATGACTATTTCATCTACACTTCTAAGTCCTTTCCAATTTTTCAAGACTTCAATTGCTCTATTTATTTCTTTTTCAGCTATTATACATCTTTTCACTTCGACCAATGCCTTGCTATTTTTTGAAAAGTAACCAAGTTTTCCCTCTACTGCTTTAAGTTGAATATGATTTCTATAATAAAAAGGATTTTCCATACCAATCGTGTTTTCTACTTTTGTATCTATTCCACCTATTTTATTCATAGTGGTTGAAACATTATCTCTTTTCCATTTTTTTTGCATTGAATATTTGTATTCTAAAAAATCACATCCACCACATTTTTTAGAGTATGGACATTTTGAAACCACTCTATCTTCAGACTCTTCTACAATATCTAAAATTTTTGCTACATCAAATTTCTTTTTAGATTCCACAACTTCAAAAGAGACGGTGTCTCCTATTACTCCACCGTCTAAAAAAACTGATTTACCATCGTATCTTCCAAAACCTCTTCCCTTATGGTCAAAATCTATAATCTTAATTTCCATTTTTCAACTCTATCTTATTAGGATATAAATCTACCTTTCTCTGTCTATAAAGGCTTCCTTCTGCTCTTTTAAATGCTGATTTTGAAAGCCCTGTAACTTCTTTTATTATCTCAGGGTCAGTCTTATCACCAATGTTTAAAACTCCATCATTATCTTCTATCAATTCAAGGAGCATATCTGCATCTGAGTGCATCTGTTTATATGCTTTTTCTCTCAAAGTTAAAGTGATTCTTTTGTCTTTTAAAATTCTTTGAATTCTTGCTTCAACTTCATCTCCAACTTTATAAATACCTTTAAGCTCTTCTTTTAGTACAAGTCCGTCATATTTCCCGTCTATTGCAACGTGAGCTCCTCTTGCATCTAAAAGGTAAATTGTTCCCTTTACAATATCATTAATTTTAAACTTGTCATTTTTCTTAAGTTTTTCTTTTATATCCATACTTACGCAATATCTGTCAGATTTATCTATATAAAGAGTCATTAAATAGCTTTCTCCAACTTCTATTCTACCTGCTCTCTCTTGATACGGTAAAAAGATGTCTTTATCCAAACCTATATCTACAAAGTATCCAACGCCTGACTTGCCTACAACTTTTAATTCCTTAACTTGACCTACTTCTATATATGGTTTTTCTAATGTTGCAACTCTTCTGTCTTTTGAAGTGTCGTATATAAATGCACTGACCACCTCTCCAACTTCAAGATTTCTCTTTTCTTTTAATTCTATTTCTTCTCTACCATCTGTTAATATAACTTTTGGTCTTGATTTCTTCACTGTTAAATTATGTCTACCTAATTTCATAGTCCCTCTTTCTGTCTATACTATCTCTTATCACCGGAAAAATTCTAACGTTTTTTAAAATTTTTATTCCTAAATCATAAAACTCATCTAATACGGCTAAATCTGCAATAATCTTAAATGCTGCCGGAACATTGTCGAGTATATATAATTGAGTTAACAACATTCCAAATTTTATACACTCAACGCTGTTCGTATCTCTCATAAGTAAAATTGACAATCCAACTAATTTATCTTCTTTAAATTCTTCTAATGAAAATAGCCTTATGCTGAATTCGTCCCATATATTTTCTGCTCTGTGATATCTAAAATACTCTGTAAACTCTGCTATTGATTCCTTATCTCTCTCATAGTAATCCATTACAGCTTTTAACAACTCTTTCGTCCCTATTCTGTTTTCCTTCGTTCTATACTCTGTAATGTCTCCTACTTTATTCTCAATGAGCCTTTGATATATCGACTCTTTTCTAATCATCTAACTTCAATCCTTTTAAAAGATTTTCCAATGTGTTATTTATGCTCGTGTCTTCTTGTTTATTTAAAAACTTTTTAACCTCACCCTTTTTAGGTTGATTTGCCTTTTCCTTAAACTTCTTTTCCATGGCTTCTTTTGAAGTTCTATACCCGCAAGTTTCGCATACGTATTGTCCACTTTCCATTAATAGCTTTAATCTCTTGTGACAATTTGGACATCTAGATTTTGTCATAACTGAAATAACTTTTCTACCGTTGCAATTTGGATCCTGACAAATCAACATTTCCTTTTCTTTCCTATTAACTCTCAACATGTATTTCCCACACACATCGCATTTTGTAGAAGTTAAGTTTTGATGTCTATATTGTTTATCTGATGTGAGTATTTCTCCAACGCTCTCTTTAGAATAATTTTTGATTTCTTTTAAAAACTCTTCTGCCTTTAACTCACCCTTTTCTATACTCAAAAGTTTTTGTTCCCAATCAGCTGTCATCTTGGGACTTTTAAGTTTCTCCGGCACTATTTCCAAAAGTTGTCTACCTTTTGAAGTTATCTTTATTTTCCCGTCCACATTTTCTATTAAATCAGAACTATAGAGTTTCTCTATTATATCACCCCTTGTGGCAACTGTCCCTATTCCACCGGTAGATTTTAAAATTTTTGTCTCTTTCCCGGATAAATCTTTGATGTGTGAAGTTGGATTTTCCATTGCCAATAAAAGAGTACCTTCATTATAGTACTCAGGCTGTCTATTGTGATGAGTGTTGACTTTTATTTCATCTATTATAATTTTTCTATCACTAATTTTATATTTATCAACTTTTGCTCTAAGTTCAATATCTCCTGCTTTAGCTGTTACTGTAGTTTCAGAATATTCTTCCGGTGGAAGTAAATTTTCTATAAATCTCTTTGCAACTAAATCAAATATCTTAAATTCTTTATCAGAGAGTTCTTCAATTCTCACAGGCTCTTCTGTCGGAATTATTGCGTGGTGGTCAGAAACTTTTTTGTCGTCCACAAATCTGTTAGACTTTTTTATTCCATTTTTTCTTATCTCTCTTATATCTTCTCTATAATTCTTTATATTAATTGCACTCAACCTGTCTTCAAGCGTAGGAACTATATCTTCACTTAAATATCTTGAATCAGTTCTTGGATAAGTCAACACTTTGTGTCTTTCGTACAAAGTTTGCATTAAATTAAGTGTTTCTTTAGCTGAATATCCAAATTTTGTATTGGCATCTTTTTGTAAATTTGTTAAATCGTAGAGCTGTGATGGATATTTCTTTTTCACTTTTGTATCTACATCTATAACCTCTATGCTTCTATCAAATTTATTTTTTAAATCTTCTATTTCACTTTTATGTTTATAATTTGCGTTCTTAACAAGCTTAAATTCAACTCCACCTGCTATTATGCTCAAACTGTAATATTCTTCTTGTTTGAAATTATTTATCTCATCTTCTCTTATTTTTATTAAATTTAAAGTTGGAGTTTGTACTCTACCACATGACAAGCTCGCATTGTATTTAACTGTCAAAGCTCGACTGGCATTTATCCCAATAATCCAATCAGCTTGACTTCTCGCATCGGCTGATTTATACAAATTTAAATAATCATCGCCTGATTTTAAATTTTTGAATCCTTCTTTAATAGCTTTATCAGTAACAGATGAAATCCACAATCTCTTTAAAGGTTTTCTGTTTCCACTCATATTCAAAATCAACCTTGCAACTAATTCGCCCTCTCTTCCTGCATCGGTTGCAATTACTATTTCAGAAACATCTTTTCTATTTATGAGTTCTTTTACAATATTGAATTGAGCTTTAGAAGATTGTATTACCTTTAATTTCATATGTTCCGGAATTATTGGCAAATCTTCTGCTCTCCACTTTTCATAAGTTTTGTTGTATTCTTCAGGTGTAGCTAAAGTTACAAGATGCCCAAGAGCCCAAGTTACAATTCTTCCATCAGATTCTAAATATCCCTTTCTATTCCCCTTCACATTTAATACTCTTGCAATATCTCTTGCCACTGAAGGTTTTTCAGCTAAAATTAAACTTTTTCCCATGACATCCTCCTAATCTCTACTAATTTTACCATATTAAACATCTTCTTTAAAAATTTTTTATATTATGTTAAATTTAAAGTGAAAGGAAAAATAAAGATGATAAAAATTTTTGCAACTACTGATATACATGGGAAATTATATCCTTATGATTACAGGACTATGTCCGAATCAAACTCTTCAATATGCCATATCAAAACTCTTATAGATTCTCTTTCAGATGATAATTCTATAATTGTTGATAATGGAGATTTAATACAAGGTAATTTTGTAGAAAATTTTGTAGATAAATATAATCCTGCAGTTATGTGTGTAAATGAAATTGGCTACGATATATGGAACATGGGTAACCATGAATTTAACTTTGGCGAAAAAAATCTTCTTAAAAATATAGCTGCTTTTAAAAATTCTGCACTAATAGCTAATATAGACCATCCGATTATGGAAAGTTATAAAATTATAGAAATAAATGACATTAAGATTGCTTTTATAGGAATAGATACGCTAATGGTAAATTCTTTTGGAAATGGTTTGTTAAACCATCCTCCAATTGTAGATCCTGTGGAAACTTTAAACGAACTAATGCCGAAAATAAAACCTATTTCAGATGTAATAGTTGGGCTTTTTCACGTTGGTATGAAAGATGAAAATTCAAAACTGCACACTGGAGTTGAGTCCATTTTAAAAGATTTAAAAATCCCATTTGATGTGATTATAGCAGGTCATACACACGAAGAAATCGAAAAGAAATACATTGGAGAAACTTTGATAACTCAGCCGGGAGCATATGCTAAATCCGTCTCTCTTGTTGAACTTGAATTTTCAAATAAATCTTTAATAAATAAAAACTCTAAGCTTATACAATCAAAGAATTTTTATCCTGATATTGATTTGCTTGAAAAACTTCTGCCGTTCCACCGTAACATATATGACAATATTTGTCGAACTATTGGCTACTTGGAAAATGTTGAGGGAGATTATGACTATGACTTAGAAGATGGACCGCTTATTCATCTGTTTACAAATGCCATATCTTCTTACTATCCATGTGATGTGGTGGCTTTTCAATTCGATTTTAAAAACCCAGTGCTAAAAAACGGGCCTTTGACACTTAGCGAACTTTCAAAAATATATTCTTACACAGGTGGGGAAGTTACTGTTTATAAAATCACCGGAGAACAACTTAGAAAATATATAAACTGGAGTTACAGATACTTTTCTTTAGTTAATGGATATGTTGAAATTTCAAAAAGACGTGTTCGTTTTAAATATAAAACGTTAGATATTTTTGGAAACATCCAATATACTATTGATTTGAATAAAGAAGATGTTGTCTGCGATTTAAAATATGCTTCAGGCCAACCAATTTTAGATTCAGACTTTTTGACAATAGGTATGAACCAATATCGAATGAACTACCTAACTTGTGATAGAGGCCCTTTAAAAAATACATTTGCTCAAAAAATAATTTCATCAACAGAAACTAAAAACAATGGCAAATTTGGAACTATCAGAGAACTTGTAGAGCAATATTTAAAAAGCCTACCTAACGAAACTTTTGTATACAATGAAACTAAATTATTTAAAGTTCTTCAGAAAAAAAAGACAATGGAAATTTAATTCTCCACTGTCTTTTTATTCTTACTCTTTTCTTTACTTGCAACCATTTCTTTTGCACTATCTTTTTCTTTAGTGCCAACTAAAATAACCTTATCTTTAGGCAAGTAATATGAGTTTGAAATTTTTTCAGTTGTCTCTGTTTCACCTTTTTTTAACTTTTTATAAGTTGCATAAGAATAACCTTTTGCTCCAGAAGATTCAACTTCTTCTTCATTTTCATATAATTTATATGTGAATTTTTTTACAGTCTTTGGGCTTTCAACTCCCAATAATTTCGTAAATATTTCAACATCATATATCTTATCTGCTCTATTCCCAAAAACTTGGAATGTTAGTTTCTCTCCATCAGCCTCTGACTTTAAATAAATTCTGTGCGGCAAGTTATTAGTAAATTTTAAATCCTTATATCCTTCAACAACAGCTGCATCAGTTCCTATATCTACATAAGCTATCGGTCTTGTGTGGTTGTGTCTTTCATCTATTTGTAAGTTTGATAATAAAAGTGCATTGTATAGAGTTGTAGACACTTGACAAATTCCGCCGCCAACTCCTTGTTCAAGTTCCCCATTTACTAAAACTCCTGCCTTTTGAAATCCATTTTTTACAGAAATTTCACCAACAGTTCCGTTAAAAGAAATATTTTGTGATGGTTCTACTACCAGCCCATTAAAAAATTGTGCTCCAATTGCCACATTTGCTTTTCTTCCAGCTGCTGAAGTAGAATAGTCAGTTGTAAATTCACTTAAAATTGCATCTATCCCCTCAAATTTTTCTTCTGTAACTTTTGGATATGAAATATTTACTTTTAGAGGAATAACTTCGTTTTTACTTATGTTTGACAATATACTATCTCTTGTTGTGTTCACATCTAAATATCTTCCGGTTTCAGATTTTAAAACTTTAAACTCTTTTTCTTTTGTAGTTACAACATCTGCATTTACAGGTTCTTTAAATACTTTGTCTGTCAAATATGCCAAAGACTTATCTAAACTACTAACTTCAAATCCTTCATTTAATGTTATATTTTTTTGATAAAACGGTGTAACTATATTTATATAATCTATAAACACATTTCCTGTTCTACCCACATCATAAGCCTTTTCAACTGCCATTTTGATATCTGCATTGTATCCCAGTTGTTCATAAGGAATTTCTATAGTTTTATCTTCTAACAAGAAAGACATATTTTTATTTTTTAAATCTTCCTCCTTTTGTTTTGATAATTTTTCATAAGCCTCTTGTTTTGATAGTTTAGAAAGATCTATCTCGCCTACCCTAACTCCTCCGTATATGTTAGTGCTTTTACTCACATTTACATAATAAATAAGTGAAATTAAAAATGTAACTCCCACACACAGAGCAGCTACAACTCTCTTGTCCTTCATCTTTTCTGAAATTTTATTACCCATTATTTCCTCCCAAATAATGTCTACAGTAATCAGTTATATTACAATTCTCACACAGTGGTTTTCTTGCTTTGCAAACCCTTCTTCCATGAAAAATTAAAGTGTGATGCGCTAAAGTCCACCTACTCTTATCTATCTTCTTTTGAAGTGCTAACTCCGTCTTTTCAACGTCCTTTTCATTTACAAATCCAATCCGATTTGACAATCTAAATACATGAGTATCTACAGCAATTGCAGGCACTCCAAAACAATTCGATGCAACGACATTTGCAGTTTTTCTCCCCACACCAGGCAATTGCATCAATTCTTCAATTGTATTTGGAACTTCTGAATCATACTCACTTATCAAAACCTCAGATGCACTCAAAATATTTTTGGCTTTATTATTATAAAAGCCACAAGGTTTTATCCATCTCTTTATTTCTTCAAGCCCCATCTCCACAAATTGCTTAGGAGTGTTGGCAACTTTAAAAAGTTCTTCAGTAACTGCATTAACTCTAACATCAGTACACTGAGCCGACAATATAGTGGCTATTAACAATTCAAACGGAGTTCTATGCTCCAATTCACATCTCGCATCCGGATGTAATTTTTCTAATAAATCTAAAACTTCATCAGCTTCTTTTTTAGTTAAAATCTTTCTCATTAGTACATCTCTATATCCATTTCCACAATCTCTACATCTCCAAATACTTCTATATAATCCACACATTTATTTATTATCTCATCAGCGTGCTTTGAATCATTAGATACTATTGCAATTCCTATAATTGCACTTTGCCAAATGTTATTATCTCCAACTTCGGCTATTGAAATATTTTTAAATTTACTTTGCATTTTTTGAATTAGAGATTTTAAAATTCTTCTTTTCTCTTTTAAACTGTTTGGTGAAAATATTCTAAGTTTCACCTTACAACCTACTATAACCATAAATTTATTATATCACAAACGTAAATTTTATAATTATAAAATTAATGATTGACATCAGTTATAACTGTTATTATAATTTAATTAATAACAATAACAGTTATAACTGAGAGGTGATTTTATGGAAAAATGCAATAGCGAAAAATTGCCTATATACATGCAGATAGTTGAAAAATTTAAACATGATATTTTAACTGGTCGATTAAAAAATGATGAACCCCTTCCATCCATGCGGAGCCTTTCAAAAACCATGAATGTTTCTCTGGTAACAGCTAAGAAAGCTTATGACACTATGGAAGAATTAGGACTTTCATATACGATTCCCGGCAAAGGTACTTTTGTAAATTATCAAAATTTAGAAACTATCAAAGAGTATAAGATGATGGAATTAGAAGAAAAATTATCAGAAATGCTAATTGATGCAAAAAATCATGGTATTTCTAAAAACCAAATTATCGAATTATTAAATTTATTGTGAGGTGTATGTACTATGTTAGAACTTTTAAATGTATCAAAAGATTATTATGATTTCGAATTTGAACTTAAAAATATAAGTTTTTCCCTTGATGAAGGATATGTAATGGGTCTTATAGGTCCAAATGGCTCTGGTAAAACTACCATAATCAATTTAATTATGAATATAATTTTTCCTACGGGAGGAGAAATTAAAATATTTGGTTTAGAAAATATTCCTGCAAATAATGTAGAAATTAAAGACAAGATTGGATTTGTATTTGATCAAAATATATTGCCTTCAAATTTTAACCTTTCAAAAATGGAAGCAATACATAAAGTTGTTTTTTCAAACTTCGATCAAGAATATTTTAATGAGTTAGTAAAACGTTTAAATATAAGTAAAGAAAAGAGCTTTAAAGACTTATCTAAAGGACAAAATATGAAAGTTCAAATTGCGCTCGCTCTGAGCCACAATGCCAAATTAATAATTATGGATGAGCCCACTGCAGGACTAGATCCTATCGTAAGACGTGAAACTCTAAAAATACTACGTGAGTACAGAGACAGAACAAATTGCTCAATTCTCTACTCTACACATTTAACAGAAGATTTAGAAACTTTTGCCGACTATCTAACTTTTATAAATAGAGGAAAATTGGTATTTTCTCAAGATATCGAATCAATTAGAGAAAACTACAAAATAATTAAAACATATCTTTCTGAAGCAAAATCATTTAATAAAGACTTATTTTTAGGATATGAAGAAGATGAATCTTTCTTTATTGGACTTGTTTCAAAAGAAAATTTACCCGAAGGAATCCCTTTTAGTGATGCAACAATTCAAGACATAATGTACTACGGAGGACGAAAATAATGTCTGACTTAAAAAAAATGTATAAAATAATTCTTATAAATTCTGAATATGTCTTTAAAGTATTTTTTTCTATATATACATTTTTTTTAGCTATTAAATTTTTTCAGTGGGTTGGAAATCCAGAACAAGTACTTAATTTCTTCACTGTAGAATTTATTCTCATCTTGTGTATACTTGGGCAAGTATCTCTACCTGCTATTTTAAATTATGATTTAAAAGTGCTAAAAACACTTCCTTTTTATAATTTAAACTTGTATCCACTTGCGAGCTTTTTAGGATTGTTGACAGCGGTAATGCCTTATATGGTGATATACATAGCTTTTCAGAAATTATTAGGACTTACAGTTAACTATAACTTTATGTTACTACTAATAAATTCTGTGCTATTTTTATTCATTTACCAAATATTTGGCAAACTTAAATCTGGATTTTTATTTATAAATACCTTAGCTATCTATATTGTAGTTTCAATCTTTTTTATATTGTCATTAATACATCCTTTTAGTAGTGATATTTATAATGTTATATTCTATGTACAAATTGGTTTAATTATATTGGCAGTAGCGAGTTTTATATACGCTGGTGCACTAATTAATCCTTGGAAAGATAATTATAAAAAAATATCTAAAATAGAAAATTATAAATCCAAGAAAGAATTAAATAAACTTAATGCCGATGTCCTAAAGATTGAAAATATGAAATTGACAAAACTCATAGCCTATTTGAAATGGACTTCACATTCAAATATTCTATTTGTTTATTTACTATTTATGGGAATTGCTGTTGCTATAACTATATTTAATAAATCTTCTATAACCAGTGAAAACAACTTTTATCTTATGTATACTATATTACTCTTTCTCTTCATCTATGAAAACGGGAGTAGTATGTTGTCGCTAATTGGACTACCTATAACTCCAAGACAAATATACATAACCACTCTTAAAATGAGAATATTAATTATCGTGTTAACTTCAATCCTATATATATCCGCTGAATATCTAATCGTTGGCAAAATATTTTTAAGTTCATATTTAGTTCAATATATGATACTGCTACTATTTTTAATGCTACTTGAACTTACTTATATACCAGTCAGAGCAAATTATGAAATCTTTTTTAGAATTTTTATAATACTTGCTCCTACATTTGCTCGTATTCCAATTGCAAAAGCCAACACTAAAATTTTTCTTAGGTTAGATTTTGTACTCTTGCTTATTTTGATAAGCTTAATTGTTTATAAAATTAAGACTATAAATAAAAATTGTGCCGATTTAAATTTGAAAACAGAAAAGATAGGAGATAAAAAATGAAAGATTTAAAAAAATTATTAAAAATTTGTCTTTATCCTTCTCTATATTATTCAATAATAATATTCTTAATATATTTAGGATATTTAGTTTTAAATGTTTCAGGATATATAATTCACTCTGGACTGAATAAAGAATCAGATTTATTAAAAATTGTTTTATATATATGCTTGATAGGTCAAATGTTATTTATAACAACCTTGCCTTATAAAAAAAACGTACTATCAACCATGCCAATTGAAAAAATCTACCTTTACCCGATAGCAACCACAATTGTATATTTATTTATTAATCTTTTATATATGCTTCCTTTTTGGATTTATGAAGCTTACCTTGGATTAGAAATCTCATGGTATCTAATTATAAGATTTATAAATATTTCTATTATAATAGAAATTTTTAAGTTGATGCGTGCGAGTTCTGAGAATTCTCTATTCTCCAATGACAGTTCCATTGGTATATACTGGATCTATTTTCTTATAAATCCAATACTTATCTTTATCTCAAGATACACAAATAGCTACATTGCATTAATATTTCCGTTGATTATGCTTGTTATCTTAACAGTTTATATATTTTTAAATTGGGGTTGGATAAAAGAAAAGAAATCTAAACGCAAAAAATATAATAAATCAGAAATTATTAGATTAAATTTTGATAATAACAACAATACAAATTCTTTAATTAGCAAATTAAAGTGGACATCAATAAACCCTATACTACTTCTGCTTATGATAGTTTATATACCTTTTAAAGGATTTGATTATTTGACATCAGGAGCTAACTATAATTTTCTATTTTTTAGTATTGCCATCATAGGATTTTATGAAAATGGTGACAATATACTATCTCTAGTTGGACTTCCAGTAACTCCAAGAGAGATTTATTTGATAAATTTAAAAACCAAAATAAAAATAATATTCTCTGTATTAGTATTATCTATGCTTTTTGATATATTTTTCAACGGTGTAATACTCCCTGAAACTTATCTGTTAAATTTAGTATGGATATTTGGAATAATCTTAGCCAATGAATTATTTTACTCCAGCTACAGAGTAATTAATATATCCTACACAATTATGAGTATAGCAATTCTTCTGTTTACAAAAAGCTCTACTATTAATACTGATGTATTTTTATTAATATTTTTAAATTTAGTATTTCTCATTGGCGTTTATACAATTGTTAAATTTAATCTTAACAATATAAATATATTAAATAATGATTTGTCCGACGTATTAAAATTAAAATCTAACTAGGAGGATGGATATGAAAAACTTAAAAAATATGTATTTGATAAACTTAAAAGCTTCTACTTTTAACGTTAGAGGTGTATTTTCTATATTCTTTGTATTTATACTTATTAATGCAATTAATGTCTATAATGGAAATAGTTCCGCTGGAGAATTGAACTCAATCTATCTGCTCGGTGTAATTCTTCAATTTATATCACTTAAAAGATTGCCGTACGACAGAAAAATATTATCAACTCTTCCATTAAACAAAATAAATCTCTATCCTATAGCTTATACATTATTTACAGTAACTTTATTTTTCATCTATACCTTTGTATTTGCTATATGTAATTACATTACCACTGACGCAATAGAAATTAATTTAATTTTATTTTTGGCTATATTAGCGTTGATCTACTCAATATTCAAGCTCTTTAAAAGATTTAATATATTTTCTATATCAATTGGAATAGTTGTATTTTATTTTTTTAAAAATACAAATTTTATTTCAAATGAGAAATATTTAGTTATAGGAATTTGTTTAATTTTAATTTTTATAATTTTGTCATGTTTTATAGATATTAATTATTTAAATGTCAAAAATAAAAAATCAAAATTTAAAAATAATTTTAAATTTTCTATATTTAAAAACAGTGAAACTAAGGTTAAAAATATAAATGATGCTATTAATTTAAACTCTTATACTTCAGAACTAAAATATATATTTATTTGTTCAGTGCTGTGTATTTTTATTAAGCCTAGACTATTTACATTTATAGTGTCTATGGTAATTATGCTTGATAATCCTATTAACTCAATGGCATTGTTAGGGCTGCCTATTACAAAACAAAAAATTTACATTACTAAACTAGTTAATAGAATGTATTTTGTCGTATCAATCTTAGCTATTGGATTTGTATTGAGTTATTTTAATCTGTTTAATATAGATATCAAATATATGATTCTAACATTAACCGGCACACTATACTTTATGATGTTTTATGAAAGGTCTTATACTGTTTTTAGATTAAAACGTCCTTTTTGGTTAGTACCGTTAATAATAATTATATATTATTTTTTACTTATGTTGCTAATAAACATAAATATAGATAGACTTTTAATTATAAATGGTGGTAATTTGCTTTTATTGACAATTATAATATTTTTTAAATATAAGCTTTTAAAAAAAGAAATGGTCGATATGAATCTATATTCTAATTAGGAATTAAAAATTCATCACAAATAAAAATTTTTAAAACTTTCACAAGACCTCATAAGATATTAAACTAATAGAATTTTGATCATAAATTATACTAACTGAGCGATAAACTCAGTTAGTTAAATAGGATAATATAAAATTTTAAATTAAACCTATTAATTTTTCTTTTGACTAATAATGTCTAGAATAGAATTTGATTCCATAAAATTAATAGTATTAATTAAATCATCAACATTTATTTTATCTACATCGTCAATATAAATATATTTAACAGTTATATCTGTTATAAGATTGGAATATAGAGTAGATAGAGTACTTATGTTAAGTAGCGGATAAGATTCATTGTGGTCAAATCCCATGCTATTTAATAAGTAGTGGATAATCTTCTTTACTGATTTTGTAAAAGAATTTTTAAAAGAATTTAGTCCTTCTACTTTGAAAGCTCTTCTATACAACTTTATATCGCTAAATATAAACATAAACACTAATTTCACAGCTTCATTGTACATATAGACATCAATCAAAGATATAGCATTAGAAACTAACTCAGTTTCTAGAATGTATTCAAAAACTTCATCTTTATCCCTAAAATGATTATAAAAAGTTGGTCTTATAAATCCCGCACCATCAGTTATCATTTTTATGGTGATTTTTTCATAATCAGTAGTTTTAACTAACTCCTTAAAACTATCCACAATCAAATCTTTTGCAGAATTTCTATTCATTATCATCACCATTTTTATTATATCAAACAGGATTATGCTATCAATAATAGAATATAAACTACTAAATTATTTATCAGACTTGTACTGTGGACTATGTACTTTATTTACATAGTATTCATTCCATAAATTATTAGCAGTTTCCTTCCAGTTTTTGGCATAGGGAATAGTTTTAGCTTGAAGTTCTTCTGGTGTTTCTTTACTTTCGAAATCGGTTGAGTTTGCACTTGTCTTTGACAATATTTTCTTTAATTCATAAGGATTTTCCAACATAGGACATGGCATTAAATGATTTTTATTAAATGGTTGACCTTCTCTATAGGTACTAAACAAAGGCGCCTTTAAAATATCAATTAAGTCCATATTTTTTATATTTGAGTCCGAGTAATGAATAAATACACAAGGTTCTGCATCTCCATTTGAGTTGATGTGAAAATAATTTCTTCCCCCAGCTATGCAACCCTCCATAGCTGGTCCATCATTTTGAAAATCCATTGTGAAAATAGGTTTGCCAGAATTAAATGCTCTTATTTCTTTAATTCTCCAAAAAACATATTCTCTCTGTTCGGGAGTTAGAAGCAATTCAGTGTTAGCTCCCTTTCCAACTGGCATATAATGGAAATACCAAGCAAAAACTGAACCCTTGCTTACTAAAAAATCTAAGAACTCGTCGGATGTTATGGCTCTATAGTTTTTAGAAGTATATACAAGAGAACTTCCATATGGAATTCCATATGATTTTAACAGATCCATTGCATGACTAACTTCAACAAAAGAACCCTTACCCTCTCGTGTCAAGGGTATGATAAATATTTTAATGATTTTTGATTTAAAAATTAAATTGTATTATATAATTGAATCTTTATATTATGCTATAAGTTCAGATTCAATTTTTTCGGTTAAGCTAGCTAGCTTATTAATAA
>NZ_JAXDSS010000044.1:0-11233 GCF_034090345.1 Peptoniphilus sp. | reverse complement strand
GCTGTTACTATTTGTCCACTTTCTGCTTTTTCTTCAAATTGCTTTAGGAATTCTTTTTCTTCTTCAAAGCAGAGATTTCTATGATTGCCTTGTCTTTTTTTATTTTTTAATGCGTTTACAGAATCTTCTCTGTATGCTTTTGACCATGCGAATACTGTAGATTTTCCAACATCTAATTTTTCAGATATGGATGTTGCAGAGTAGAATCATCTATTCTGCAACATCACCTTTTTTATTGCGAAATGCTATTTCTTTTTTATCTTTTTTGATTTTTTATTTTGTATATCACTTATCAACTTATCTCTTTTACTATTTCCGAACAAAGTTGCCAAAGCCATTGCGCCTAAATATAACTTTATAAAACCTGATATAGGTATTGGTAAAGTTACTACTAAACCAAAAAATACAACTGTCAAAAATATAAAATATCTATTGTTGAAAATAATTTGTAATTTATACACTAGAATTGATAAACCACCAATTATTATACCTTTAACAAGTGGTATTAAAAATATCAAAAATGTAACAAAACCATTTTCACTCTTATATTTCACTGTTATCCAGCCAAGAAAAAAATTCAATATTAAAATAGCAGCTAATCCAATAAAATAAGCTAAAAAAACTGTATATCTATTTTCTTTCATTGTACTCTACTCTTTAAAATTTCATTAACTACTCCCGGATTAGCTTTACCTTTAGATTTCTTCATAACTTGTCCAACTAAGAAACCAAAAGCTCTGTCCTTACCATTTTTTATATCTTCTATGGATTGAGGATTTTCCCTCAATACCTCATCAACCCATGCTTCTATTTGTGAGTCATCAGAAACTTGGATAAGACCCTTTTCTTCAATTATTTCCATAGGTTTTTTTGAAGTCTCAAACATCTCTCTAAGAACTTTTTTACCGGCGTTGTTGTTAATTTTACCTGATTTTATTACAGTTAATAGCTCTATAAATTCTTCTTTTTCAAACGGCAAACTAAATCCATTTTCTAAATCATCTACACGCCTTAAAACCTCTGTCATTATCCAGTTACTAACCATATTATAATCATCAAAATTCTTAGCTACATCATCAAAATAATTTGAAAGTTGCTTAGTTGAAGTTAGAATCTTGGCATCATATTCAGAAAGACCATATTCATTCATAAATCTCTCCTTCTTAGCTTCTGGCAGCTCAGGAAGTTCTTTTCTAACTTGTTCTATATATTCATCATCTATAACTACAGAAACCAAGTCACCTTCCGGGGCGAATCTATAATCAGCTGCAGTATATTTAACTCTCATCAATACTGTTTCATTGTTTACATCATCCCAACGTCTAGTCGTCTTTGGCTCATCCTCTCCGCTTTCAAGGATTTTAATATGTCTTTGCACTTCATAATCTATAGCTTTTTCAACAGCTCTAAATGAATTTAAGTTCTTAACCTCTGTAACAGCTGTTTTCTTGCCAGTTTCTTCATCTTTGATGTTGACATTTACATCGCATCTCAAAGAACCCTCTTCCATTTTTACATCAGACACACCTATATATTTTAGAGTATTTTTTAACTTTTCTAAAAACTCTCTTCCTTCTCTTCCTGAATTCATATCAGGTTTTGAAACAATTTCAATAAGTGGAACCCCGCACCTATTATAGTCAAGTAATGTTTCATCATCTGAATGTAAAGACTTCCCAGTATCTTCTTCCATTTGAATTTGAAAAATTCCTACTTTTTTCAGTCCTTCGTCACCATCTATTTCTAAATACCCTTCTGTACAAAGAGGCATATAATTTTGAGTTATTTGGAATCCTTTAGTCAAATCAGGATAGAAATAATTTTTTCTGTCGAACTTTGAATTGTGGCTGATTGTACAATTTAATGCCAAACCTGACATTACAGTGTATTTGACAACTTGTTCGTTAAGAACTGGAGTTGCCCCTGGAAGAGCTAAGCAAACTGGACAAACTCTTGAATTAGGTTCGCCACCAAAAGCATTTTCACAACTACAAAAAGCTTTTGTCTTAGTAGAAAGTTCAACATGGATTTCAAGCCCAACAATTGTTTTATAGCCCATTATTTCACACTCCTTTCAAAGCCAACTCCAGCTTTAATACATTTACTATCTTTAAATCTACTTGCTGTAAACATTATTCCTGTAGGGAAACCCGAATTCTTAAATGGCACACATATAGAAGGACAGCCTGACATATTCGCAGGAATAGTAAATAAATCAGCTTGATACATTTCAACCGGTGTCATATCTGAATTCAATTCAAAAGGCAGTACAGGAGAAGTTGGACTTAATATCAAATCAAAATTCTTAAATATATCTTCATATTCATTTTTTATCATTGTTCTTACTTTCAATGCTTTGTAATAATATTCATTTGCTAAGTCTAAACTCAATATATGAGTTCCCACCATAATTCTCTTTTTAACTTCCTCTCCAAAACCTTCAGCTCTACTCTTTTTAAACATTTCCTCGTAAGAAGAATATTCACTGTTCGTTCTATGTCCATATCTTAGAGAATCAAATCTTGCTAAATTAGAAGCTATTTCTCCATTTACCAATATGTGATAAGTTTGTATAGTGTAGTCAAGAGATTTTAATGAAACTTCTTCAACTTTAGCTCCTTCTCTTTTTAAAATTTCTATGGTTTCTCTGTAATTACTCATAACAGTAGAGTTTAAATCCATAGCTAAATATTCTTTAGGAACTGCTATTTTCATTTCTTTTAAATAGTTTGAATTTTCATAGTCTATTTCATCAAAAATAGAATCATTTTTTATCGAAGTTGCATCTCTTAAGTCTCTTCCTGCAATAGATTTCATCAACAGATGAGCATCTTCTACATCTCTTCCCATTGTACCAACAGTATCAAATGTATTTGCCATGCTTGACACACCATATCTTGATACAGTTCCATACGTAGGTTTAAACCCTACAATCCCGCAGAAACCTGCAGGTTGTCTTGTTGAGCCTCCAGTATCAGTTCCTATTGCTATAGCTGCCTCATGGCTTGCTACAGCTGCTGCAGAGCCTCCACTTGACCCTCCTGGAACAAGATTTGTGTCTAATGGGTTTTTTGTATTTCCAAAATATGATGTTCTTGTAGTCGCTCCCATTGCAAATTCATCCATATTTACTTTTCCAAGAATAACGCCATCACATTCTAATATATTTTCAGATACATTTGAATTATAAGGAGATATAAAATTTTCTAACATCTTAGAAGCACAAGTCATTCTCACATCTTTTACGGCAACATTGTCCTTTATTGCCGTTGGAATTCCCGCAAGTAGACCTAAGTACTCTCTATTTTCATATTTTTTATCTACCTTACTTGCACTCTCAAGTGCTAATTCTTCTGTTACAGTTATATAAGCATTGATTTCTTCATCTTTTTCTTTTATATTTTTCAAATAAGCTTCAGTGACTTCTCTACAACTGAAATCTCTATTTTCATATCCTTTTATAAGTTCATGACCTTTTAATTTTGTTAAATCCATTTTGCCTCCTACTCTACAAACTTAATTATCTTAAAATATCCGTATTTTTCTTCAGCTGTATTTTTGGTAGCTTCTTCAACTTTCAAACTATTTTTAATTTCATCTGGTCTTAGATTATTAATTGTGTCATTTACATGAAAAGTCATCTCTAAATCATCTAAACTTAAATTTTTAATCTCATTTACTAATGCAAAAGTTTCATTAAAATTATCTTGGAATCCCTTTAACTCCTCTTCACTAAACTCTATCATAGCTATATCCGCTATATGTTTAATTTCCTCAATATTCATAACTTCCTCCTAACATTTCAATTAATTCTTGTTCATCTATAACTTTTATATTCAAATCTATCGCTTTTTGATATTTTGAACCGGCATCTTCTCCAGCTATTACATAAGCTGTATTTTTACTGACTGCTGATACTATTTTAGCACCCTTTGATTCTAAAATAGACTCTAAATCTTTTCTTGGAATTGATAATTTACCGGTTATTACAACTTTTTTATCTGTAAATTTTGAATCTTCTTGAACAACCTCTTCATAAGTAGGCTCTATCCCAAGTTCTAATAATTCATCTATTGAGTATGAAATTTTATCATCATTTAAAAATTCAACTATATCCTTAGCTGTAATCGGTCCTACATCTTCAATTTGCACTAACTCATCATATTTTGCAAATCTAAAATTTTCGAAACTTTTATAATTCTTAGCCAAATCTGTAGCACTTTTTATACCAACATTTCTTATTCCAAGTGCATATATAAAATTATTCAAGTTCACATGTTTCGATAATTCTATAGCTTGCAATAAATTATTTACTTTTTTGTCTTTAAACCCTCTTAACTCTAATAAATCCTCTTTTTTCAATCTATATAAGTCAGGAACTTCTCTTATGTTTAGTTCACTTAATAACTGCATTATAGTTTTTTCGCTCAAGCCCTCTATATTCATGGCATCTCTTGATGCAAAATGAGTTAGTCTTGAAACCAATTGCGGTACACAACTCATTGTATTTGGACAAAATATGTGCACTCCATCTTGATAAAGTTCACTTCCACAATAAGGACAATTTACAGGTTTTTCAATTTTTTTAGTTGGTTCATCTGTAGGCACAGAACCAAGTATTTCAGGTATAACATCATTAGAACGCCTTATAATTACATTGCCGCCTATTTCCACATTTTTTCTTAAAATGTCATCATAATTGTTCAGTGTTGCTCTTTGAATTGTAACCCCACCTATCTCTACAGGTTCAAGAACCGCTGAAGGAGTTACCTTTGCAGTTCTGCCAACATTCCAAATCACATCTAATAGTTTTGTAATTACTTCCTCTGCTTCAAATTTATAAGCTATTGCCCATCTTGGAAATTTGTTTGTATACCCTAACGCATCTCTCAATCTATAATTATTTACCTTTACAGTAACACCGTCAATCAATATATCTAAGGTATTTCTAATTTCAGATATTTTACTTATCACTTCTATAACTTCATCAATCTTCTTGCAATGGTAGTAGTGAGAGTCAACTTTAAATCTATTTTCTCTCAAAAATTCTTTCATAGCAAGGTCAGATTCAAAATCTTTTCCCTCTATATATCCTATGTTATAAAAATTAGCAGTTAAATTTCTCTGAGCTGTAACTTTTGGATCTAAATTTCTAAGTGCACCTGCCGCTGCGTTTCTAGCATTTTTTAATTTTTCTTCATGAGTCTTATTATATCTTTCAAGTTCATGAAGTGGCATCAAGCCTTCTCCCTGAACTTCCATAGTACCTTTAAAATCAATTGTTAAAGGAATAGAGTAGATAGTCTTTATCTGTTCTAAAATTTTTTCTCCAACACTTCCATTTCCTCTTGTTGAGGCAGTAAAAAGATTGCCATCTTTATATGTTAAGTTTATAGTTAGCCCATCAAATTTTAATTCCACAACATAATCTAGTTCTATTCCAAGTAGCTGAGACGTTCTGGAATTTCTCTCATGCCATGAAACTAATTGTTCTATACTCTGAGCCTTATCCATTGAATAAAGTTGTCTGATATGCTCATGTTTTTCAAACTTATCTAGTACTTCTCCACCAATTCTGTTTGTTGGAGAATCGGCTAAAATTATTCCAGTAGAACTTTCTAACTCTCTTAACTCATTGTATAATTTATCATACTCTTTATCAGATATAGATGGATTATCCATAGTATAATATCTATAATTATGTTCATTTAATAACTTAACTAATTCTTTTATTCTATCCATTATTCCACCAATGTCAGCGGTGCCATTGAAAGCATAAGTTTTTTAAGCCCTTTGCCATCAAAAGAAACCACTATTTCATAATCGTTGCCCTTTTCTGTCTTAGATACTATCATACCTGTTTTCCACTTTTTATGGAACACTTTATCCCCTACTGAAAGTTCCAATACAGCTTTATCAACTTGCTTCTTCTCTTCTTTTTTAGGTTTATACTGTGTGAAATCTTTTACTTCTACTAAATGTGTTCTAGATTTATATTCTACTTCCGGTTTGATCTTTTCCAAATCTTCTCCCATTTCATTAATAAATCTCGACTCTAAACTTGGTGTAGTTCTACCATACATAGTTCTTGTTTCAGCTGAACTTATATAAAGCTCTTCTTCCGCTCTTGTCACAGCAACATAGCAAAGCCTTCTCTCTTCTTCAACATCCTCATCTTCTTCAATAGACCTGGATGATGGGAATAACTTTTCTTCAAGTCCCACTAAAAATACAACTTTAAATTCCAAACCTTTTGATGAGTGTATGGTCATAAGATTTACGCCTTTGTCATCACTTGATTTATCTACATCTGATAACAGTGAAACTCCTGCCAAGAAATCTTCTAATGTCACTGTTTCATCTCTTCTTTCACTGTCAACAGCTGTTGACAAAAGTTCTCTTATATTTTCTATTCTTGTTCTGGCTTCTACAGTATTTTCTGCCTCTAATTCTCTTACATAACCTGATTCGTAAATAACTCTCTCTATAAATTCAGATAGTCCTAAATCATCAATATGATTTCTAAGCAACTCTATCAAATCTCTAAATTCTTTAAGTTTCTTTTGAGCTCTTAGTTGTAATTCATCCATGCACTCTTTGCTTGATATAACCTCATATAAACTCATTCCTCTTGGAGCCGCATATTCAGAAATTTTAGCCGTTGTACTATCTCCTATCCCTCTCTTTGGAACATTTATTATTCTCAATAGAGCTACATCGTCACTTGTATTTTGTATAAGTTTTAAATAAGCCATTATATCTTTGACTTCTTTTCTATCATAAAACTTAAGTCCACCTATCATTTTATAAGGTATGGCTTCTCTTACTAAAGCTTCTTCAAATCCTCTTGATTGAGCATTAGTTCTATATAAAATGGCCATATCAGAATAATTATAGCCCTTATAATTTAACTGTTGAATTCTTTGAACTACACCATGTTCTTCTTCTGAAGAGTGTCTAAATTGCCTATACTTTACTTTTTCTCCAGCACCCTTAGAACTCCATAAACTTTTATCTCTTCTATTTGGATTATATCTTATAACATTATTTGCAATGTTTAATATATTTGTTGTGGACCTGTAATTTTGCTCAAGTAAAATTACTTTTGCATCTTTAAAATCTCTTTCAAAATTCAAAATATTAGATATATCAGCACCTCTCCACGCATAAATGGATTGGTCATTATCCCCAACAACTGTCAAGTTTGGATTTTCTCCACTTATAAGTCTGATAAATCTATACTGCATATTGTTAGTGTCTTGATACTCATCTACAAATATATACTTAAATTTTAAATTATAAAATTTTCTAATATCTTCATTCTCTTCTAACAATTCAACTGTCTTTATTATTAAATCGTCAAAATCAAGAGCATTATTGCTTTTAAGTTTGGATTGGTATAGTGAGTATATCTCACCAACATTTCTTGCATAAAAATCTACATATTGTTCTTTTATATATGAATCAGGGTCTATATCTTCATTTTTTAAATGAGAAATAGTAGCTAATATTCCTCTACTCTTATAAACGTCCTTACTTAAATTAAGCTCTTTTATACAGTCTGAAACAAGAGTATTTTGATCACCTGAATCATATATTGTAAAATTAGATGTATATCCTATTCTCTCAATATTTTTCCTTAAAATTCTCATACAAATAGAGTGGAAAGTACCTATCCACATTAAACTTGCCTCTTCATCAATAAGTTTATTCACTCTTTCTAACATTTCCTTAGCCGCTTTGTTTGTAAATGTTATTGCCAAAATAGAACTTGGGAATATATTTTTTTCTTCTATCAAGTAAGCTATCTTATTTGTAACTACTTTTGTCTTTCCAGAACCGGCTCCGGCCAATATTAAAACAGCTCCATCAGTTTGATAAAGCGCTTCACTTTGCCTATCATTTAAATCTTTATAATTCATGTTATTCCCCTATAATTTCTCTAACAATTTGTGACGCCATAACCATACCACACACCGATGGTACAAAGGACATCGAACCAGGTGTTGAACTCTTTTCCAAAGTGTATATAGGCTTTACTGGCAGCTCTGTAGAGAAAACACATTTAAGTTTTTTTACACCAGCTTCTTTCAACTTTTTCCTCATAACCTTCGCCAAAGGGTCATTATAAGTTTTTGATATATCAGATATCATAAATTTTGTCGGATCTAACCTATTTCCTGCCCCCATTGAAGAAATAAGCTTTACTTTTTTATCTTCACAAGTTTTTGCAAGAAGAACTTTTGAGCTAACAGAGTCTATAGCATCTGCAATATATGTATAACTTTCTAAATCAAATTCATCTATAGTCTTTTCATTTAGATCTTTAAAAAAAGAATTACATATCAAATCAGAATTAATACTTAAAAGTCTCTTCTTAGTCTCTTCAACCTTTGAATTCCCAACAGTATCTAAAGTAGCCATAACTTGTCTATTTAAGTTGGTTATATCAAATACATCTCTATCAACTATATCAACTTGTCCTATTCCAGCTCTTGTAAGACTTTCGACTAAGCTTCCGCCTACTCCTCCTACTCCAAAAACTAAAATCTTTGAATTTTTTAATTTCTCTATATTTTCTTTTCCAATTATTATCTCTGAACGTTGTAAAAAATTCATAACCTATAAAGGTGAAGGCCCAACCTTCACCTCTTTATATTCACCTCTACAATATATCCCTTTTCAATTCTGGCATCAAAAGTTATGATGTCTCCTACACTAAAATTATTTAACGTTTTAATCTCAACATCGCTCCCAGAAACTATTTCAGCATTATTTGATACCAAAATATTAATACTCAATTTATTTGTATTATTTTCTGTCGTTTTTCCAGTAACTCTGCCAACAAACTTAGCATTGTATTGTTCATGTTCTAAATGAGAATGTACTTTAATCTCTTTAACAATACCGTCAATTTGTTTCAAAGTTACTCTTGCACCATTTAATTTACTTATATTTTCAAAATTATATCCTTCTAAACCATTTACACTTGTTGAAGAAAAAACAATGTACTCTTTGGATGCTATTTTAATTATATTTTTACTAATATCTACAAAATCTATAACTCCTGAAACTTCTTCTAATGCATTTGGATTAGTCTCATCTTTTTTATTTGTCAACGTGTCATCTATTAAATCATCTGTTTTAACATCATTTTTTTCTAAGAATTTTAAAGACTTTGCTGCAATAGACACGACTTCTGCTCTTCTTATATAATTTGTCCCATTAAATTTCCCTTCACTACCAGTTTCGGAAAATATCCCATTTTTAACTAATTCTGATAAATAACCTAATGTTACTTCAGGTACATTTTGTAAATCAGAATGTTTTAAAATTTGAGTATTTCCTGTTCCGGAAAATCCAAATGCTCTTCCAAAATAAACTGTAACAGAATTTCTATTGGGATAAGTTGGATTCTCATCTCTTAAAAAACCTCTCTTTTCAGCTTCTTCTACAGTTTTTTCTGTTATTGTATTATTATTTAAAGCATACGCTACTGAATCATAAGCCCAATGAGGTACATTATATCTTTTAATTATTTCTAAATAATTAGTCCTTGCTTCTTCTAATTCCGAAACAGATGGATGCTTAATATTTTTTATAACTTGTATAATTTCCAAAAAAGAAACTGGATTATTCGGTCTAAAATCTCCTTCTGGATACCCTCCAAATATACCCCTATCAGATAGCATATTTAGTTCTGAATAAATCCATTTAAATTGACCGTCTTGTTTTACATCTTTGAAAGACTTTGCATAAACCGAACCACTAAATAATGTAACAGCGCCCAATAATATAGCTGTAAATTTCATCTTTTTCAATTCCATACCTCCATAATACTTCTTATTATAACATAAGTTTTTATCACATTAACAACCGTTTTATCCAATAATTAAAAAATCCAAGGTTACCCTTGGATTACATAAATATTAAATTAAAAACTATAATACCCTTGTTGCATTTACATATCTGTCATTATAATAATCTTCACTTAAATTCGAAGTTATTACCTTCCCTTGACTAGTTGAAGCATGAATGAAATATCCATTTCCCTTATATATACCGACATGAGAAACACCGCTTCCACTAGTGTTAAAAAATACTAAATCTCCAGGTTGTAATTCATTTCTGGATACTTGCTTTCCATATTTAGATTGTTCCCTAGATGTTCTTGGAAGATTTAATCCCAATTCATTTTTGTAAACTGCATAAACTAATCCTGAACAATCATATCCACTTGAACCAGTTGAACCATATATGTATGGAGCCCCTAATTTATTTGAAGCTGAATATATAACCGATTGAGCTGTCGAACTAGCAACTTCAGCTGAATATGAAGCAGCTGCTGATGCAGTAGCTACACTAGCTGTACTCTTAGTAACAGTCATCTTTATCTCATTTCCACCAAAGGTTTTAGCCTTAGCAATTGCTTCTTCCTTATTAACTGATTTAACACTAGAAGAAATAAATTCAAGTGCTTCCACAGCTACATTTCCTGTTATTCCATCTGCTGTGGTGACATTAAATGTTCCATCATTTTTAGAATTTAAAGTAACAATTTCCCCTAAAAATAAATTCCTCAAAATTTGATTTTCATCATTTTTAATTGCTACTGATTGTATGACTTTATATGTTGATGTTGTAACTTCTGTTACAGCAATTTTTGACATCGGTATTGTTACTTTAGCTGCACCTTTTGCAACTACATAACCTCTGGCAGAAGTTTCTATAATTTCTGCTTTTTCACCAGTTTCAAAATAAACTTGATTTCCGCTATAAGTAGTTTGTACGTGGTCGCTTATAAAAATTCCGGTATCCTTTAGCCCTAATATGGAAACAACTGCTAGAGCTGCAACTCCTAGAGGCACCCTCTTACTTATATTAAACAATAAAAACACTCCTTATACTTTATAGACTTCTTATCTTTTTTAAAGTATAACAAAGTGGTAACAAAAAAGCAATAAAAGATTACAAAAAAGTTAAAAAAGGTTTAATATTTTGTAATCTTTTATTTAAAATAAAAAAGAGTAAGTTTATAAGCTGCGTTCTGTCTAGTCCAATCATCTATCTAGATTATTTGTCACCAAATAATTCAAGCGACCTACCTACCGGCAGATGCGAGCAACATCTGTTTTATCCTATTTTGGTCTTGCTCCGAATGGGGTTTACATAGCATTTTCATCACTGAAAACCTGGTGAGCTCTTACCTCGCCTTTCCACCCTTACCCTTTTA
>NZ_JAXDSS010000111.1:0-21281 GCF_034090345.1 Peptoniphilus sp. | reverse complement strand
AAAAGACTTCAAAAAGGATATAGCGACTGTTCGTCACTAATTCAAAAAGCTTTAGATAATTTAAATTGGAATAGTAGAAAAGGTGTGAACGTAACTACACACAGAATGGGCGTAGAAGGGGACAGTAGATTTAGAGAAATTCCAATGTCTGAACTTAAACGCGGGGATATTGTGTGGTATAGAAATGATAAGAACGGAGTATACTTCGGACACGTAGGTATCTATTTAGGTAATAATCAAGTATTTGAAGCTATATATGCAGGAGTTGGAGTGTATTCAAAAAAGCGTATAGCGTGGCAACGTGCTTTTAGAGTTAAAGCTTTGGAAGCCTCTAATATTGTAGTTAAAAATGTTGTGAAATTTACCGCTAAAGGAATTGTAACAGCGAATGTACTTAATGTTAGAAGTGCTAATTCAGTGAATGCTGAAAAAGTTGGAACACTTAAAAAAGGTCAAGAAATTCAGATAAGTGCTAAAGCTGATGATTGGTTTGAATTAAACTATAATGGTAAAAATGCTTATGTTAGCGCAGCTTATATAGACTTAAAAAATACAACTCCTGCTGAAAATATTCAAATTTTTATAAATGGTAATTTCTTTAAAAAAGGATATATAATTGATGGAGTGACTTATGCTTATATCAATAATGAAGAAAAAGCTATAAGAAATATTTTTGAATCAATAGGAGCTAAAGTTGAATGGCAAGGCGATAAAGTACAAATTATTATGTAATTTAAGACATACATTTGTATTAATGTAAATTTTAGATGGATTAGAATGGCGTATATAAAGCCGTTTTTAGGAGGAAAATATGGAAAATTTTATAAGTAATTTAGTAGTAGCTAATATGTTAATTGTTGTTGCACTCGTTGGGGTTTTGCAATCTATCAAAAAAGTAATGCCTGAAAGTGCATATAAATATTTAGAATTGATAGGAATTTTTTTAGGTGCTTTAGCAACTATTGCTCAAAATGGTGTGAGTATAGAAAGTGTGCTAAACGGTATCGTGCTTGGATTAGCAGCAGGGAAGCTATATGACAAGATAGTTGATAGTGTGTTTAATCAATTTAAGCCAGGGGAATAATCCTCTGGCTATTTTTATTTTCAGAATGTTGTGCAACTGTTGTGCAACGGGTTCGAAAATTTCGCAAAATTTCGACAAATTTCGATAAATTTCGAAAAAGAAAAGTGATGTCAAATCAAGTAGACATCACAATCTTAGTAAATTACAGTATTTCAAAAAAGTTAAACATTAAATTTAAAATTTACTACATCCCCGTCTTTCATTACATATTCTTTCCCCTCACTTCTGATGAGACCTTTTTCTCTTGCTTCAGCCATAGAACCTGATTTAACAAGGTCTTCATATGATATTATGTCTGCTTTTATAAAGCCTCTTTCAAAATCAGTATGAATTTTACCCGCAGCACCAGGAGCTTTGGTGCCATCTACTATAGTCCAAGCACGTGTCTCCATTTCTCCAGTGGTTAGATAAGAGATAAGACCTAAAAGTTTATAACTTGATTTGATTAATTTATCTAAACCTGCACTTTCTAAACCTAGTTCTTCCATAAACATTTCTTTTTCATCATCATCTAGAGATTGAATTTGAGATTCTATTTCACAGCTGATAACTACAACCTCATCGTTTTGATTTTTAGCAAATTCTCTAACTTTTTTTACTAATTCATTTTCTTCGTTTTTATTGACTTCATCTTCAGATATATTAGCAACATATATAACACTTTTATCGCTAAGTAATTGATAATTTTTAAGAAATTTTTTCTCTTCATATGTTATATCTAAATTTCTAGCGGGTAAGCCTGATTCTAAAATATCTCTTAATTTTTTTAGCAACTCAACTTCAAAAGTTAAAGTTTTATCTCCTTTTAATTGTTTTTCTGTTTTTAATAGTCTTTTTTCAATTTGTTCTAAGTCAGAAAAAATAAGTTCTAAATTTATATTTTCTATATCTCTTAACGGATCAACTGAACCATCAACATGGATGACATTATCATTGTCGAAACATCTTACTACATGTACTATAGCATCAACTTCTCTGATATTTGCTAAAAATTGATTTCCCAATCCTTCGCCTTTGCTTGCGCCTTTAACAAGTCCAGCTATATCAAAAAATTCTATATGTGCAGGTACAATTTTAGCTGAGTTGCTCATTTTAGAAAGAACATTAAGCCTTTCATCTGGGACACTTACAACTCCAACATTTGGTTCGATAGTGGCGAATGGATAATTTGCAGCCTCAGCTCCAGCTTTTGTCAAAGCATTAAAAAGTGTTGATTTACCAACATTAGGTAATCCTACAATTCCTAGTTTCATTTTTGTCCTCTTTCATTAGTTTATTTAAATTTACAATTTAATTGGTTTTATCTAAGAAATATATTATAATAAAATTAATAAATTTAAAAGAGGTGAATGTAATGAGTGCTATAGTCATAAGTGATTTGACGAAGAGAATGGGCAAAAAAAAGGTATTTCAAAACCTCGATTTAGAAGTTTTGGAGAGTGAATTTTTTGCACTTTTAGGACTCGAAGGGGCTGGAAAGACTACAATAGCTAGAATAATATTCAATTATCTTAAACCTGCAAAAGGGCAAGTGATGGTTTATGATATGGATTGTACTAAAGATTCTAAATATATAAAAGAAAGTGTTTCATATATTCCAGAGGAAGTTGTATTTAATGAAAATGTTAGAGCGTCATATTTGTTTAAGAAGACTTTGTCTGCTCATAATCTACAAAATACAGAAGAGTTGGATAAATTATTGGAACTTTTTAATTTTAATCAAAGATTAAGATTTTCTGAAATGACAGGATCAGAGAAGAAACTTTTTGCTGTTATAAATGCTCTTATTATAAAACCAAGGTTAATAGTAATGGATGAACCATCTAAAGGATTATCTAGTGAACAGGTTGCTATTCTTTTTGATCATTTAAAATATTTAAAAGAAAATGAAGGACTAACTGTCTTTGTGCTTACAGATAGTTTAATGGAAGCGCAAAGATATTGTGATAGAGCGGCTTACCTATATGATGGAAAGATAAGAGATATAGAATATTTAAAGGATAAGATTTCAAATGATAAATTAATAAGAATTCATACAAACATTTCAGATTTAACTCCATTCACTGAAATAGGAGCTATTCTATTAAAAAATTCTCCGTATGAAAAAATATTTTATTATGATAAAGATATGAATTTATTATCAAATGTAATTAGCAGACATATGATAGATGATTATACAATTGAAAATTCATCTCTTAGAGATAAAATCTCCGCTTATTATGATACTGAACATGCATATGAAATAGAAGCTAATTATCATAGAAACCTTTCGCTAAAAAATGAAAATATAGAAACTGCAATTAAAACTGAAACAGAAGTTGAAGCAGATGTAAATGTTACTGATGTTCAAGATAATGATGTTGATATTATTTCAGAAAATATCAATCATGATACTATCCAATTAGCTCCTAAAGGAACAATTTTAAAGGATGGAGAGGTTATTAAAAAACCCGAGGATGTATCTGAGGAGGGGGTGAAAAAATGATTTTTTCTAGAGAAGTAAAATCTAATCTTTCAAAACTTTTTGCTTGGTTATTAGTTATTTCAATTTTGACCGGGTTGCTGATGTCTATTTATATACTCATGTTAGATGCAAATATGAAAAGCATTTTTGATAGCTTTCTTTCATCTCTTTCTGATAATGTAAAAAATGTATTAGGATTTAAAGAGGGTATAGATTATACAGATATTTCAGACTATTTAGGGTTTATATTTCAATATATATTTGTATTTATTGCAATGTTTGCAATGCAACTAGGTGCAAATTCTCTAGCTAGAGAACAATCACAAGGCTCAATAGGTTATATATATTCAAATCCTATTTCCAGAAGTGAAATAGTAACTCAAAAGTTTTTAGCAAATATGTTAACATATTTTATCATGTTGTTCTCATTGGCTCTAGTGACTTTTGGAATAGTATATGTCATACACATGGAAGTAGAAGTGAGCATGCAAATGGCAATATTTGCAATAGCAAAAATATTTGGCGGAATGTTTATTGGCGGGTTAGTGTTTATGAGTGTAGGGTTATTTTTTAGTTCTATGTCTAAATCAACTAATTTTACTGAAGGCACATCAATTTTATTTGTATTACTTACATTATTAATAACAATTTTTGGGAAAATATATGGTGCTACATTTAAGGCGGTTGTGGAAAAATTTACTTTGGAAATTTTCAACCCAGTATTTTTTGTAAAAGAAGAGTTTAATATTGCGGGGATGGGAATAAATTTAGTGATTTTAATTATATTTGTGCTACTTTCATATATTATTTACAATTCAAAAGAATTAGATTATTAATCCTGTTTAAAACAGGATTTTTTTCTTGATGAATACTAACTTATATGCTATACTTGTAACCGATGATTTACTACACACACCTTTTGATGTGTTGAGAGTTGCAGAAATGTCCTCAATTACAGATGATGAAGGTGGAGGATTTAAACAAAGGGGGAATTTTTTTGTCAGTAGTAGCAATGAAAAACTTATTAGAAGCAGGGGTTCACTTTGGGCATCAAACAAGAAGATGGAATCCTAAGATGGCTAGATTTATCTTTACTCAAAGAAACGGTATTTATATAATAGACCTTCAAAAAACAGTAAAGAAAATAAATGAAGCTTATGAATTTATTAGAGAGATTTCAGCTGATGGCGGTACTATTCTTTTTGTAGGTACTAAAAAACAAGCTCAAGATGCTATAGAAAAAGAAGCTAAGAGATGTGAAATGCCATTTATAAATCAAAGATGGTTGGGCGGTCTTTTAACTAACTATCAGACAATAAGAAAGAGAATAGATAGACTTCATAGAATAGAAGAAATGGAAGAAGATGGGACTTTTGAAGCTCTTCCTAAAAAAGAAATTATACAAATAAGACATGAAGGAGAAAAATTAGAAAAGTTTCTTGGCGGAATTAAAGATATGGGTAGAATTCCAGATGCTATATTTGTAGTTGATCCACGTAAAGAGAGAATAGCTGTAAAAGAAGCTCATATTTTAGGAATTCCTGTAATAGGAATTATTGATACCAACTGTGATCCTGATGAAATTGATTTTCCAATTCCAGGAAATGACGATGCTATTAGAGCTGTAAAGCTAATAACTGAAACAATGGCAAACGCAGTATTAGAAGGTAAACAAGGTACTCAAAATGTAGATTTTTCTGAAGATGAAGTTAAAGAAGAATCTGAAGAAGTTAAAAATGAAGAATCTCAAGCAGAGGATACTGTAGAAAATATAGAAGCGTAATTAATTTTGAGAGTTCTAAAGCTTGTCTTTGAACTCTCTTTTTTAGGAGGTAAATTATGGAAATAACAGCAGCATTAATCAAAGAATTAAGAGACAAGACATCAGCAGGTATGATGGATTGTAAGAAAGCGTTACAAGAAGCAAATGGAGATATAAACAAGGCGGTAGACATTTTAAGGGAAAAAGGATTGTCTTCTGTTGCTAAAAAATCAGGAAGAATTGCAAGTGAAGGTATTGTAGAATCTTACATTCATGGAGGAAGAATTGGAGTTTTAGTAGAAGTAAACACTGAAACTGATTTCGTAGCTAAAAATGATGAATTTAAGAGTTTTGTAAAAGATATAGCTATGCAAATTGCAGCTGTAAACCCTAAATATGTAACTCGTGAAGAAGTTCCTCAAGATGTTCTTGAACATGAAAAAAAAGTTCTTACAGAACAAGCTTTAAATGAAGGAAAACCTGAAAAGATAGTTGAAAAGATGGTTGCTGGAAGACTTGAAAAATTCTATGAAGAGATCGTACTTTTAGACCAAAAATTCATAAAAGAC
Organism: Peptoniphilus sp.; assembly: GCF_034090345.1. Lineage (GTDB taxonomy): Bacteria > Bacillota > Clostridia > Tissierellales > Peptoniphilaceae > Peptoniphilus. Next base: position 15,402 of record NZ_JAXDSS010000111.1, on the reverse strand, counting down.
CCTGATGTTAAAGTTCAAGATTTATTAAACAATATCTCTGCTAAAATTGGAGAAAAAATTAGTGTAAGAAGATTTGTTAGATATGAAGTTGGCGAAGGACTTGAAAAGAGAGAAGAAGATTTTGCAGAAGAAGTTGCAAAACAAATAGGACAATAAGGAGCCAATATGGAGCCTAAATATAAAAGAGTTGTTTTAAAGTTATCAGGAGAAGCGTTAGCAGGAGATAAAGGAGTTGGAATTGATATTCCTACTGTTAAGAAAATTTCTGAGCAAATTAAAGCAATTCATGCCTTGGGTGTTGAGACTAGTGTTGTAGTAGGTGGCGGAAATTTCTGGAGAGGCAGAGATTCAGCTGATATGGATAGAGCTACTTCAGACTATATGGGCATGTTAGGAACAGTTATGAATGCTCTTGCTTTTCAAGATTCTCTTGAAAATTTGGGAGTAATGACAAGAGTTCAAACTGCTATAGAAATGAAAGATGTGGCTGAGCCATATATAAGAAGAAGAGCTATAAGACACCTTGAAAAAGGGAGAGTAGTAATTTTTGCAGCAGGAACAGGCAGTCCATATTTTTCTACTGATACTACTGCAGCTTTAAGAGCTGCGGAAATTGATGCTGAAGTTATACTCATAGCTAAAAAGGGCGTTGATGGAATTTATGATAGTGACCCTAAATTAAATTCAAATGCTAAAAAGTTTAAAGAATTATCATACCTTGAAATTTTAAATAGAGAGTTAAAAATTATGGATACCACTGCAACCTCATTATGTATGGATAATCAAATTCCACTAGTAGTTTTTGGAATTGATGAAGAAAAATCCATGTTAAATGTTGTTGAAGGTAAAGATATGGGCACAAAAGTGCGTTAAGGAGAGAAATATGATATCTGATGTAAAAAAAGATTCTGAACAGAAAATGTCTAAGTCTATTTCAGTTTACAAAGAAGATCTTCAAAGTATTCGTGCTGGTAGGGCAAATCCAACTTTATTAGATAAAATTGCAATTGATTATTATGGACAAACAACACCTCTTAACCAAATTGCCGGAATTTCAGCTCCAGAACCAAGATTACTTGCAATCCAACCTTGGGATGCAAATACTATTCCTGAAATTGAAAAGGCTATTTTAAGATCTGATTTAGGAATAACACCATCTAATGATGGAAAAATAGTAAGACTTGTAATTCCTCAATTAACTGAGGAAAGGCGTAAAGATCTTATTAAAGTTGTAAAAAAGAACAGCGAAAATGCTAAAGTTGCTCTTAGAAACATCAGACGTGATTCTATGGAAGAGATTAAAAAATTAGAAAAATCTAATGAAATAACTGAAGATGATAGAAAAAGAGCTGAAGACGAAATTCAAAAAATAACAGATAAATATATTGAAGAAGTTGACAAGATTACTAAAGATAAAGAAAGTGAATTGTTAGAAATTTGAGATTAGGGCCCAAAAGGGTCCTAATTTTATATGGAGGAATAATGAACATTGATATGAATAATCTTCCAAAACACATTGGTATAATAATGGATGGAAATGGAAGATGGGCAAAAAAAAGAGGGCTTCATAGAACTTTTGGTCACAGAGAAGGTACGAAAAGGGTTATTGAAATAGTAGAAGCTTGTTATAAATTAGGAATAAAATCTCTTTCTCTGTATGCTTTTTCTACAGAAAATTGGAAAAGACCTGAATCAGAAATATCTAAGCTAATGGATTTATTAATTTATTATATAGAAAATCAACTTGAAAAAATAAAGAAAAACAATATTAAAATTAATGTCTTAGGCGATATTTCTCAATTACCAACTAAAGTGAGGCTATCTGTTGAGCGTGCATTGAATGAAACAAAGCATAATGATAAAATGATATTAAATATTGGACTAAATTATGGTGGAAGAGATGAAATTGTAAGAGCTACCAAATTAGTTGTAGAAGAAGTTTTAAATGGAAATATTAAGCTTGAAGATATTACTTCAAAAGTATTTGAAAATCATCTATATACTTCTAATCAAGATGAATTAGATCTTTTGATTAGGCCTTCTGGAGAATTAAGAGTTAGTAATTTTATGTTATACCAATTAGCATATAGTGAATTTTGGTTTTCAGATGTATTATGGCCTGATTTCACTGAAGAAGTTTTGTTAAATGCCATAAGTGATTTTCAAAAAAGAAGTAGACGTTATGGGGGAATTGATGAGTGATCTACGTACTAGAGCTATAACAGCATTAATAGGATTAATTTTAATTTCTATAGTTTTATTTATAGGAGGATTTGCCCTTAAAGGGACTATTCTATTAGTAAGTATTTTAGCTATTTATGAAATGAGCAGAGCTCTTAATTTAATAAATATAAAACTAAATATTATAGCTATTATGGTAGGCTTAATTAGTATAATAGGATTGCAAACTTTAAATTTAAATATTTTTAGTAGTTTAATTGTAGTTTTTTTTGTTTTAGCTATTAGTTATCTTTTTTCAAATAAGATATCATTAGTAGATAGCGGAATAACAATGCTAATATTTTATTATATTCCATTAAATTTAAGCCTATTAATCAGCTTAGATAAAACTCCATTTTTATATTTGGTATTTATCATAGCTTTTTCTACTGATACATTTGCATATCTTACAGGTGCAAATTTTGGAAAGATAAAATTGCTGGAAAGTGTAAGCCCTAAAAAGTCTGTAGAAGGCTTTATTGGTGGAATTCTTGGATGTCTTATTTGTTCAATATTTTATTTAATGTATTTTAATCTAAATTTTAGTATATTGAGTGTAATATTTATTGTCTTGGCATCTGTTATGGGTCAGATAGGCGACTTGTTTGCATCAAAGATAAAAAGGCTTGCCAGGATTAAAGACTATAGCAATTTATTACCAGGACATGGAGGAGTTATGGATAGAATAGATTCAATTATATTTATAATTCCACTTATATATTCTCTATTAAATATAGTCAATAATTTATAGTTCGGGAGGAAATATGAGCACATTAATCGGATCGATAATAGTATTTATGTTAGTAATAACATTACATGAATTAGGACATTTTACGGTTGCTAAACTTTGCAATATAAAAGTTAATGAATTTTCAATTGGCATGGGGCCAAAACTAGTAAGTACTATAAAGGGAGAAACTTCATACAGCTTAAGATTGTTACCAATAGGTGGATATGTTGCTATGGAAGGAGAAGAAGAAAATTCCAATGACCCAAGAGCTTTTAACAATGTCAATGTTTTTAAAAGAATGGCTGTTGTCATAGCAGGCGTAATTATGAATTTTATACTAGCAGTTATAGCGTTTTTGATTGTTTTTTCAATTTTAGGTGTTAGAACCAATGTAGTTAAAGATGTAATTGATAATTCACCAGCAAAGATGGCAGGTATGTTATCAGGGGATAGAGTTGTAAGAATAGAAAATGTTGAGATTAGAGATTGGGATAATTTAGTAAGGAATATTTCAAGTAAAACAGATGAAGTTTCAATAGCTGTTAATAGAGATGGTAAAGAAATTTCATTAAATGTTAAACCAGAGTTAAAAAATGGAAAACATGTAATAGGAATTACTCCTAAAATTCAAAAGAATTTTTTGAGTTCTTTTACAGCTGCTTTTAAGCATACTTTATCTGTTATAAAAGATGTATTTAAAACAATAAAAATGCTTTTTAGTGGAGAAGCAAAAGTATCTATGTTAGCAGGACCAGTAGGAGTAATAAATTTAATAGGAAAAGAAACGGCTAAAGGGTATTTAAATCTTTTAAATATTTTAGGAATAATAAGTGCTAATTTAGCTATAATTAATTTATTACCAATACCAGCTCTTGATGGTGGGAAATTTTTATTTTTACTTATTGAGTCTATAACAGGTAAAAAGTTAAGTGAAAAAGTTGAAAATTCTCTTAGCTTAATAGGCTTATCATTTTTATTTGGTATTATGATATATGTAACGATTTTTGGTGATTTAAACAGAATAATAAATGGGTGATTTTATGATTAATAGAAGGCAAACAAAACAGATTGTGGTTGGAAATGTTCCTGTTGGTGGAGACGCTCCTATTACAGTTCAATCCATGACAAATACCAAAACTAAAGATGTACAGTCTACAGTAGCTCAAATTTTACAATTAGAAAATGTAGGATGTGACATTATTAGATTTGCTGTAAATGATAGAGATGATGCAGAAGCTATACAAAAAATAAAAAAATCTATTCATATTCCTGTAGTAGTAGATATACAGTTTGACCATAGATTGGCAGTTATGAGCGCCGAGATGGGAGCAGATTGTATTAGAATAAACCCTGGAAATATTGGAGACAAAAATAAAGTTAAAGAAGTGGTTGAAGTTTGTAAACACTATGGGCTCCCTATTAGAATTGGTGTTAATTCAGGTTCAATTCACAAAGATTTGCTCTCTGAAATGGGAGGAGTAAATGCAAATTCTATTGTACAATCAGCGATGAGAGAAATAGAAGTTTTAGAAGATTTAAACTTTTTTGATATTAAAGTTTCTCTGAAAGCTTCAAATGTTAATTTATCAATAGATTCTTATAGTGAGTTTTCAAAAATATGTGATTATCCATTACATTTAGGAATAACTGAAGCAGGTCCTGCATTTCAAGGTGCTGTTAAATCTGCTGTTGGAATAGGATATCTTCTAAGAGAGGGAATAGGCGATACTATAAGAGTTTCTTTAACATCTGACCCTGTTGAAGAAATAAAGGTTGGAAGAGAAATTTTGAAGTCTTTAAATCTTTTGACAGATGGTATTGAGATAATTTCATGTCCTACTTGTGCAAGAACAAATATTGATCTGTTAAGTTTAGTGGAAAAAGCTGAAAAGCAACTTTCTCCTATAAAGAAAAATTTGAAAATAGCACTTATGGGATGCGCTGTTAACGGTCCTGGAGAGGCAAGAGAAGCTGATATAGGAATTGCCGGGGGAATAGGAGAGGCTATCTTATTTAAAAAAGGTGTAATAGTCAAAAAAATTTCTGAAGAAAATTTGTTAGATGAGTTAGTAAAAGAAATCAAAAATATGTAGGTATATTATGGAATTTGAAAAATTATTAAAAGAATTAAATTTAGAAAATAATTTTCCCAAAACTGAAGTTCAATTCAAAAAGTGTATATTAGATAAAAATAATTTAAGTGTTAAATTTGAATTTCTTTGTAATGTTGAATTAACTGGCGAAAATAAATCTCTACTAGAGGCTGAGTTACAAAAATATTTATCTGGTTTAAATGTTAAGTGCAGTTTTGAAATTTCTAACTTTATATCCGTTGAAGATGTAGTAATTAATACATTGCTAGAATATAGTCCATCTATTAGAAGTTGTATACAAAACATTGAAATCGTAACAAATGAAAGTAGTATAAGTATAGCTCCTCCTAAAGAGGAGTTATATTACGCTTTGACATCAAATGGGTTAAGTGAAAAGTTGAGAGAAAAATTACTTTCATTTAAAGAATATAAAATAGAATTTATAAAGCCTAAAGAAAATTGCCTATGTAGTGAAGAAGAACTTGAAAAGAAATTAGATGAAATTCAAGAATTTGAAAAGAATTTAATTCAAAATACAGAAATCTATAGGGCAGTTGCAAAACAAGAGGTTGTTGCAGAAAAAGAATTTAAGTACGGTAAAAAAGATATTTATGAGATTTCTCAAATAGCCAATGTAAATTTAAATCAACCTAAGGTAACTATAATAGGCAAGATATTCAAAATTGACATCAAGGAAATAAAGGATTCAAAATTTATATATACAATTTCATTAAATGACCATTCAGGTTCTTATTATGCGAAAGTATTTTTATCGGAAGATAGAAAAGCGGAATTTGATGCTAATTTAAGTGTAGGTACTACAATTTTAGTTACTGGTAATCCTCAATATGATAATTTCCTAAGAGACCAAGCTTTATTTATAAGATATTTAGAAATTGTTCCAGAAGAAGTTCCTGTAGACCAACAAGAAATCAAGCGTGTTGAATTGAGATTGCACACAAGAATGAGCACTATGAATGGAATTAACCCATTTAAAGATTTTGCTAAAAGGGCTAAAGCTCTTGGGATGAATTCAATTGCAATTACAGATCTAGCTGATGTTCAAGGTTTCCCTGAGGCGATGGATGCGAGTAAAAATTATGACTTGAAGATTTTATATGGATTGGATGCCAATTATATAGATGATGACCCTAAGATACTTATGTGTACAAATGACCCATCTTTAGAAAACAGAACTTTTGTAGTTTTTGACATTGAAACCACTGGTTTTTCTCCAAGAACTGATGAAATTACAGAAATAGGTGCAGTAAAAGTAAAAGATGGAGTTATAATAGATCATTTTTCTCAACTAATAAACCCTAATAGACCGATACCAGAAGAAGTTCAGAAATTAACGGGAATTACACCGGCTTTAATTAGCGAAGAACCGATGATTGATAAAGTGATATTTGATTTCTATGATTTCTGTAAAGATACTGTACTAGTTGCACATAATGCGGCATTTGATACAAGATTTATACGCAGAGATATGACTAAATATAATTTGAAATTTAATTTCGATGTAGTTGATACTTTATATCTAGCTAGGGCTTTAGTACCTGATATGAAAAGATTTAATTTAGGAGCTCTTTCTAAAAAGTTTGGAGTATCACTTGTCAATGCTCATAGAGCGGTAAATGATGCACAAGCTACGGCTTTAGTTTTTATAAAATTACTTGAGTTAGCAAAAGATAAAGATGCAATTTCAAACTTGAATATTTTATCTAGCAATATAAATCCGGCAGTACTCTTTGAATCACCAGTTTCTATTTTAGTTAAGAATAATATAGGGCTTAAAAATTTATATAAATTAGTTTCGGCATCTCATTTAAAATATGTTAGTAGAGTTGCAAAAGTTCCTAAATCTTTAATAGAAAAATATCGCGAAGGTTTGTTAATTGGAAGTGGAACTTCTAAATCACCTTTGTTTGAAGCTGTTCTAAATATGGAAGAAGAAAGTAAAATAAGAGAAATAGCAAAGTTTTTTGACTATATAGAGTTGCAGCCTATTGAAGATAATATAGAGCTTATACAAAACGGAATGGTAAAAGATAAAAAAGATTTAGAGGAAATAAATACTTATCTTTATAATTTGGGAAGGGATTTAAATATTCCAGTAGTTGCTACTGGGGATGTATTTTACTTAGAACCTAAGGATGATTTAACTAGAAGGATTATATTATCTAGTCAAACACCACCAGTCAGAGGAGCCAATATTCCCAAAACTCTCTTTTTTAGGACAACAGATGAAATGCTTAGAAGCTTTAGTTATTTAGGAGAAAGAGAATCATATGAAGTAGTTGTTGAAAATACAAATAAAATAGCAGATACTATTGAAAAATTAAATCCAATACCTGATGGAACTTATCCACCATCTATTGATGGAGCTGAGGATGATTTACGCAATATCTGTTATAATAAAGCGCATGAAATATATGGCGAAACTTTACCTAAGATAGTTGAGGATAGACTTGAAATAGAATTAAAAAGTATTATAGACAATGGATACGCGGTATTGTATATAATTGCACAAAAGCTAGTTGCTAAATCAAATGGAGATGGATATTTAGTAGGCTCTAGAGGTTCTGTGGGCTCATCATTTGCAGCTACTATGGCTTCTATAACAGAAGTCAACCCACTTGTGCCACACTATGTATGTCCTAATTGTAAATATTCAGAGTTTTTTACTAATGGAGAAGTTGGTTCAGGAGTAGACCTTGAAGATAAAAATTGTCCTGTTTGTGGAACGAAGATGAAAAAAGATGGGCATGACATACCTTTTGAAGTATTCTTAGGATTTAATGGAGATAAAGAACCTGATATCGATTTGAATTTTGCAGGAGAATATCAACCTAATGCTCATAAATATACAGAAGAATTATTAGGTGAAGGTTATGTATTTCGTGCAGGTACAATAGGCACAGTAGCGGATAAAACAGCTTATGGATATGTGCGAAAATATTTTGAAAACCAATCAGTTCATTCAGCTGAAATAGATAGACTAGTTAATAATTTAGTAGGTATTAAAAGAACTTCAGGGCAACACCCTGGGGGAGTAATGATTGTACCAAAGAATAAAGAAGTTTTTGATTTTACTCCAATACAACATCCAGCTGATGATATAAATTCAACTGTAATAACTACCCATTTTGATTATAATTTCATTCATGGTAAAATTCTTAAACTTGATATATTAGGGCATGACGGTCCTACAATAATAAAAATGCTGGAAGATTTTACAGGTATAAATTCAAGCAAAATACCTCTAAATGACCCTGAAACTTTAAGCCTCTTTAGAAATGCAAAAGCTCTAAATTTAAATGAAGATATTTTTAAAACAAAGACTGGAACACTAGGAATTCCAGAATTTGGCACAGGATTTGTAAAACAAATGTTAATTGAAACTGAACCTAAAAACTTTGCTGATTTAGTAAGAATATCTGGTTTGTCTCATGGAACTGATGTATGGACAAACAATGCTCAAAGTTTAGTAAATGATGGAAGAGCAGAATTATCAGATGTTATATGTACTAGAGAAGATATTATGACATACTTAATTCGTGCAGGTGCCGAAAATAAAATGGCATTTGATACTATGGAAAAAGTACGTAAGGGGAAAGGTCTTACAGAAGAACAAAAAACTATAATGAAAAATCTAGCTCTTCCTGAATGGTACATTGAATCGTGTGAAAAAATCAAATATATGTTTCCAAAAGCACATGCTGTTGCATATGTGACGCAGTCTTTTAGAATAGCTTATTTTAAATTGAATTATCCTTTGGCCTTCTATGCTACATTTTTCACTATAAAGCTTAATGATTTTGATGGAGAACTTGTGCTTCAAGGATATGAAGCTGTTAAAAATAGGGTTGAAGAATTGAAAAAAGCTGATACTTTAACAGCTAAGGAAAAAGGACAAATTACTATATTAGAGGTGGTTCTTGAAATGTTTGCGAGAGGATATGAGTTTGAGAATGCAGATATATATGAGTCTGAGGCAAGTAGGTTTTCTATAAAAAATAATAAAGTCTTATTACCGCTAAGGGCTTTTATAGGAGTTGGTGACTCTGTAGCTAAGCAAATAGTTTTGGAAAGAGAAAATGGACCTTTTATTTCTATTGAAGACTTTAAAAAGAGAACAGGTACTGGAAAGAGTACAACTGAAATATTAAAACAAAATCATTTATTAGATGATTTTCAAGAAACTAACCAAATAAGCCTGTTTAACTTTTAGTTGCTTGAAATAATTTTTATATGTGATATAATTAAATTAATAAATAGAAAGTTACTAAAGAGTGGGTTTTCCCACTCTTGTTTTTGTAAATAGGGGGTGTATAATGAGCAAGAAAGAAATAGTTGGCAAAATTAAAGAAATTGCACTAAAGCATGCCAATATACTTGGATATGAATTAGTAGATATTGAATACAAAGCTGGCAAAAAACATGATTTATTATCTATTTTTATCTATAGAGAAGAAGGGATAGATTTAGATGATTGTTCTAAGATGAGTAGAGCTATAGATGAAGATATTGAAAACTTAGATATAATAGAAAATTCTTATTATTTAGAAGTATCTTCTCCAGGATTAGACAGACCATTAAAGACACAAGATGATTATAGAAGAAACATGGGTAAAGATGTAACAATCAAGCTATATGCACCAATTTATGGTAAAAAACAGATAGAAGGTTCATTACTTAATTATGATAAAGAAAATGTTGAAATCGAATCTGAATCTAATATCATCAACATTCCGATCAAAACAATTGCAAACATGGTACAAACCATTAAATTTTAGGAGGAAATATGAATCAAGAATTCATAGAGGCCTTAGATGAGCTAGAAAAAGAAAAGGGAATTTCAAAAGAAGTTGTATTTTCCGCACTTGAAGCAGCTATGGTTTCAAGTTATAAAAAGAATTTTGGAACAAGCCAAAATGTAGAAGTAAATATAGATAGAGAAACAGGTAAAATTGACATTTATGCACTGCAAGATATAGTTGCAGATGAAGATTTAATTGATGACAAAACTCAACTTTCAATAAGTCAAGCAAAGAAATTAGACACTAAATATGAAGTTGGAGATGTCTTTTCCAAAATGGTAGATCCTGCAAAATTTGGAAGAATAGCAGCTCAAACAGCTAAACAAGTAGTAATTCAAAGAATAAAGGATGCTGAAAGAGATATAATATTCGATGATTTTACAGACAGAGAAAATGAGATAATAACAGGTCAAGTTCAAAGAGTATCATACGGAAATGTATTCTTTGACCTTGGAAAAACTGAGGCTATATTGCTACCTTCAGAGCAAATAAAAGGTGAAACCTATAAACAAGGCGCTAGATTTAAGTTGCTATTAGTTGAAGTAAAGAAAACAACTAAAGGCCCTCAAATAATATTATCAAGATCTCATCCTAACTTAGTGAAGAGACTGTTTGAATTAGAAGTCCCAGAAATAGCCGAGGGAATAGTTGAAGTTTATTCAATAGCAAGAGAAGCAGGTTCTAGAACCAAGATAGCTGTATTTTCAAAGGACGAAGAAGTAGACCCGTTGGGAGCTTGTGTCGGCTATAAAGGAGCAAGAGTTAAAGCCATTGTAGATGAATTACATGATGAAAAAGTTGATATTGTAATTTATAGCAAAGATATAGATACTTTTATAGCAAATGCATTAAGCCCATCTAAAGTAGAAAAAGTTTTTATTAATGAAAAAGAAAAGTCGGCTTTAGTAGTTGTTCTGGATTACCAATTGTCTTTGGCTATAGGAAAAGAAGGACAAAATGCTAGATTAGCTGCAAAACTTACAGGTTGGAAAATTGATATAAAGAGTACAACTCAGTATGAACAATATTTAGAAATTGAAAATATAACTGAAGAAGATTTATACGAAAGATATGGTTGTAAGTCTGATTTTTCAAAAGAAACAATAGAAAATCATGACGATTCAGTAGAAATTTCAAATGAAATAACTAGAGGAATTGAAAAAGATGAGAATTAGATTATATATTTAAAGGCGTTGGAGAATTTATGACAAAACCAAAAAAAGTACCTATGAGAAAATGTTTGGGTTGTGGAGAAAATAAACCTAAATCAGAGCTTATAAGAGTTGTAAAAAATAAAGAAGGCGAAGTTTTCCTAGACGTTAGTGGTAGAAAAAATGGCAGAGGTGCATATCTGTGCTATGATGAAAATTGTTTGGACAAAGCAATAAAGTCTAAAGCTTTAAACAGAGCATTTGAAATGGAGATAGATGATGAAACTATTGAAGAATTAAAAAGATCCATTAAAGATATGCCTTAATTAGGAGGTGGCCGTATGTCAAAAATTAGAGTACATGCATTGGCGAAAGAATTAAACCTAAGTAGTAAGGATTTACTACAAAAAATGGCAGAATTAAATATTGATGTTAAAAATCATATGTCAACACTAGAGCCTGAAGATGAAAAAAAGATAAGGAATGCTTATCAATCTAAATCTGGAGGAGCAAAAAATATACAAAATAAAAATTCTGTTGTAAATGATGAAGTTAATAATTCAGATACAAAGAATAAACATATAAAAGATAATAAAGGTAAGAGTGGTCAACAACAATTGAATAAAAATTTCGATAATAAAAAAAATAAAGACACTAAAAATTCTGAAAAGAATAAAGAATTTAAATCAGATAAAAATTTTAGCAAGAAACATAATACAAAAGAAAATTTTAAATCTGAGGGAATAAGCGTAGGTAAAAATAAGAAGAAAAAAAATCAATACAATAAAATTGATATGGAAGATTTAAATGAACTTGGAAACAGGAGAAAACAAAGAGATTTAACAAAAAAAACTCCTGCTAAAAAAAGATCTAAAGCTCAAAAAAAGCAAGATAAAATTGATGCTATAAAAAATGATGAGTCTCCTATAAAAATAAAAGCGCCTATAACTGTAAAGGAATTTGCAGAGAAATTATTTTTGCCGGTGACACAAATAATTTCTAAATTGATTGTTCTTGGGATAATGGCAAGTCAAAATCAGGAAATAGATGAAGACACTTGTATATTAGTAGCGGATGAACTAGGCATAGAAATAGTTATAGATGAACCAGAACAAGAAATTTCCATAGAAGAAAAGTTAGGACTTGATTACGAAGATAGCGAAAAAGACTTAAAAAGCCGTCCTCCAGTTGTAACTGTTATGGGACATGTAGACCATGGCAAGACTTCTATTCTAGACGTTATTAAAAAGTCTCATGTTCAAGAATCTGAAGCTGGTGGTATAACTCAACATATAGGTGCTTATACTGTAACAGTAAACAAAAAGAAGATAACTTTCTTAGATACTCCAGGTCATGAAGCATTTACCTCTATGAGATTGAGAGGAGCTTTAATAACAGATATAGCTATATTAGTAGTTGCCGCAGATGATGGTGTAATGCCTCAAACAATAGAAGCAATATCTCATGCAAAGTCTGCAAATGTACCAATAATAGTTGCTATTAATAAAATTGATAAACCAGGCGCTAACATTGACCGTGTAAAACAAGAACTTCTTGAAAATGGATTGATGAGTGAAGACTGGGGTGGAGATACTATTATGGTTCCCGTTTCAGCAAAGACTAAAGAAGGTATTGATGAACTATTAGAAATGATAAACTTGGTTGCAGAAATGCAAGAATTAAAAGCAAACCCTAATAGAATGGCAGTTGGTACTGTTATAGAGGCTAAGTTAGATAAAGGTAAAGGACCTATGGCTACTGTTTTAGTTCAAAAAGGTACACTTAACTTTGGGGATACTGTAGTATCTGGAGTATCAAGTGGAAGAATTAGAGCTATGACAGACGATAAAAATAGGAACATTAAAAAGGCAGGCCCATCTATGCCAGCTGTAATTTTAGGTTTGTCAGATGTTCCAAATGCCGGGGAACTTATCTATGCTGTAGAAGATGAAAAAACTGCAAGAACTATAGCCGACTCTAATAGAGAAGAATTAAGAAAAAATAGAATAAATTCAGGAAGCAAGGTTTCGTTAGATAATTTATTTGACAGAATAAAAGAAGGGGAAATGAAAGACCTAAATATCGTGGTTAAAGCCGATGTTAAGGGATCAGTTGAGGCTTTAATTCAATCTCTTCTTAAACTATCCAATGAAGAAGTTAAAATAAATGTAATCCATTCAGGCGTTGGCGGAATTAATGAAAGTGATGTAACTTTAGCTTCTGCATCAAATGCCATTGTCGTAGGATTTAATGTAAGGCCTAACATCAATGCTATTGAACTTTCAAAGAATGAGGAAGTTGATGTAAGAACATATAGAGTTATATATGACATTATAGATGATGTAGAAAAAGCTGTAAAAGGTATGCTCGATCCTGATATCGTTGAAGAGATCATGGGAAGATGTGAAGTTAGACAAACATTTAAACTTCCTGGAAATATAATAGTAGCTGGTATTTATGTGCTGTCAGGAAAGATAGTTCGTAATGCTAAAATAAGGGTTTTAAGAGAAGATGTAGTTATTCATGAAGGTGAAGTAGCCTCTCTTAAGAGATTTAAAGATGATGTAAAAGAATTAAATACTAGCTTTGAAGGTGGCCTTGGAATAGAAGGATTTAACGATGTTAAAGATGGAGACCTTATAGAATGTTATATTATGAAAGAAGTTAAGAGGGAGTAATATGAATCCAAAACGTACACAACAAATATCAGAAGAAGTTAGAAGAGCCATATCTGATGTAATACAAAATAAATTAAAAGATCCAAGAGTTCCTGATATAGTTAGTGTATCAAGAGTAGATGTAACTAACGACTTATCATTTGCAAAAGTATATATATCATTTTTTACGAATGAAATAGAAGAGGCTATGCAAGGAATTAACTCATCTAAAGGATTTATAAAAAAAGAACTTTCTAGAATGGTTAAGTTAAGAGCTATGCCTGAACTTATATTTATTCATGATGATTCTATTGAAAGAGGCTTGGAAATGAATAGATTGATAAATGAGGTAAACCATGGTAACAGAAGAGATAGCTAAAGCTATAAGTTCCGCTAATACAATTTATGTAGCATCCCACATGAATCCGGATGGAGACAATGTGGGGTCTCTAATGGGAACTTATATAATTTTAAAAGGAATCGGAAAAGATGTTAAAGCTGTTGTAATAGATGAGATACCTGAGAATTTAAAATTTTTACCTAGACTTTCAGAAATAGTTACAGATGAGGGCTTGAAAGCTCCGGATTTATTTATTACAGTGGACTGTGCGGATTTAGATAGAATAGGAGCTTTAAAAAATTTATATCTTTCTGCAAAAAACAAGATAAATATAGATCATCACAGTACAAATACTAACTTTGGAGATATAAATTTAGTAGACCCAAACTCTCCTGCAACTTGCGAATTAATATTTTATTTGTTTAATGATTTAGGTTATGAAATAAATACTGATGCTGCAACTTGTCTATATACCGGGATATCGACAGATACAGGAAGTTTTAAATATGACAGCGTAAAAAAATCTACATTTAATGCAGCGGGGATATTAATTGATAAAAAGATAGATATAAATAAAATAGGAGTTAATTTATATCAAAATCGCTCTAAAGAAAAAACGTCTCTACTAATTATGGCTATGAATTCAATCAAATACTATTTTGATTCAAAGTTAGCTATAGCTTATGTTGATGATAAAATGATAGAATCATGTGGAGCTAATAAAAGCGATTCAGAAGGTATCGTTGAATTTATAAGAGATATTAGTGGAGTAGAAGTAGCTGTTTTATTAAAAGAAAAGAAAGAAAACATCAGACTTTCTGTACGTACAAAAGAATATATTAATGCAATAAATATAGTATCTTCTTTCGGTGGCGGAGGACATATTAGAGCGGCAGGAGCAACTTTGCCCCTACCATTAAGCGATAGAATTAATGATATTGTAAAAATTGTTGAAGGTGAACTAAATGGATGGAGTTCTAGTAATCGATAAGCCAAAAGGAGTTACTAGTCATGATGTGGTTTATATGGTTAGAAGAAAACTAGGCATAAAAAAGGTAGGACACACAGGTACTTTAGACCCTATAGCTACAGGTGTATTGCCTGTATTAATAGGTAAAGCAACAAAATTATCTGATAGACTTACAGCTTCTAGTAAAGAATATATTGCCGAGTTTAAATTTGGAATTCAGACAGATTCATTAGATATAACAGGTAATGTGACTCACACGAGTACTATGATCCCTTCTGAAGATTCGCTAAAAAAAGAACTAGTAAATTTCACAGGAGATATTCTTCAAGAACCACCTATATATTCCGCTATAAAAATAAAAGGAAAAAAGTTATATGAATATGCTAGAGCTGGTGAAAAAATTGAAATACCAAAAAGA
>NZ_JAXDSS010000052.1:0-59022 GCF_034090345.1 Peptoniphilus sp. | reverse complement strand
TGCTCCATGTTCATCAGCTGTAATAGAGAGAATGGTAGAATATTTTGATATATGTGTGTTGTTTTATAATCCAAATATGGACACTGATGTTGAGTTTATCAGAAGGGCAGAAGAACTTAATAGACTTGTGAGCGATTGTGGGTGGAGTGTAGATGTAAAAGTTTTAGACTATAACCACGATGAGTTTTTAGAAATTGCAGAGGGTCTTGAAGAAGCTCCGGAAGGTGGAGCAAGATGTATGAAATGTTATAGACAACGTCTTGAAAAAACTGCCGAGTATGCAGCTGAAAATGGGTTTGAATATTTTACTACAACACTTTCAATAAGTCCCTATAAAAATGCAGAGGCATTAAATTCAATAGGCAAAGGACTTGAAACAGAATATAATGTAAAATATTTGTATTCGGATTTTAAAAAGAAAAATGGGTTTAAACGTTCGACAGAACTTTCAGAGGAATATGGACTTTACAGACAAGATTATTGTGGATGTGAGTTTTCTAAAGTGGAGAGGTAAATGCCTCTCTATTTTGTTTTGAAATGTAAATCAACCCTGTAGTATGAATTTAATCTACAAGGTTGGATTAAAAATTTAATATAGCTCTTCTATTTTAAAAACTTTATGTAAATTGTCTATTATGTCAGAAGCAATCATAGAGTCCATGCTCAATTTTTCTGCGGCAAAATCTCCTGCCATTCCGTGAATAAACACTCCAAGCTTGGTTGCAGCAAATGGTTCAATATTTCTTCCAAGGAGTGAGGTAATTATACCTGATAGGACATCTCCTGAACCGGCGGTTGCCATACCTGGGTTGCCTGAATTATTAATATAAGTATAATCTTTTGAAACAACAATGCTTTTATTTCCCTTTAAAACTAAAATTGAATTATATTCATTTACAAACTTTTTAGCAGATTCCAATCGATTTTCATTTATGTATTCAGGAGAAAATCCGGTAAGTCTTGAAAATTCAACTGTATGCGGAGTGAGTAGGGTTGGATATGTCCTCGTCTTTAGCAAGTCTAAATTTTTGGCAAGCAAGTTTATTCCATCTGCATCTATGAGGATTGGTTTTTCTAAAGTTAGGATAGTTTGTAATATTTCTTCGGCTTCTCTTTCTGTTCCAATTCCGGGACCTATACAAATTGAATTTAAATTTTGCAAAAATTCTAACATTGAATCTAAATTATCAAAACTTTTTGCAATTGGCTCTACATATTTTATTGTCATAATATCTAAAATATCTTTTGAAACAACATTGTACACAAGACCTGATCCGGTTCTAATAGCTGCATTACTTGCAAGATATGCTGAACCGGTCATACCTTTTGACCCGGCGATTATTCCGATTTTTCCATAAGTTCCCTTGTGTGAAGATGGGTCTCTTTTTTTTAATATTCCCTTTATTTCTGATGGGATGTAATACGATTCAAAAAATTTTTTCATAATTCACCTACTTTTAATTAATATTATCATAAGGAGTTGATAAAATAAAAAGGCTTGAGATACACTCAAACCCATAATTATTTATGCTCTATTACATATTCAAGAATTTGTATTGCGTTTAGTGCCGCGCCTTTTCTTGTGTTATCTGAAACGCACATAAAGTTTATACCATTTTCAACAGAATGGTCACGTCTTATTCTACCAACGAAGACTTCATCTTTTCCTGTTGCAGTTATTGGCATAGGATAGATATTATTTTTTACATCATCTTGTAAAACAATACCTTCTGAATTTTTGAAGATGTTAAAAATTTCTTCAACTTCAAATGGTTTTTCGGTTTCCACTACAATATTTACCATATGACTTTCAAACACAGGTATTCTAACAGCAGTGGCAGTTATTTTTAGAGAGTCGTCAGATAAAATCTTACGACTTTCATTTACCATCTTAAGTTCTTCTTTAGAATATCCATCTTCAGTAAAATCATCTATGTGGGGAATTGCATTGTGCGAGATTTGGTAAGGATAAAATTTATTTTTTCCACCCCAATCTCCTAATTTTAGATCATCAATTCCATTTACTCCGCTCCCTGCAACTGCTTGATAAGTAGTATATATAATTCTCTTTATTCCAAAATTTTTGTATATAGGGTTAAGAGCAACTACAGATTGTATTGTAGAGCAATTAGGATTTGCTATAATTCCGTTTCCCTTTAAAGCTTCTTCCGGATTTATTTCAGGTACCACAAGAGGAACTTCAGGATCCATTCTAAAAGCTGAAGAGTTATCTACAACAGTTATTCCGTTTTCAGCAGCTAAGTTAACATATATTTTTGCAAGCGGAGAATCAAGTGCTGAAAGAGCATAATTAATATTATTATTTAACAAATTTTCTTCATTTAATTCAATTATGGTATATTTTTTGCCTTTAAAATAGATATCTTGCCCAGCAGAATTTTTTGAAGCAAAGAAGAATATATTATCAAATTTAAAGTTTCTCTCAGCTAAAATTCTTCTCATTTTTTGTCCGACAAGCCCTGTCGCACCAAGTATTGCTAAATTTATCATCTATTTCCTCCCGTCTTTTTAAGTATTTTAGCATTATAATAACTATTTTTCAATATCATATATTCATTAACTTATACTTATAATTTTAAATGAGTGGTATAATAAATCCAAAAGAGAAAGGGAAAATTTGATGATAAATATAGCATTTTTAGGATACGGCACTGTTGGGAAAGGTGCATACAAGATAATTAATAAAAAGAAAAGTGAAATAGAGTACTTTGTAGGCGATAAAGTAACAGTAAAAAAAATATTGAGAAGAAATGTAAGTGGAACCACAGAAGATGGAAGAGCGATTTTCACTTCTGATTTTAATGAAATTGTAGATGATGAAGATATAAGTTTAATTGTTGAGATGACAGGAGATTTAAAATCAAGTTATGAGTATATAAAAAGAGCTCTTGAAAATAAAAAACACGTTGTTTCAGCTAATAAAGCAGTTGTAAGTGAATATTTTGAGGAGTTTAATAAGTTAGCTGATAAAAATGGGGTATCATTTTTATATGAAGCTGCTGTTGGGGGAAGTATTCCAGTAATAACTCCATTAAAAAGCCAAGTAATAATAAATAAAATAAATAGAGTGCGAGGAATTTTAAACGGAACGTCCAACTATTTATTGAGTAGAATGTATAATGAAGCAAAATCTTATTCAGAAGTTTTAAAAGCTGCTCAAGAACTTGGATATGCAGAAAGTGACCCGTACGATGATGTGGAAGGGGTAGACACTCTTAGAAAATTGACAATATTATCTACTATTGCCTTTAATGGTATTGTAAAAAACGAAGATATCTTGAGATTTGGTATATCTAAGATAAATGATACAGATATCAAATATTTAAAGTCTAAAAATTTAAAGGTTAAGCTACTGGCAGAGAGTATAATAGAAGAGGAATGTTTTTCAGCTGTTGTAGAGCCTGTGGTCTTAGATGAAAGGGATAATTTATACAACATTGAAGGGGCAGATAATAGCGTGGAAATTTTTGGGGAGAATTATTCTTCGCTTGTCTTTAAAGGGCAAGGAGCTGGAAGTTTGCCAACTGGTAATGCCATAGTTTCAGATATTATTGAAGTATTAAGAGGAGCTGCATTAAAAGTTAAAACAGATAGTAATTTAGTTTGTAGCAATGAAATAAATGCCAAATACTATGTTAGAGTTCCGAAAGATTTTAGTTTAGATATTGAAGTTGAATCTGAAGAAGTTATTGGAGAATATAAGATATTTAAGACTGAAAAGGTATCAAGAGAAGCCTTAATTGAAAAACTGAATTGTGAAGATTGGTTTATGGCGAGGTATGAAAGTTAAATAAAAGGTCGTGATAGGTTGAAAATAAGTAGAGAAGCAATGGAGTATTTAAATAAAAATAATGCTGATTATGTAGTTATTAATTCTGAAATTTCATTTAACAGGGTGGGATCATGTTGTGCAAATGCTGTAAATCCAAAATTTGATATGAATGTAAGTTTTGGAAGTGGAATAATTGATGAGAAAAATTATGTTGTAAAACACTATGAAGATAAAAAAATTTATATAGGTCTAAAGGCTGAAGAACTTATAGGAAATGATTTTATAATAACATTGAAAAAGAGTTTATTCTCTAAAAAGCTAATTGTAGAAAATTTTGAAGCTATAGATTTAACTCACGTTGAAGATATGAAAGGTAAAATAGGAGGCTGAATTGAAAGTTTTTATAACAAGTAGAGTACCTAAAGAAATTTTACAGAGAATTGAAAATTTGTGTGAAGTTGATTATGAAGATTCTAATATACCGTTAAAAAATGATGAGATAGTCGAAAGACTTAAAGGTGTAGAGGTCTTGATATGTCCGCTTTCAGATAAGATAACAAGAGAAGTTTTAGAGAGTGAGAATGCTAAGAATTTGAAGTTAGTTGCAAACTATGGTGCGGGATATGACAATGTGGATATAAAAGCTGCAGCGGAGAATGGAATTGATGTGACAAATGCTCCCGCACCGTCATCTGCAGTTTCCACTGCTGAACTTTCTTTTGCTCTAATGCTTGCAACTGCCAGAAAGATAGTACAAGGCGAAAAGGATTTAAGGGAAGGTAAATTCTTTGGCTGGAGACCGACTTATTTTCTTGGAGAGGAACTGAAAGGGAAAACTCTTGGTATAATAGGCATGGGGAATATAGGCAAAAATCTTGCGAAGAGAGCATTGGCATTTGATATGAATGTAATTTACTATTCAAGAAATAGAAAAGAAGACGTAGAAGCTTTAGGAATAGAGTATTTATCTAAGGATGAAGTGATAAAAAAATCGGATTTCTTGTCTCTACACACTGCTTTTTCTCCTGAGTTAAAGCATATGATAGGGGAAAGAGAATTTAAGATGATGAAGTCTACGGCACATTTAATAAATGCAGCAAGAGGACCTTTGGTTGACGAGAAAGCTCTTGTAGAAGCTCTAAAAAATAAAGATATACGTTCAGCAGCACTTGATGTATATGAATTTGAGCCAAATGTTACAGCAGGATTACTTGAATTAGATAGTGTTGTATTGGCTCCACATCTGGGAAATGCAACAGAAGAGGCAAGACTTGAAATGGGGAATGCAGTTGCAGATAATTTAGAGGATTATATTGCTAAGAGAAATTTAAGGAATAAGGTGAATTAATGAAAATTGGAATGGGATCAGACCACGCAGGATTTGAATTAAAAGTAAAATTGAAAGAACATTTAGAAGCTAAAGGATATGAAGTTGTGGACTACGGAACTCATTCTCTTGGTTCGGTAGATTATCCGGACTATGGGAAAGCTGTTGCAAATGCAATTTTAACTGAAGAAGTTGAAAAAGGAGTTTTAATTTGTGGAACAGGAGTTGGAATTTCAATTTCTGCGAACAAAGTAAAGGGAATTAGAGCTTGCGTATGCTCAGAACCATATTCAGCAAAGATGAGCGTAAGACACAATAATGCTCAGATAATTGCAGTTGGTGCTAGAGTTGTTGGCGAAGACCTTGCAAAGCTAATAGTTGATGAATTTTTATCAGAAGAATTTGAAGGTGGCAGACATCAAAGAAGAATTGACAAGATGATGGAAATAGAAAAATAATAAAATGATTTTATTACGCTCTCCAATTTTTAAAAGTTGGAGAGTTCTTTTATTTTAAAGGCTTTCAAAAGTGTGTTAATTCAAGTATACTTTCTATAGTATGAGGAGGGCGTATGAACAAAATTATAACTAAAATTATTTTAATTGTATTTATCTTTATGTTGATTCCAACAAAAATTTTCGCATCAAATTTTGACACAGAAAAGATAAATGATCACACAAAATGGCTGAAAAATTATCAAGATGGTTATAGAATTCAAGTGCCGGCAAATTCTGAAATCGAAATGAAGACAAATTTGCTGTCTACAGAAATTAACTTTTTTGATATAAATATGAAAATTTTTATTCAGGACTTGAACAAAGATTTCAACTATGAAACATATGAGTACTATTCACTAAGAGGAATAAGAAACACCAAGGAACACAAAGTTTCATTCGATGGAAAAGTCAGCACAAAATTTGGGAATATACACAAAATAAAGTTCACAAGACAACATTTGAGTGAAGTTGAAAATGATAAGCCTAATTACATGATACTGTTTAAAAATTTAGGAGAGAAAGCTCTTACAGTTATGATTAAGAGTAGCACACCGATAAATGAAAAATTGGTTATGCCAATGGTGGAATCAATTAAATTTGACATTGCAAAAAATCCTAAAACTCCTGAAAAAGTGCCGAACAGCATGAAAGATGGAAATTTTGACAGACTTCTCGATAAGAAGACATTGGAATTATATCAAAAAGATTTTAATTCAGAGCACCCGACAACTTGGGGACTGTATTCAGTGGATTTTTGGAGATTTACAGATACTACAATTGTGGAGTCAGAAATAGGACACAAATTTAAATATGCATTGGTGTATCATGATTTTAGTTTTCCAAATTCTCAAGTAAAAGATGCGCTTGATGTTGCTATGATACAAGAAAAGACAGTGGAGTTAACTTTCCAATCTCAAATAGTGGACGGAGAAAATCAAACCTATGATGTTTTAGATGGGAAATATGAAGATTATTTCAGAGAACTTGCACGAATGATAAAAGTTAAGAAGTTACCTATTTTATTTAGAATAGGAAATGAGATGAATGGGGATTGGTGCGCTTATTCAGCTTATAATACAGGACTTGATTCTGATATTTACAGGGAATTTTATAATTATATCTACAAAATATTTGAAGAAGAAGGAGCAAATTCATATATATTATATGTTTTTAATCCAAATGGAAGAAATTTTCCAAATTTTAAATACAATGACGGTTCAGAATACAGACCAAGTGCTGATAAATATGACATCGTTGGAATGACACTTTATAATACGGGAAATTATTATTCATTTGAAAAATGGGAGACATTTGATGAACTATACACACCACTTTACAAAAAAATGGTAAATTCGTACGATAAACCACTTATGATAACAGAGTTTTCTTCTTCAACAGTTGGAGGAGATAAA
This sequence comes from Peptoniphilus sp., assembly GCF_034090345.1. Taxonomy (GTDB): domain Bacteria; phylum Bacillota; class Clostridia; order Tissierellales; family Peptoniphilaceae; genus Peptoniphilus. The sequence continues at coordinate 51,993 of NZ_JAXDSS010000052.1, read as the reverse complement.
GTCAAGTGGACTAGAGATATGTTTGAATCGTTGAAAAAGTTTGACAAGATAAAAGTAGCTATTTGGTTCAGTGGAACTGATTTAGATGAGAATAAAAATCCGGCGCGAATTTATAAAATTGACGAGCCAAAAGAAGTGTTGCAAGTGTTTAAGGAAAATTTACCAAAGAATAGATAAATTGAAAAAATAAACTTTGTTTATAAAATCAAAAATATAAAAATTGGCCTATAATTTAATTATAAGCCAGTTTTTATATTTAAAAGAAAGATGAATATTTAGTAAATAATCATAATAAAAGGTTTATGATATAATCTATATCAGATCAATGAAAACGAATTCTCAAGGTTATTTATTATAAAGAAGTTATATAGTGTAATTTATGTGATTATCTAACTTTATAAAAAATTTAGATGTATTAAAATTTATTTAAAATATACAGTGATACCATAAAAATAGTGATTAGGGAAATATGGTAGAATTTATTGATAGTACTTAGGAGGAAATATGAAAAATCTATCAAAGAGAACTATTGTTTATATAGGATTATTTATAATTATATTTGCTATAGGATTTAGTAAAGTTTATATGAAATATTATAATAGTGATAAAAAAATTATGAGTGATGTTTCAAAATATATGGTTGAAGAGAATGGAGAGAGATACTTCAACTTAGAAAAAGCTAAAAAAGATAGAGTTAGAGAAAAAGTAATAAATTTAGGAAATTTAGTAAATGATTTAGCTGATGTTTGGGAATTTAGAAATTTAGAAGAAACAGAAGATAATAATGTATCTAAGAAAGTAATATATGGGAATTTTTGTGGAAAAGATAATAATGGATGGGATAAAAATCCTATTGATGATTTAGATGCAGCTTGTAAAGGATTTGCTAAATGCTCTTTATACAACAAAGATAACACGGGTTGTAGTATCCAATTTTGTAAGGAATTAGATTGGGTGATAGAATTTGCTCAAGATGGGAGTAGGAAAAAAGAATATGCTATGGCACTAAGAGTTTTGTTTGGATATAAGAATCAATGAGTTTTTTATAAAACAATTATTAATGAGAGAGATTTAAAGATAATTTACTGAAGATATAGATAAATTTAAAAAATAGTTTGACTTTAATATATTTAAGTGTTAGAGTATATACAATTTAAAAAACAGACGATTGTAAAAGAGGCTGCGAATTTCATCAGTAAGAAATGAAAGGGGAATTCGCCGAAGGGAAACCTGGGGATGCGTAGAATATGCGTATAACTGTCTATCTAAGAGTGCCCGCTTTTGGATAGAGGTGCTTTTATAAATCGGGGGCGAAAGTAAACCATGGTGCTTTTGCTCATGGTTTTTTTGTATTTAAAGGAGGGATTATGAAAAGAGTTGTTATGAAGTTTGGCGGCAGTTCGGTTGCCACAATAGAAAAAATAAAAAAAGTTGCGGAGATTTTAAAACGTCGAAAAAACGGAATGAATGACATAGTTTGTGTAGTATCAGCCATGGGAGATACTACAGACGAACTACTAAGCCTTGTTGGAGCACTCTCTAAAAATCCTTCAAGACGTGAACTAGATATGTTGCTGGCAACAGGGGAGATGGTTTCAGCTTCTCTGCTTGCAATTGCACTTAACGAGATTGGAGAAAAGGCGATAGCTTTAAATGGAGCTCAAGCGGGGTTTCAAGTTAAAGGAAGATATGGGTTTGCAAAAGTTGTTGATGTAAATATTTCGAGGATAGAACGAGAACTATCAGAAGAAAACATTGTAATTGTCACAGGGTTTCAAGGAATTAATTCTAAAGAAGATTTTTCAACTTTGGGAAGAGGCGGCTCGGACACTTCGGCTGTGGCAATAGCTTCGAAACTTGGGGTGGATTGTGAAATATATACTGATGTGGATGGGATATACACAGTTGATCCAAGATTTCACAGAAAGGCAAAGAAGTTATCTAATATATCTTATGATGAAGCTATGGAGATGGCGCATTTAGGTGCAAAGATAATAGACCCAAGGTCTGTTGAGATTGCTAAAAAGTACGGAATAAGAATTTATGTAGCACTTAATAGTGCAAATGTATTGGGAACATATATAGGAGAGGAAAACGTGGAAGAAAGTGTAATTTCAAATTTATCTGTTCAAGATAATATTTTATTAGTGAAGAAGACTTTAAAGAATGAATCTATAGCTGAACTGTTTTTAAATTTGGCTAAGGAAGATGTAAACATAGATATAATTTCGAAGATGGATACTGAGGGAAAAACTCTTGTAAGATTTACATCTGTTGTGGGTGAAAGAGATTTAATTGAAAAAGTTGCTGACGATTTTGAATTTGTAGAAAATGTTTCAAAGGTTAGCATAATAGGTAATGCGATGAGAAATCAACCGGGAGTTGCAGCAAGAGTGTTTGACTTATTAAATTCTAACGGAATAAATTTCCACGGACTTTCAACTTCTGAAATATCAATTTCAATAATTGTAGATACATTGGTAAAAGAAAAGGTAATGAGTTTATTGATTCGTGAGTTTGAACTGTGAGGTGTGAGATGAGTATTTTTAGAGGCAGTGGAGTTGCCTTAGTTACTCCTTTTGATGAAGATGGAAGTGTAAATTACGGTGTGTTAGATGAATTACTGGAGTATCATTTGGAAAATAAAACGGATGCAATTGTAATAGCTGGAACGACGGGTGAGGCATCAACTTTAACTGATGAAGAGCAAGTTGAAGTTGTAAAGTTTACAGTAGACAAAGTAAATAAAAGAATACCTGTTATAGCCGGTGCAGGTTCTAATGACACAAGACACGGAATAAATTTATCCAAGATGATAGAAGATGTTGGGGCTGATGCACTACTTCAAGTTACACCGTACTACAACAAGACTTCTCAAACAGGTCTTTTAAAGCACTATGAAGCGATGGACAATGCTGTAAACATACCGATGATAGCTTATTCTGTCCCTGGTAGAACCGGAATGGGAATAACACCTGAGAGTGTAGTTGAAATTTCAAAGATGAATAATTTTGTAGCACTAAAAGATGCGACTGGAGATTTGGGATACACAACAAAGGTTGCTTCTATGATAGATGGAAATTTTGATATTTATTCAGGAAATGACGATGTAGTGTTACCTCTATTATCTCTTGGTGGGATAGGAGTTATATCAGTTTGGGCAAATATTTTTCCAAGGGAAGTGCATGAGATGTGCGAAGCATTTTTCAATGGAGATATTTTAAAAGCAAGAGAAATTCAACTTAAGTTCAAAGAATTTATAGACGCACTATTTATGGAAGCAAGCCCTATTCCATTAAAAGCTGCAATGCAAATTTTGGGTTGTGAGGCTTGTAATTTGAGATTGCCACTTTACGAAGCTAGTGAGAATACTAAGGAGACAATGTCAAGAATTTTAAAGGGGCTTGGTAGATTATGAAAATATTTTTAGTTGGGATAACTGGTGCTATGGGAAATGCAGTGCTTAGCTTATCAGACGAAGTTGTTGCGGGATATGCTTCTGAGTCAAAAGATATCAATGGTATAAAAGTATACGATAGATTTGAAGATGTAGCAGAAGAATTTGATGTGATTTTAGATTTTTCTAATAGAAACATAGCGAACGAAGTACTTTGTTTTGCAAAAAGAGTTAAAAAACCACTTGTGATTGCAACAACAGGTCTTGATTCAGAAATAGAGGGCAGAATTTTAGAATTGTCGAAAGAAATATCAATTGTATATTCTAAAAATTTCTCTATGGGAATGAATGTAATGAGCGAAGTGATAAAGGTATTGACGAAAGCTTTAAAAGAATTTGATATAGAAATAATAGAAAAACATCACAATCAAAAAGTTGACGCACCTTCGGGAACGGCGAAAATGTTATTTGACTCAGTAAAAGAAGAGCGAGAAAATGCAGAGGCTGTGTATGACAGAACACAGATAAGTGAAAAACGAAAAGCTGAAGAGGTTGGGATTTCGGTAGTAAGAGCAGGATGTATAGTTGGAGAACACTCGGTTATATTTGCAGGGCTTGATGAAGTTTTGGAGATAAAGCATCAAGCAGGATCCAAGAAGATTTTTGCAAGCGGAGCTTTAAAAGCTTGTGAGTTTGTAGTTGAAAAAAGTAATGGAATTTATGATATGAAAGATGTAATGAGGGGATAAAGATGATAAGAGTAGGTATAGTTGGATATGGGAATTTAGGAAAGTCACTAGAAGCTTTAATTGACTTGGAAGAAAACATGGAACTTGTTAGAATTTTTACAAGAAGAGACCCTAATTCTATTAAAAATGAAAGAATGGAGTCTTTGAAAAATATTTTAGATTACAAAGACAGAATAGACGTTATGGTCTTAGCTCTTGGATCGGCAACAGATATTCCTGAAATGGGACCTGAGATTGCAAAGAATTTTAACACAGTGGACTCATTTGACACTCACGCAAAAATTCCGGAATATTTTAGTGAGATGGATAGAATTTCAAAAGAAAATAATTTAGTTTCTTTTATTGCAACAGGCTGGGACCCAGGTTTATTTTCATTAAATAGAATGGTGGCAGAAAGCATTCTTCCTCGTGGGAATACTAACACATTCTGGGGGAAGGGAGTTAGCCAAGGACATTCCGACGCAGTTAGAAGAATAGCGGGCGTAAAGAATGCAGTACAATATACATTGCCGAAACAAGAAATTATAGAAGATATATACAATATAGAGAGCGATTTAAAATCATACGAAGCTCATTCCAGAGAAGTGTTTATTGTAGCTGAAGAAGGTGTAGATAAAGAAGCTATAAGAAGAGAAATAGTTACAATGAAAAATTATTTTGACGAATATGAAACTACTGTACACTTTATATCACAAGAAGAATTTGAAAGAGAACATATGGTGATGCCTCACGGAGGTCATGTGATAAGAGTTGGAGAAACTCCAAATGGAAAGGAAGTTTATAAATTTACACTTGAGTTAGATAGCAATCCTGATTTCACAGCTTCTGTAAATTTAGCGTGTATAAGAGCTTGTCAAAAATTCTTTGAAAATAATAGTTTTGGAACTCATACTGTTCTAGACACTCCACCAATATATTATACTGACTTAAATTCACAAAATGCCATTGAAAAATATTTGTAAACTATATTTAATTTTATAAACATAAGGGTATAAAAAAATTGGCTCTGTTAAAAATTTTTAAATTTATATAGTAAATATTTTGACACTAAAAAATTTATTATGTAAAATAAAGAGCGCGTTTATAAATATTATACTAATGGGAGGAATCGATGGAGAGAACAGTAGTGGAACTAGGGATGTTTGAGACCCTATTTTTAGCAGTAATAGGTATATATTTGGGAGATTTTTTAAGAGCTAAGTTCCCGGCACTTAAAAAATACTGTATACCTGCAGCGGTAGTGGGGGGAACAACAATAGCAATCATAACAATGCTTTTATATTATGCAAATATTTTAGAACCAAATTTTGATTTCAAAACTGTTAATACTTTGTTCTATTGTATATTTTTTGCTGCAAGTGGTACAGCAGCAAGCATGGCACTTTTGAAAAAGGGTGGTAAGCTAGTAGTAATCTTTGCAATTTTAGCAGCAGTATTATCAGCAGGACAAAATGCGGTAGCTTTAGGAGTAGGTTCGCTTTTAAAAGTAAATCCTCTTATTTCAATGATGACCGGTTCAATTCCTATGACAGGTGGACATGGTAATGCTGCAAGTTTTGCTCCGATAGCAGTTGAAGCCGGACAATCAGCAGCGATGGAAGTTGCAATAGCCGCAGCAACATTTGGTCTTATCGCAGGCTCTATGCTAGGTGGACCTTTTGGTAACTTCTTAGTTAAAAAATATCACTTTGAAGATCCTGAACTTGATAACAATTCAAAAACTTTGACAGATACAGTTTCTGATATTTTATTCAACAAAAAAACAGTCATGTCAGCTGTATATATGTTGATGGTCGCTTGTGGTATAGGTCAAGTTATCTTCTTAACACTAAAATATTTCGGACAAAACTTCCCAATACACGTTTGTTGTATGTTTGGAGGTATAATGGTTAGATTATTCCTAGATAAAACTAACAGAGTTAACGATAGTATTTTAGAAGCTTTAGATACAGTTGGAGAGTTTTCTCTTGGATTGTTCGTATCTATGTCAATTGTAACAATGAAGTTGTGGCAATTAGCAGGGTTAGGCGGACAATTAGTAGTGCTTCTAATAGCACAAGTTGTATTTATTTTGATATTTGTCTACCTATTAACTTTCAGATTATTAGGTAAGAATTATGATTCAGCAGTTATGGCAGTAGGTCATCTTGGATTCGGTACAGGGGCTGTTCCGGTTTCAATGACAACTATGAAAACTGTTTGTGATAAGTACAGATATTCTAAGATAGCATTCTTTGTAGTTCCGGTAATCGGAGGATTCATCAGTAATATCACTAATGCACTCATAATTACTAAATTCTTAGATATTGCACTTAAATTAAACGCAGGTATGTAAAATATTTTATAGCAGGGTTTAGGCTCTGCTATTTTTTATGAACTTTATTAAAAGGTGAATCTAAACTTTTAAATTAAGTTATAATGTATTTAAGAATTTGATTTGTTAAGGAGTAAGTATGTTTGCGATAGTTAATGTAGATGAAAATTGGGGAATAGGTGCTGACAATGATATGTTGGTGCATTTAAAAAGTGACTTAGAATTTTTTAAAGAAACTACTATGGGTAAATTGATTTTAATGGGGAGAAAGACTTACGAAACACTTCCCGATAAGAAGCCATTGCCGGGTAGAAGAAATGTAATTTTGACAAGAAGTGATATAAATCCGGAAGGATACGAAGTGATACACAGTCCTGAAAAAGCCATGGAGATATATTCTAAAATGAACCATGATGATTTTGCAATCATTGGAGGGGCTGAAGTGTATAAAATGTTTTTACCTTATTGTGAAAAGGCGATAATAACTAAAACTCATACAGCATTTGAACGTGTAGAAAAATATTTTCCAAATTTAGATGAGTATGAAGATTGGGAAATTGAATCTGAAGGAGAAACTGTTCGAGATCCACAAATTGATTATCACATAGTTGTATATAAAAATAAGAATGTTAAAGAATGGGACGGAGTAAAATTCTAATACAAATTAAAAATCAGCCCAAGCGAGGGTTGATTTTTAATATCCATAATTCTGTATAAGTTTTAAAATTATAAATGAAAGGCTAATTCCAAAAATAGGTAACATTATAACTAATATAAAACGCAACAAAAGTGAAACTAAACTTATTTTTAAATATAAACCTCTGTTTTGATCTTCGGTTGAAAAGAAATAATAAATAAATCCAAATGACGGAAACATAAAGCATAGAAACATTAGAATTATCTTTTGCATGACAGCCTCCTTTTAGAAAGTTTAACACAGTTTATATAATCTGAGCAATGATTTAAATTAATATTTGAAGAGAAAATTACATGATTTAAAAATTTATATATAATTTAAAATATAGTTTTAAATTATATAATTGTAAGAATAAAAAGATAAATTCTATTTGATAAAATAAATCTGAGAGTATATAATAAAAGAAAACACCTCAAGATTTTGTCTTGGGTAATATTTTTTTTCATATTGGCATTGGTTATGCCAATTTTTTGTTTTTTATGGAAAATTTATTATAGTGGAGGAACAAGATGGAAAATTTTGGGAAGATGACGTTTAACAAGGCACGTATGAAAGAAAGACTACCTCATTCAGTTTATATGAAGTGGAAAGAAGTAGTTAGAAATAACCTTGAATTAGATCGTGACACAGCGGATGCCATAGCTCATGCAATGAAAGAATGGGCAATTGAAAATAATGCAACACATTACTCACATTGGTTTTTTCCACTAAATGGCCTTACTGCTAAAAAAATGGAGGCTTTTATAGATAGAACTGACAATGAACCCCTTATGCGTTTTTCAGGGAAGGAATTGATAAAAGGGGAACCGGATGCTTCATCTTTTCCAAGCGGAGGTATAAGGTCTACATTTGAAGCAAGGGGATATACTTACTGGGATGTTACTGCAAACTCTTTTATAATAGATAATGTTTTATATATCCCAACAGTTTTTGTTGCTTTTACAGGTGAGAAATTAGATACTAGAGCACCATTATTATCTTCAACAAATAGGTTGTCAAAAATTGGCTCTGACATAATGAATATTTTAGAGAAAAAGCATACTTACAGAATGAGGGTTAAGGTTGGACTCGAGCAAGAATTTTTCTTAATTGATAGAGATTTATATAACAAGAGAATTGATTTGGCATGCACTGGGAGAACTCTTTTTGGAGCGAGACCACCTAAGGCTCAAGAACTTGAAGACCATTATTTTGGTATAATTCCTGAAAGGGTTGAAAAATTTTATCGTGAAGTAGATGAGAAACTTTGGAGTTTGGGAATTTATGCTAAGACTGAACACAACGAAGTTGCTCCTGGACAATTTGAAGTTGCAATTCTTTTTGAAAATGTAAATATAGCTGTTGATGATAATCAACTTTGTATGGATATTTTAAAGTCGGTTGCAAAAAAACACAATATGGTTTGTCTGCTACATGAAAAACCATTTAAGGGAGTAAATGGAAGTGGTAAGCACAACAACTACTCAATAGCTACTAACTATGGACTAAATTGTTTTGAACCGGGGGATAATCCTGAAGAAAATTTACCGTTCTTAATTTTTGTAAGTGCCCTTATAGAAGTTGTGCATAGAAATCAAACACTTTTGAGAATAGCTTCATCAAATGTATCAAATGATCATAGACTGGGAGGAAATGAAGCTCCACCTGCAATAGTGTCCATGTTTTTAGGCACAGATTTAGAAGATGTATTTAGAAAAATAAGTGATACTAATTACAAGCCAAAGACTAAATTTGAACCTATGAGGATTGAAACTCTAGGGGAAGTTCCAAGTGATAAGGCTGATAGAAATAGAACTGCATCTGTAGCATTTACCGGAAATAAATTTGAATTTAGAATGCTTGGCAGTTCTAAATCAGCAGCTGAGTTAAATATTGTAATAAACACTGCAATGGCTGATGCTCTTGAAAGAATGTATGAAGAGTTAAAGAATGCTGTTGATATAAAAGAAACGGTGTATAATATTGTAAGAGATAGAATGGAAAAATATAGTGGAGTAATTTATGATAAAGACAACTACTCTGAAGAGTGGGTTCAAGAAGCTAACAGAAGAGGTCTTAAAAACCATAAGACTTTATTTGATGCTTTAAAGGCGGTTAAGGATGAAAACTGCTATGAAATATTCTACAAGCAAGATATTTTTTCAAAAGTTGAGTTAGAGGCTATTTACAAGATAGCTTATGAAGAGATAAAACAAGTTCATCTATTAGAGCTTAGAACAATGCAAGAAGTAATTCAAAAACAAATTATTCCGATGACTATGAAACAAGCCGTTTTATATGGAAAGTATTTAGATACAATAGAAAATCCTGTTGTAAGGGCTGAACTTGAATTATTTAATGACTCAATAACTGAACTTTACAATTTAAGAGAAGAAATGATTGAATTACATGATAGGCTTGAAACTGATGAAGATATTTTTAAGTCTACCGAAGAATTACAAAAAGATGCTACAATGTTATTAGAAAAAGTTAGAAATATAATTGATGAATTGGAACTTAGAATTTCAGAAGAGATTAATTATATACCAACTTATAGAGAAATGTTTAATTCATTAGTTTAGGAGGAATTAATGTCAAAGTTTATATTCGTAACAGGAGGAGTTGTATCTGGAATAGGAAAGGGAATATCTGCGGCAAGTATAGGTCGTCTTTTAAAAGAAAGAGGACTTAGCGTGTTTATGCAAAAGTTTGATCCTTATATAAATGTTGATCCGGGAACAATGAGTCCTTACCAACATGGAGAAGTGTTTGTAACTAAAGATGGAGCGGAAACTGATTTAGATTTAGGACACTATGAAAGATTTATTGATGAAGAGTTGACAAAGAGAGCGTCTATAACAACAGGCAAAGTTTATTCAAAAGTTATTGAAAAAGAGAGAAGAGGAGATTATAACGGTTCAACAGTACAAGTTATACCTCATATAACTGATGAAATAAAAAATGCCGTGTATAAAGCGGCGAAAGAATCTCAAGCAGATGTTGTAATTACTGAAATTGGGGGGACTGTTGGGGATATAGAATCACTTCCTTTTTTAGAGGCGATAAGACAAATTCATGCTGAAAGCAAACCTGAAGATGTACTTTTTGTACATACCGTATTAGTGCCCACTATACCCGGTTCTGATGAATTGAAGACTAAACCAACACAACATTCATATAAGGTGCTGATGAGCTATGGTATAAAAGCTGATATTATAGTAGTTCGAAGTGGGGTTGAAATCACAGAACAAGTAAAAGAAAAGATTTCTCTATTCTGTGATGTTCCAAAGGAGGCCATAGTTGAGTCAAAGACAGTAGATTTAATTTATGAAGTTCCAATGGTGTTCCACGAACAAGGAATTGATAATTATATTATAGAAAAGCTTGAAATAGAACCTGAAGAATCAAAACACCAATGGAAAGAAATGGTTGAAAGATTCAAGAAGGCAAGCAAAGAAGTTAAGATTGCATTAGTTGGGAAATATGTAGATTTACACGATGCATATCTATCAGTAACTCAAGCTCTTATGGATGCAGGATATGAAAATGGAGCAAAAGTTTGTATAAAATGGGTTAATGCAGAAAATCTTGAAAAAGAAAATATTGAAGAAGTATTTTCAGACATAGATGGAATTATTGTACCGGGCGGTTTTGGAAGTAGGGGCACTGAAGGAATGATATTGACTTCAAAATATGCAAGAGAGCATAATGTACCTTATTTTGGGATTTGCTATGGTATGCAAATAGTTCTCATAGATGTTGCAAGAAACAAACTTGGACTAAAAGGAGCTAATTCATCTGAAATAGACCCGGATACAAATTATCCTATTATAGACTTGTTAGAAAACCAAAAGACTGTCGAAAACCTTGGCGGTACTTTAAGACTTGGAGATTATGACTGTACAGTCGAAGAAGGTACTCTAGCTAGAGAACTTTATCAAACTGAACACATAGTTGAAAGACACAGACATAGATATGAATTTAACAACTCATTTAGAGGAGAGATAAGACGTGCCGGAGTTGTATTCTCAGGAATAAATGAAGATTTAGATTTGGTGGAAATCATAGAAATACCGGAAAACAGATTTTTTGTAGCATGTCAATTCCATCCGGAATTTAAGTCAAGACCTAATAGGGTTCATCCACTATTTAATGGATTTATAAAAGCTTGCTTAAAGTGAGAAAATAAATTTTATGGCTGAGTTTTGGGATGTATATAGTAAATCCGGCAAAAGAAAAAATAGAGTCATAAAACGTGGGGACAAGATGCTAAATGGAGAATATCACTTGGTCTCTGAAGGGTGGATTAGGGTTGATGAGAACCGCTATTTGATTCAAAAGAGAAGTAAAAATAAAAAAGTTTTTGGAGATATGTGGTATTGTTCTGTTGGCGGTTCAGTTCTTGCAGGAGAAGAACCCAAGGAAGGGCTTATAAGAGAAGCAAGAGAAGAAATAGGTATTGATATTTCAAATGCTAGGATAAGATTGAAGAGAATTGTTATAGAGAGTTTTGGAATATTTTATATTTATTTGATAGATAAGAAGATAAAATTGGAAGATTTAGTTTTACAAGAAGATGAAGTTTCTGAAGTTAAGATTGTAACTTTAGAAGAAATCTGTGAATTGATAGAAAATGGGGACATGATAAAGTTAGATTATTATGAAAAGTTTTTCGATTCGGCAAAGAAGATTCCAATTAGTTTAGATGATTGACACATAGGAGGAAAAATGAAATTATACAATACTTTATCCAGAAGTCTGGAAGAATTTCATCCTGTAGTAGAGGGTGAAGTCAGGATGTACAATTGTGGACCCACTGTCTATAACTATATCCACGTTGGAAACGCAAGACCTCTTTGTGTTTTTGATACTTTGAGAAGATATTTCATATATAAGGGAAATGACGTCAAGTTTGTAGTAAATTTTACAGATATAGATGACAAGCTTATAAATAAAGCTAACCAAGAAGATACAACTGTAAAAGAAGTTGCTGAAAGATTTATAAAAGAATTTAAAACAGATGCAAATGGGTTACATCTTTATGACTACAATACAATGAATCCAAGAGCTACTGAGCATATCCAAGAGATAATAGATTTTATAGCTGGATTAGTTGAAAAAGGAGCTGCTTATGAATCCGATGGAGATGTTTATTTTAAAGTTGAATCTTTTACTGAATATGGGAAATTATCACATAAAAAATTAGAGGACTTAATAAGTGGAGCCAGAGTTGATATTTCATCGTTAAAGGAAAATCCGGCAGACTTTGCACTTTGGAAGAAAAAGAAAGAGGGAGAACCATATTGGGAATCTCCATGGTCCGAGGGAAGACCTGGCTGGCACATTGAATGCTCAGTAATGGCAAAATCTCTGCTTGGAGATACAATAGACATCCATTCAGGTGGAGAAGATTTACAATTCCCACACCATGAAAATGAAATAGCTCAATCAGAAACACTAAACGAAAAGCCTTTTGCAAATTATTGGCTTCACAATGGAATGATCACAGTAGACAATGAAAAAATGAGCAAGTCTAAGGGGAATTTCTTTACAGTTAGAGAAGTTGCTGAGGAGTTTGACTTGGAAGTATTGAGATTTTTCTTATTGTCAAGCCACTATAGAAGTCCGATTAATTTTTCAAGAGATGTAATGATTCAAACTAAGAATTCACTTGAAAGAATCTATAACGGAAGAGATAAATTAGTTGATTTACTTGAAGTCACAAAAGAAATTGAGCTTTCTGATGAAGATAGAGAGTTTTTAAATTCAATTGAAGAAGAAGTTAAATTCTTTGAGGCATCAATGGAAAATGATATAAACACAGCAGACGCAATAACAGCAGTGTTTAATATAGTTAAAAAAATCAACACAGGACTTAATGAAAATTCAAATAAAAAAGTAGTTTCATCAACACTTGATACACTTTTAAAACTAACAAAAGTTCTTGGTATTTTAGAAATTAGTCAAGAGACAGATGCAGAAGTTGAAAGACTTATTGAAGAGCGTGTTCAAGCAAGAAAGAATAAAGATTTCCATAGAGCAGATGAAATAAGACAAGAACTTCTTGATATGGGAGTAGTAATAGAAGATACAAGAGCGGGAACGAAATGGAAAAGAGCTTAAAGTTTTTAAAAATTTCAAAAGGGTATGATGAGAGTTCTATTAGGGAACTCTCTCCTCTTGCTCTAGCTTTTTTAGGGGATTCAGTTTACGAATTGTTAGTTAGAACCACAATTTTAAATAAAAATAAAAATCCAAAAAAATTACATCTAGAGACAGTAAACCATGTAAAGGCATCTAGTCAATCAGACTCTATAGAAAATATATTAGATAATTTAACGGAAGAAGAAATGAGTATATTTAAAAGAGGCAGAAATGCTAAATCGCATACAATACCAAAAAATCAAAGTGTTTCTGATTACAGAAATGCCACAGGGTTGGAATGTCTATTTGGATATTTATACTTATTGGATAAGTCGGATAGAATACTTGAGTTGTTTGAAATGATTACAGAAAGTAGGGGTAGAATATGAAAGTCGAGATTATAGCTCACACTCCAAATCCGGAGGAGTTGATAGCAAAATCAGCAAAATTATGCTATTCAAAAGTAGGAGTGGAAGAAATATCTGAAAATATGACAAAAGAAGATGCTCAGAAATTTTTGAAAATGTTGATGAGTTTTTCTCACGCATCACCTATTGAGCATGCAAGTTTTACTTTTGCAGTTGAAGGAGTTTCAAGAACTTTGACTCATCAATTAGTAAGACACAGAATTGCATCTTTCTCACAACAATCGCAAAGATACGTTAGGCTTGATGAATTTAACTATATTATCCCACCTGAAATTGAAAAAAATGAAGAAGCTAAGAAGATTTTTATAGATGCAATGGAAAATTCAAAAGAAGCTTATAAAAAGATAACAGAAATTTTAATTGCTGATAAAGAGGGAGAAGGCAATAAGAGTGCCATAGAAAAAGCTTCGATAGAAGATGCAAGGTATGTATTTCCAAATGCTTGTGAAACTAAAATTGTATTTACGATGAATGCAAGAACTCTTTTGAACTTTTTTGAACTAAGATGTTGCAATAGAGCTCAATGGGAAATCCGCCAATTGGCAACTGAAATGCTTAGAAAGTGTAAAGAAATAGCGCCGACACTATTTAGTTTAGCCGGACCAAGTTGTGTATCAGGAAGTTGTCAAGAGGGAGCTATGTCATGTGGAAGAGCTAAAGAAGTAAGAGAATTTTACAGAAGTCTATAAATTTTGGCTTGATAGGAGAAATTATGAAGTATATATATGGAAGAAACCCTGTAATTGAAATGCTAAAAGCTGAAAAAGTAGACAAGCTATACATTCAACAAGGTAACAGAGAAGGCTCCATCAAAAAAATATTTGGAATGGCAAAGTCAGCCGGAGTATTGATAACTGAAGTTAACAAGAATAAATTAGATGAATATGCAAATTCTTCAAACCACCAAGGGGTAGTTGCTTTGGTATCGGACTTTGAATATTCAAACATTGAAGAAATGCAAAATTTAGAAATAGAAAAGATTTTGATATTGGATAAGATAGAAGATCCACACAACTTTGGTGCTATAGCAAGAAGTGCAGAGGCTTTTGGGTTTAATGGGATTGTAATTCCAAAACATAATTCAGCTTATGTAAATGATGTAGTATATAAAACTTCAGCCGGAGCAATAGAGAGACTGAAAGTTGCGATAGTTGTAAATCTTACACAAACAATAGAAAAGTTAAAGGAAAATGGATACTGGATATATGGAACTGACTTACAAGGAGAGAAATATAGCTCTGTAAATTTACAGGGGAAAATAGCTCTTATAATTGGAAATGAAGGTAAGGGGATGTCTCAAGGTTTGAAAAAACACGTAGATGAAATGCTTACAATACCGATGGTGGGATCAATAAATTCCTTAAATGCATCATGTGCAGCATCTGTTTTGATGGCGGAAGTTTTAAGGCAAGATGAAGCGTCTAAATTATAAGAAATCAGAAAGATATTTGTTTGTAGATGGATACAACATAATAAATGCTTGGGATAGTTTTGATAAATCAATTCCTTTGGAAGATCAAAGACTACAGCTTGTAGATGTGCTGTCAGAATACGCTCACACTGTTGATGAAAAAATAATAGTTGTGTTTGACGCTTACATGGTAAAAAAATCTGCCGGAGCTATTTATGATTACAAAGGGATATTGGTTGTATTTACAAAAGAGTTTGAGACAGCGGACCACTATATTGAAAGACAATTATCAGAGATGAAAAGAGTTAAGGGTGTAAGAGTCGCCACATCAGATAATATAGAACAACAAATTATATTATCAAGAGGCGGAGTTAGACTTTCGGCGAGAGAATTTGAAGTTGAAGTAGAGCTTTCAAAACAAAAAATTTTTACGAAACAAAAAGTACTAAAGAAAAAAGCTGAACTTACTAACAAAATTGATGATGAGCAGTTGAATAAATTAAAAGATATGAACTTATAAAACACAGTACTAAACAAACTGTGTTTTTTAGTTAACAAAATATTAACTTTATCTACTTAATATTTGATAAAAACTATTAAAAATTTGAAAATACTGCTATAATAGGTAGCAGAGCTTATGTTTATACATAGTAGTTAATCGCGTGACGTAGTAAAATATGCTATGTCTTTTTAAATTATATAAATTTTTCAAAGTTTTGTTTAACTTTTTCGGAAAAGCTATATTTTTTTTGAAATAAAGTATATAATAAGGGTTAGCATAAAAATGGCTTAACAGAAAGGGTGGTTAAGTGGGTTTATTTGAAAAAATCTTTGGAAGTTATTCCTCAAGAGAATTAAAAAAGATTGAACCTATAGTAGATAAGGTTATGAGTCTTGAATCAGAAATGGGAGAATTAACTGATCAAGAATTAAAAAATAAAACACAAGAGTTTAAAGACAGATATAAAAATGGAGAAAGTTTAGATGACTTATTACCAGAAGCATTTGCAGTAGTTAGAGAAGCTTCTTGGAGAGTTTTAGGAATGAAACATTTCCGTGTTCAAGTCATCGGTGGTATTATTCTTCATCAAGGCAGAATTGCAGAAATGAAAACAGGGGAAGGTAAGACTTTAGTTGCGACACTTCCTTCATATTTGAATGCAATCACAGGAGATGGAGTGCATGTAGTTACAGTAAATGATTACCTAGCAAACCGTGATAAGCAGTGGATGGGGAAAGTATACAATTTTCTAGGACTTACTGTTGGCTGTATCATTCATGATATGACTCCGGAAGAAAGACAAGTTGCTTACGGGGCAGATATAACATACGGAACTAATAATGAATTTGGATTTGACTATTTAAGGGACAATATGGTCATCTACAAACACGAGAGGGTTCAAAGAGAACTTAACTATTGTATAGTTGATGAGGTCGACTCAATTTTAATAGATGAAGCTAGAACTCCACTTATCATTTCGGGTATGGGTGATGAGTCAACTGAATTATATACCAGAGCTCGTGATTTCGTAGAAACATTGAGTTTTAGAATAAAAACAGAAGATGAATCAAACTTCGAAAGATTTAATAGAAAATTTGATGAAGAAACAGTTGATTTTGTAATTAGTGAAAAAGATAAAACAGCTACTCTTACTGACCATGGTATAGAAAAAGCTGAAAAATACTTTGGAATTCAGAATTTAGCAGACCTTGAAAATATGGAATTATCTCACCACATAAATCAAGCTCTAAAAGCTAAGGGAACTATGAAAAGAGATATTGACTATGTAGTAAATGACGGTGAAATTATAATCGTAGATGAGTTCACAGGTCGTTTGATGTATGGTAGAAGATATTCTGAAGGTCTACACCAAGCAATTGAAGCTAAGGAAGGACTTGAAGTTAAGGCTGAGAGCAAAACTTTAGCTACAATAACATTCCAAAATTATTTTAGAATGTATAAAAAACTTGCAGGTATGACAGGTACTGCAATGACAGAAGAAGGCGAATTCAGAGACATCTACAATATAGATGTTGTTGAAATTCCAACTAACAAACCTATACAGAGAGTAGATAACAACGACTCAATCTACAAAACTGAAGAAGCTAAATTCAGAGCTGTAACTCGTGAAATCAAAGAAGCTCATGAAGTTGGACAACCGGTCCTTGTTGGTACAATTTCAATTGAAAAATCTGAAGAACTTTCAAAATATTTAAAACACGCAGGAATTAAACATAACGTATTGAATGCCAAAAAGCACGAACAAGAATCTGAAATAGTTGCACAAGCGGGTCGTTTTGGGGCTGTTACAATAGCTACAAACATGGCTGGCCGTGGTACTGATATTGTGCTTGGAGGAAACCCTGAATTCATGGCTAAACAAGAAATGAAGAAAAAGGGATACGAAGAAGCAGTTCTTGAAGAAGTGGATTCGTACAATGAAACTGATGATGAAGTAATTGTAGAAGCAAGAAAGACTTATCAAGAATTAGTTGCTAAATACAAAGTTGAAACAGATAAAGAAGCAGAACAAGTAACAGCTGTTGGTGGACTTAGAATAATCGGTACAGAACGTCATGAATCTCGAAGAATTGACAATCAGTTAAGAGGTCGTTCTGGTAGACAAGGAGATAAAGGCTCTACAAGATTCTATATTTCAGGTGAAGATGATTTAATTCGTCTATTTGCCGGAGATAGATTTAAACAAACTATGGAAATGGTGGACACTCCTGATGATGAACCGATAGAAGCTGGAATTTTAACAAGACTTATTGAGTCTGCCCAAAGAAAAGTTGAAGGTAATAACTTTTCAATTCGTAAACACGTTCTTCAATATGACGATGTTATGAACAAACAAAGAGAAGTAATTTACGGAGAGAGAAAAAGAGTTCTTGAAGGCGAAGACCTAAGAGAATATATAATCTCTATGATTGAAGACTTAATAGATAAAACTGTAGATTTCTACAATAAGACTAATGAATCTAATCAAAAATATATTGATATGGAAGGTCTTAGAAATTATGGAATAAATCAATTTGGATTTGAAGAAGACTTCTTAGATGGAGAAGAAGCGAATGTAGATTCTCTAAAAGAATTATTCAAAGACCTTGCTCTTGATAAATATGAAGACAAGGAAGATGAATTCACACCTGAGAAATTTAGAGAAATAGAAAGAGTTGTACTTTTACAAAATGTCGATCAAAAGTGGATGGACCACATTGACGCAATGGATCAACTCAGAAAGGGAATTGGTTTAAGAGCAGTAGGGCAAGTAGATCCTGTTCGTGCATACGGACAAGAAGGATTTGACATGTTTGAAGAAATGAATGAGTCAATTATGGAAGATACAATTAAAATGTTGTACCATGTTGTAAATCCCGAAAGAGTTGAAAGAGTAAGAGTTGCTAAAGAAGTAGAAACAGTAAATCCTGATGATGGAAAGAAAAAGCCTTATGTTAGAAAAGATAAGAGAGTAGGACGTAATGATCCTTGTCCATGCGGCTCAGGCAAAAAATATAAAAATTGCTGTGGCAAAAAATAAATAGTTTAGTTTATAAGAATCTCAAGTTTAGGCTTGAGATTTTTTGTATTGTAATAGTAAAAGAAAGGTGATAATCTGAATAAAATAAATTTAATTAAAAGGGAAGTGAAGTCATGAATATTATAAAGAAAAATATAATTTTAATTTTATTTTTTATAACAATTAATTGTGTATTTATATTGGCATTTAATTATATAGTAGGAAATGATGAAGCGAAATTCCCTTATAACATGAGTGAAAATTATATAATTTTTACTAAAGATGAAGATTTACCATATAAAAAGAAAAGTTTTGACTTTTTAAATATGTATGATGATATAAGAGTTATAGCAGAGGGAAAAGATAATATAGTTTTGGGGGTATATGACCCTCAAATGTACTATTATATACTTTCTACTAAATTTGTTATTCCGAAATGGTTTAGGTACTTTTCAAGTGAGGATTATGCAGATAAAAACAAAGTAGGAATTGCAATTGTATCGATAGAAGATATTAAGAGAAAAGGTTTTGACAATAAATTTATGACTGAAGTAGAGGCTAGTTATGATTTTGAACTCATAAATTTGTTTGATAGAAGTTCAGTTATAGCTGATGGACATTTTCAAATTATTAAAAATCTATTTGCAATGGATGAAGAAATATCAAAAATTTACATAGATTCACATGATATAAAGACAATCAAAAATGTGAGTAAGAATTTTAAAGATTTAGGATATAAAGAAACATCAACAAAGAATACGAAGGCTATATTAAGTTTATTATCTGAAACATTAGAGAGCAAGAGATATGTACAATATATGGTACTAAGTGTAGCTTTTATATATTTGTTATTAATATATGGGATTTTTATTGGGTTATTAAAATACGATAAGCATATCTATATAAGCAAAATATCAGGAGCATCAACATGGGATATGTTTAAAATTTTTATAAAAAGAATATTGCCTATTTCTATAGTTATGAGTGCAGTTTCAACTTTATTGTCTATATCATACTTAAACTTTGCAGGTAAGATAGATATCAGTGGAGTACATTTAATTAAAATTCAAGGGTTTATACTTTTTAGTTTGTGGACTGTTTTATTTATAAAATATTTTTTAACAAGTTTAAAAATTAAAAAGATAATGAGGTGAATGAGATGTTTTTAGATATATTAAAATTAGGCATAAAAGATATATTTAAATATAAACGTGAATTTCTTATTTTAGAACTTGTTATTATGATAATAACTCTAATATCTATATCATCTTTTGGCTCCATGATTTCTGTCTTTGAATCTGAAAAATTTGAAACCTATTATTCCGCCGTTCCAATATCTTATGATCAAAAAGAAAAAGATAGTATTATGAACAGATTAGATTCTATTTTTAAAAAG
Source organism: Peptoniphilus sp. (assembly GCF_034090345.1). Taxonomy (GTDB): domain Bacteria; phylum Bacillota; class Clostridia; order Tissierellales; family Peptoniphilaceae; genus Peptoniphilus. Next base: position 31,957 of record NZ_JAXDSS010000052.1, on the reverse strand, counting down.
GGTGGATATACTTATTTTTACTCAGATTATGTAAATACAAAATTTGATGTAGAAGTGTTGGTATTAGTTGGAAAATATGAAGATAGGTCTGAGAATAATATAATCTGGTGTGTTCCTAAAGAGGATTTAAGAAAATTAAAAAACAGTTCATTAGGGAAGATTGAAATTATAAATTCAAGAAAAATTAATGAGAAAAAAATGGAACTTATTGGAATGGAGAATTTATTAAAAGATAAGAGTGTACAGCTTATAAAGTTTGAAGGCGAAGAATTTAAAAATTTGGCAAATTATCAAATTGCAGATATTGAACTCATAGCTTTATCAAAAGATGCAAAGTTGGCAGATAATATAGATAATAATGATGTGCATAAAGAATTTGAAAAAGCTTTTGAGAATACTTTTTTGCATTTACAAAGGGATGAATTTTCTAATGTTGAGGAAATTAGTTTTGTAAAGAGATTTATGTCTGTTTATATTATTGTTAGCATAATGGTTGTTGCTTTGGGGATAGTAATTGTAACTAAACATATATATGCAAAATTACACAGAGAGTACATTATTCATTTGATATGTGGAGCAACAAAGCTAAATATTTTTATAAGAAACTCAATATTTTTGATGTTTTTAATAGGCATAAATTTTTTGTTTATGGGTTATTTAAATGCTTTTCATATAGATGCGTTTTTTATTATTAATATTTTTATCTCATTAATATTTATAATAATTTTTGAACTTATTACTTTGAGAATTTTAATAAAAGAGGATTTAAGTATCAAGTTGGAAGGAGAATAGAGATGCTGGAAATAACTAATTTAGTTAAAAAATATAATGAAAATTCTAGTTCTGAACAAATTGTATTAAATGATTGCTTTTTTAAAATAGAAGAAGGAGAGAAAGTTATTATAACCGGAGAAAATGGCTCGGGGAAGACAACTTTGTTAAAAATTGTAGGATTATTGGACAAAAATTTTTATGGCAAATATCTAATAGATGGCAATAATATAGATAACTTATCTAATAGAAAAATAGCAGAGCTAAGAAATGAGATGTTTGGTTTTATTTTTCAAGAATATAATCTCTTGGAAGAAGAAACTGTTTACGAAAATATAGTAATACCACTAATATATTCAAAAAAATACAATAGATTAGAAAAGAAGGACAGAATTTATCATGTTTCTGAAATTTTAGAGATAAAGGAGTTTTTAAATAAGAAAGTTAAATTTTTATCCGGGGGAGAAAGACAAAGGGTAGCTATAGCAAGAGCTATAATAAATGATCCAAAGGTGCTCATTCTTGATGAACCCACAAATGCTTTAAATCCAAGATTGAAAGCAAAGGTGATATCATATATAGAAAAATTGGGAAGTGAAAAGAGTTTGATTTTAGTTACTCATGATTACTCTTTAGTCGAATTATTTAATTGGCGCCACTATGAAATAATAGATGGGAAATTAATTAGGAAATAAATAATTAAGTAATAAGTTAACAATTAAGTTAGCTTATTTTTTAGGCTCTATAATATCTGCTGGGAGTAAATCTCTAACAGATATTATAGAACCTAAAATTTAAAACATAGTTTTTGAAAATATTTTCAAAAACTATGTTATTTTTTTGTTAATTGGGTATTAATGAATAGACAATTTGATACGGTACATTTACAAAAAAAGTAATGTAATGGACTAGCATATACAACACTATTATGGTATAGTTTATTGCATAGAATTTATTTGTAGGAAAAAGTTTTTATCAATACTTAAGTGTATAAGAGCAAGATAGAAATATAAATAGTAAATATAAATGAGTTTTACTATAGGTTATGCCGGGGATAATGTTATAAATAATCAGCAATAGCTGAAACTGATGAGATTTAAATTATGTAGTAAGAGAGATTTAGATTTCTCTTGAAATTAGTAGGAAAGAGGAGGTACAACGATGTTGTATAGCACTACAAAAGAACATGAGGAACTCCGTAAGGCTATAAGAGAGTTCGCAGAAGCAGAAGTTAAACCGATAGCATTTCAATTAGATCAAAACAATGAGTTTCCGCATGATGTTGTAAAGGCAATGGGAGAACATGGATGGATGGGAATCCCTTATGCAAAAGAGTATGGTGGAGCAGGTTTAGATGCTATATCATATGCTATCGCTGTTGAAGAGTTATCAAGAGTTGATGGTGGGGTGGGTGTAATTTTATCAGCTCATACATCACTTGGTTCATATCCAATTGAAGCATTTGGTACAGAAGAACAAAAGAAAAAATACTTAATACCATTGGCTGAAGGTAAGAGCATAGGGGCTTTTGGTTTAACTGAACCTGAAGCAGGTTCTGACGCTGGTGGAACTCAAACTGTAGCAGAACTTGACGGAGACCACTATATATTAAATGGTAACAAAATATTTATAACAAACGCTCCAGAAGCGGACACATATGTTGTATTTGCTGTAACTACTCCAGGAATCGGAACAAAAGGTATTTCAGCATTTATCGTAGAAAAAGGTTGGGAAGGGTTCTCTTTTGGAGATCCATATGACAAGCTTGGTATAAGATCATCTAAAACTGCTGAACTTATATTTGACAATGTAAAAGTTCCTAAAGAAAACTTACTTGGTCAAGAAGGTCAAGGCTTTAGAATCGCTATGCAAACACTTGATGGTGGACGTATTGGTATAGCAGCTCAAGCTTTAGGCATAGCTCAAGGTGCGTATGAACACGCTCTTAAATATGCAAAAGAAAGAATTCAATTTGGAAAACCTATAGCACAACAACAAAGCATAGGATTTAAATTAGCTGATATGGCTACTAAATTAAGAGCAGCAAGATTCTTAATTTATTCTGCAGCAGAAATGAAGACTTTACACGTTCCTTATGGAACTGAATCAGCTATGGCAAAGATGTATGCTTCTGATATAGCTCTTGAAGTTGTAAATGATGCTCTTCAAATCCACGGAGGTTCAGGTTACCTAAAGGGTATGGAAGTAGAGAGATTCTACAGAGATGCTAAGATTACTACAATCTACGAAGGAACTAACGAAATTCAAAGAGTTGTTATCGCAGCTAGTTTAGTAGGTAAAATGCCTAAAAAATCTAAAGGAGCAGCTACAGCTCCAGGCAAAAAAGAAGGTCCTATAACTGGAGAAAGAAAACGTCAAATAATTAAAGCTGATACTGCAAAAGAAGCTGTAGATGAACTTATAAAAAACTTAAAGAAAGACGGATATGATTTTTCCGTAGGTATAGATATCAACACACCTATTGCCGATGCTGAAAGAGTAGTTTCAGTTGGTAAGGGAATAGGCAGTGAAGAAAACATGGAACTTGCAAGACAAACTGCAAAAGCTTTTGGTGCTGCACTAGGTAGTTCAAGACCTGTTGCTGAAAACCTTAAATTAGTACCGCTTGAAAGATACGTTGGTATGTCAGGACAAAAATTCAAAGGCAATCTTTATGTAGCACTTGGAGTTTCAGGAGCATCTCAACACTTAAAAGGTATTAAAGACGCAGCGACAATAGTTGCTATAAACAAGAACTCAGGAGCTCCTATATTTAAAAATGCTGACTATGGTATCGTAGGGGATATGTTTGAAATTATGCCACTTCTAATTGAAGCTCTCGGAACAGAAGAAAAAGCTCCAGCACCTGAATTTAAAAAAGTTAGAAGATCAAAACCAAGAAAATTAGCTCCTAATTACGGTGTATATGTATGCCAAGGTTGCGGATATGAATATGACCCTAATGTTGGAGATCCAGAAGGAGAAATAGATCCGGGAACAACATTTGAAAAACTTCCGGAAGATTGGATTTGCCCTAAGTGTCAAAAGGAAAAATCACAATTTGTAAAAGAAGAATTCCCTAAAGATAGACAATAGTTTAAAGTTTGTGTAAGATTAGGGAAATAAAATAGTAGTTATAAATTTAGGAGGCAAATATGTACACTGTTAGAAACGTAACAGAAGATTTATATTGGGTGGGCGTTAATGACCACAAAACAAGTTTATTTGAAAATATTTTTCCAATACCAGAAGGAGTTTCATACAACTCATACCTATTGTTAGATGAAAAGACAGCTCTTTTCGATACAGTAGATTGGCAATTCGCACAAGAGTTTGTAAAAAACATTGAATACACTCTTGATGGAAGAGATTTAGATTATTTAGTAATACACCACATGGAACCGGATCACGCAGGAACAATTGAAGAAATTTGCTACAGATATCCAAATGTAAAGATTGTTTCAAGCGAACAAGGTTTTGAAATCATGAATCAACTTGGCTATACAAAACAAGATGAACATGAACAAATTATAGTTAAAGAAGGAGATACTCTAAGCTTTGGTAAACACACTAATGCTTTCGTAGAAGCTCCTATGGTTCACTGGCCGGAAGTCCTAATATCTCTTGACTTAACTGATGGAGTTCTATTCTCAGCAGATGCTTTTGGTACTTTTGGTGCACTAGATGGTAAACTTTTTGCAGATGAATTAGATTTCGATAGAGACTATTTAGATTATATGAGAAAATACTACAGCAATATCGTAGGAAAATATGGTCCATTCGTACAAGATGTTTTAAAGAAAGCGGCAGATTTACCAATTAAATATATCTGTTCTCTACACGGGCCGGTTTGGAGAGAAGATTTAGGATATATCATTGGCAAATATGATACTTGGTCAAGATATGAACCTGAAGAAGAAGGTGTTATGATAGCTTATGCATCAATGTATGGACACACAGAATATACTGCACAAGCATTGGCATCAGAACTTTGTAGAAGAGGAATGACAAAAGTTGTACTTCACGATGTGTCTACAACAGATGTAGCTGATTTGATTTCAGATACTTTCAAATATTCTCATCTTGTATTAGCTTCAGTAACTTATAACTTGGGGATTTATCCTAAGATGAAAGACTTTATCCACGACTTGGAAGCTCTTAACGTTCAAAACAGAACGGTTGGTATAATTGAAAATGGTACTTGGGCTTGTACAGTTGGAGACAAGATGGAAGACTATGTAAATGAAAACCTAAAGCTTGTTGACGTATTAGGCGATAGAGTTACCGTAAATACTTCTCTAAGTGTTGCTAATAAGAATGATATGGAATCTCTTGCAGAAGCAATTTTAGAATCTATGGCTAAAAATAGAGAACTAAAAGCAAAGTTAAGTAAATAAATTATAAAGGGGCTACTTAGGTAGTCCTTTTTATATCTATTTTTAATAGATTTTATTTATATCGTCATATAAAAATAAATGTTCAAAAAAAGTATTGATTTTTTTTTTTTTGATATAAAGCTTTTAAAAGCAATAGGTTATAGTAAAATGTTAACTTAAAAAAGGAGGATTGTAATGAAAAAGACGATATCAACATTTTTGAGTTTTTTATTGTTATTTGTTTCAGTTCCACAAATGAGTAGAGCACAATCATTTACTATTGGTGGAGGGTACGAAGTTAAATCCGATAAAGAGGAAATAAATTGTTATAGAATTGGAAATAAGATTTATGTAAATGGAATACATGAAGCTACTATAATTGAAAATACATTTCCTAATAATTTAAATAATAATATAAATGAAAATATGTTTAGGACAGGCTGGATGTATACAGAAACTTGTCCTTTTGGAACAGCATCTGATTATACAAACTATATTGACACAAAAACCAGGAATATTTATCTGGAAAGAGAAATAGCAACATATACTTCAATTGTTTTAGGGGCGATAATTTCAAGCGTTTATTCTAGTATACCTCAAGGGATAGCTATAGGGATAGCTGGAAAAATTTTAAGTAACTTACCTGGTTCAAATTATGGTAATTTAAAAACTTTGTATTTTAAAGAAGATATATATGCTCATAAATCAGTGGGAAGTATTTATAGAAAAAATGTATTAAATTTTTATTTTGATTCTAATTTTACAGAATATGCTACAAGTCAAGTTATGTATAGTTGGTGGGGTTAGATTTATTAGTTAGTAATAATATCATTAAAAATAGTATTGTTTTAAGTATAATTGGAGAACCCTATGCTAAAAGAAAGAATTAAATCAAAGAAGCTATTTGTTATAGTCAATAGTATTGTTTATATATTGTTACTTTATCCTTTAATAAATGGACTTTATAATATATTTAATCCACTTTTTATTGTGTGCTATACAATCAGCTTTATTTGGAATTTTAAATTATTGAAAGATGAAAATAAAATATCAATAAATAATGTCTTGGGAATTACCATAGTATATGGGCTTGGATTTTATATGATGTGGCAAGTTTTTTTAAACATAATATATAATGTTGTTATAATTTCAAAACATGTGTTTAATTTTATGATTTATGAGTAAAATAAGTAGTATAATAGACGGTCTCATTTAGTTATATTTATAAAGGAGGATTGTAATGAGTTTGAAAAAGGTTTATAAAAAAATTATATTTTTTGGATTGCCAGTAGTTTTAGTTACAGCAATTTTTATGAATTACACAAGAGAAGAAGTACATATTCAAAGTTTTGAAAAAGATAATCTTATTTATTTAGCTGAAAAGAATGGTAATTATGTAAGTTCTTTTAGAAATATGTATTTAAATGATTTAGAGATAGTTACTATTGGAAATGGAGAAAACTTAACTATAAAATTTACTGATAATAAGGATAATGAAGTTACAGATTCCGTTACTATTAAAGCTGGTGAAAGCAAGGAAATAAAATTATCAAAGTTACTTACTTTTGATGACAGCATAAATGTTAAAGTAGTTTTTAATGATTCATTAAAAGATAATGTAACTATAGTTGCTAAAAAAGCAGGTTTACATTGAGAGATAAGATGAGGTGAGTTGCCTCATCTTTTTTATGTTGTAAAAAATATTTAAATTTAGAAAATAAAAAATCAGCCCGAAGGCTGATAATTATATATACTCTATTTTGTTGCGTAGTTATCGAAGTAACCTTGGATTAAGATTACAGGAGTTCCCTTATCTCCAGAACCTGAAGTTAAATCGCAAAGAGAACCAAGTAAGTCAGTAAGTCTTCTTGGAGTAGTACCAAGAGTTTCATTTTTACCCACTAAGTCAGCATCTTTGTTATTTATTTTTTCTCTCATAGCTTCAGAAGCTTCTTCGCCTGAAAGACCTTTAAGTTCTGTATCTGCTATATACTTAATTTTTAGTTCGTTTGGAGTTCCGATAAGACCTTTAGTGTGTCCAGGACTTACAACAGGGTCTGCAAGTTCCCAAATTTTACCTACCGGATCTTTGAACGCTCCATCTCCGTAAACCATTACTTCAATGTTGTTACCTGAGTATTCGTTAAATTTCTTTTGAAGTTCCTCAACGAATGGTTGAGCATCTCTTGGGAAAAGTTTAACAGTTTCTTCATCTGAAAGGTTAGAGCCTAATAGACCATATTCAGAATTGTATCCACTTCCGTCAATAGACTCGTTCATTATATCATCAAGACCATAAACTAGGTTTGCACCGGAATCTTTAAGTTCTTGTTTAACAAGTTCACGAGTGTGGATAGAACATACTAAAATATCTTTAGTATATTTTAGTATTGCTTTTGGGTCATTAGAAAAGTGAATTTCTGAATTTGGAGCAATTTCTTTGTAAAGAGAAACATAGTCTATTCCGGTGAATTCATGTTTAACTTCTTCTCCAAATAATTTTCTATAATCACTTTCTTCTAATACATCAGAATAAGGATTGATATGTTTGTCATAAAGGGCTTTTTCGTCCATTAAGTGATTTCCAACTTCATCAGATGGATAAGAAAGCAATATGTGAAGCTTTCTGCCACTCTTAGCAATTCCTCTTAAAAGAGTTGAAAATCTGTTTCTGCTTAGTATTGGAAAAACTAATCCGATTTCGCCATCAAATTTTTCTCTAACATCTTGAGCGATATTGTCTGTACTCACGTAATTACCTTGAGCTCTAGCAAGTAGAGATTCAGTAATTGCAACTACATCTTTGTCTACAAGTTTAATGTTTTGAGATTCTACAGCTTTTACAACTGAATCAAATACGATATCAGAAAGATTGTCTCCTTCTTTTACAATCGGTGTTCTAATTCCTCTAACAACAGTACCAAAATATCTTTCCATTTTAATTTCCTCCTAAAGGGGTAAATCCATCTTCAGATAGAAATAGATGTAACTGCTGGTCATTGTCATCATGATCAAGCTCGTCAGATAACATATACGAATAACCTATACCTAGACGGGTTGGATTAGTTTTGAGGGTGGCAAAGAATTTATCATAAAAACCTCCACCATAACCAATTCTGTATCCATTAAGATCAAATGCAAGACCCGGAGTTAAAACTAAATCTAAAACTTCAGGATCTACTAAGTTAATGTTTTTCTCAGAAGGCTCGAGTATTCCCATATAATTAGGCTGTAAGTCTTCAAAATTTTCTATTTTGGAGACGCCCATGGTGAATGTTTCTCTATCGACTACAGGCACATAAATATTTTTTCCGTCTTTTAGAGCTTGTTTTATAAACTGATGGGTATCAACTTCATTTTGATAGCTAACAAATGTAAAAATATGATTGCTATCTTTGTATAATTCTGAGTTGGTTAAATTTGTAAAAATTTGAGCCGATGCAGAATTAATATAATCGCTCGTAAGATTTTTTCTTTTTTTTAAGTTTTCTTTTCTCATTTGGATTTTATCCATTCTCATCACCTCAACATTAACATTATACACGAATTTTATGGAATTTCCAGTTTTTTATAAATTTAATACAATAAAAATTTATAAAAAATAGTTTATTTTACTATTAAAAATTAGTTTAATCCATTAAAATATCGATAAAGGTTGTAATTTGTTACTGTTTTGTAATATAATAAAAAATCAAGAATAATTAATTTTTATGAAAGGAATAACAATGATAGAATTTAAAAATGTATTTAAAGAGTATGGTAACGGAGTTATGGCTCTTTCAAATATAAACATGGTTGTTCCGAGAGGGGATTTTGTTTTTTTAGTTGGTCCAAGCGGAGCTGGAAAATCAACTCTTGTAAAGCTACTCATAAGAGAAGAAAAAGTTACAAGGGGAAACATTATAATAAATAACACTGATATAACTAAGTTAAAGAATAGTCAAGTTCCTAAGCTTAGAAGAGATATTTCAGTAGTATTTCAAGATTTTAGGCTTTTGGCTAAAAAAAATGTATTTGAGAATGTGGCATATCCTCTTGAAGTTCAAGGAGAAAGTAAAAAGAATATAAGAATAGCGGTGGAACATGCTTTAGAGCTTGTAAATTTAGAGGATAAAATAAAATCTTATCCTTCAGAGTTATCAGGTGGGCAAGACCAAAGAGTATCAATAGCAAGAGCTATAGTAAATAAAGCCCCCATCCTTGTATGTGATGAACCAACAGGTAATTTAGATCAGGAAACTGCATGGGAAGTTATGAACACTCTTGAAAAGATAAATAATCAAGGGACGACAATTATAATGGCAACTCATGCAGTTGAAATTGTAAATAATATGAAAAAACGAGTTATAACTCTAAAAGATGGCCAAGTTGTAAACGACGTTAAAAATGGAGGATATTATGAGAATATTTAGACAGGTCATAAATATCCTAAAAGAGAGTTTAAAAGGGATAATAAGGAATTTTGGAATGGCAACAGCTTCAACTATTTCAATAGGAGCTATGTTGACTCTTTTTGGAATTGTATTGTTACTTCTTTTAAATATAAATAGTGCTGTTTATAATTTGGGTCAAGAACTTGATAAAGTTGTAGTTTTTATAAAAGATGAAGCACCGGCAGCAGACATAAATAACTTGATAGCTAAATTGAGTAAAGATGATCGTGTAACCCAAGTACAATATATATCTAAAGAAAAAGCGGTTGAAAAATTTAAAGAACGTTTGGGAGATAAGGCTTATGTAATGGATTCCTTACCGCCAGATGCACTTCCTGCATCTTTAATTGTGAGTTTAAACGACTTGACTCTTGCATCTGAAGTTGCAAGAGAAATGACGGGGAATAATATTGTAGAAAGAGCTGACTATCAGTACGAATTGATTGAACAAATGTATAAATTTGAAAACATGGTAAAGTATGTTGGTGCAGCAATTGTATTGGCATTAGTGTTTGTTTCAGTTTTAATTATTCATAATACTATTAGAATAGCAGTTTCTAATAGGAGTCACGAGATAAATATAATGAAATATATAGGAGCGACAGATTCGTATATTAGAAGTCCATTTTTAATAGAAGGAATAATATTTGGATTAGTTGGCGCAGCATTGGCGTTTTTTATTGTTCACCATTTGTACAGTTTTTACTATGCAGGTCATAATGCACAAATAACAAATATAATTGAGGTTGGGCTTGTAAGTCCTACTATAATAGGTAAGCATATTTCAATTATATTTGCCTGTATTGGGGCAGGCATAGGTTATTTAGGTTCGTTGGTGTCTACTGAAAGACATTTAAATGTATGAGGAGACTTTAATGAAAAATATGAGGACATCAGTGGCGATTATATCAGCTACTGTTTTATTAAGTAGTAGTGTATATGCTTCAAGTAGTTCGCTTGAAAAACAAAAGACTAACATACAAAAACAAAAGCAACAGATTTCAGAACAACTTAAAAAAAGCAAAAACAGTATAAATGAAGTTCAAAAGAATGTTAACACTGTGCAAGGCGAAATTATAGAAATAGATAAAAAAATAAGTGGTTTATCAAATGGCATCTATGCTTTAGAAACTGAAATTACAGCTTTAAAAGAGGACATAGATAGAAAGAGCAAAGAGTTAGTGACAGCCCAAGAAGATTTAGAAAAGAGTAAAAGACTATTTACTGAAAGAGTAAGGGCAATGTATATGAATGGAAAAGTCGAATACATTGAAGTAATTTTAAATTCTCGTGACATCGAAGAGTTACTTTTAAATTATGAGATAATTTCCTCTATAGCTGATTCAGACAAAAAATTACTTGATGAAATTTCAGAAAAAATCAATGTGATAACTAATACAAAAAAGATTTTAGAAGATAACAAAGTAAAAATCGAAGCCTCAAAGAGCAAATTAGAGTCTGAAAAAAATCAATATGTTGCAGCCAATCAAAAGAAGCAAGAGTATATGAATAAACTTCAACTGGACGTTCAAGCATATACTAAAGAATATGAAATTGCTGAAAATGAATGGACTAACTTAGATAAAGAAATTCTGAAATTACAAGATGAAATAAAAATTGCAAAACAAAGAGAAGCTTTAGCAGCACAACAGGCGAAAGCCGGAATAAATAGAACCGCAAATTTGAGAAACCTAAATTTAGGACCGAGAAGCGGAGCTAATTTATCTTGGCCAGTTCCGGGATGCTATAGCATTTCATCTCCTTTTGGTTACAGAATTCATCCTATTTTAGGGACTAGTAGATTTCATTCGGGAGTAGACATTCCGGCATCAAGTGGAACGCCAGTAATAGCAGTTAGAAAAGGTACCGTCATAATGGCAAAATTTATGAATGGTTACGGGAATGTTGTAATGGTAGATCATGGAGACATTGTAACCGTATATGCACATAACAGTGCACTAAAAGTTGTGCCAGGGCAAACAGTTAGTACTGGAGATGTAATAGCATTAGTAGGTTCAACAGGTCTATCTACAGGACCGCATTTACACTTTGAAGTAAGGGTCGAAGGGCAACCGGTTAACCCATTAAATTATATATAGGTAGATAAAATGAAAAAATATATAAAAATTTTAGCGTGTATAATATTATTAATAGCTACAAATTTATTTTCCTTTATCTTGGGAATGGGAGGATTCATTAAAGTAGATAAAGATAAATATACACAGATTGCACAATTAGAAGATTTTGTAAAGAAACATTATCTATATGAAGTTACAGATAAACAACTTTTAGAAGGAGAATTAAAAGGTGTTGTATCCGGATTAAATGACCCATATTCAGAATATTATACAAAAGAAGAATATGATAGACTTATGGACTTTACAACAGGAAAATTCTTTGGAATAGGCGTGGTCATAACTAAAGGTGAGGATAATTTAATAACTGTAATTTCGCCAATAAAGGGCTCGCCAGCAGATGTAGCCGGTGTAAAAGCAGGAGATAAAATATTAAAAGTTGCAGACCAAGAATTTAGCGGAGATAAATTACAAGAAGCATCTAACCTTATGAAAGGTAAAAAAGGTACAGAAATAAAAATTACTCTTTTAAGAAAAACCGGTGAAACTGAAGACTTGACTATAAAACGTGATGAAATAAGAGTTGATACAGTAAATTCAGAACTAATCGGCAATATAGGTTATATAGATATATTACAGTTTGATGAGATGACTTCTAAAGATTTTGAAAAGAATTTAAAAGAATTGGAATCTAAAAATGTAGAAGGAATAATTTTAGACTTAAGAGGAAATCCAGGTGGTGTAGTTACATCAGCAGCCGAGATAGCAGATTTACTTTTACCTAAGGGCAATATAGTCTATGCAGAAACTAAAAATGGCAAGAGAGATTTTGAATTCGACTCTGACGAAAATCATTACAGTGCACCTTTAGTGGTGTTGGTTAATGAAGGATCGGCATCTGCGTCAGAGCTTCTAAGCGGAGCTCTTAAAGATTATAAGAGAGCTACCATAGTAGGTAAAAAGACATTTGGTAAGGGAATTGTTCAAACTGCAGTTAGATTTTCAAATGGAGACGGAATAAAACTAACTACATCTGAATACTTTTTACCAAGTGGGAAGTCAATTCATAAATTAGGAGTGGAGCCCGATGTTGAAGTTGAATTAAATAAAGATACTAAGGGGATAGGTCCTAATTTCAAAGATACAGACAATCAATTACAAAAGGCAATTGAAATATTGCAAAGTGAAATAAGTAAAAAATAAGTTTGAAAATCCTTTTAAAATGAAAAATTTTAAGAGGATTTTTTAATTGTAAATTCATAATAATTTTAATAAAAATATTTTAACACTATAAAAAGTAAGTTTTAATGTTGAGTAAACTCCATTTGATATGTATAATAGTTTTAGAAAAATGTAAAGGTGTGGTAAAAAATGAAGGTTTCTGTAATCCTTGCAGCAGGCGAAGGATCAAGAATGAAATCAAAAAAACCTAAGGTAATTCATGAAATACTGGGAGAACCAATGCTTGGATATGTAGTTAAGGCTGCTAGAGAAAGTGATGTCAGTAGAGTAAGCGTTATAGTGGGACATGGCAAAGAAGAAATTGTCAAACGTTTTGAAAATTCTGAATTGATTTTTAGAACTCAACCTATAGGAGAAGATGTTCCTTATGGAACTGGATTTGCAGTTATGCAAGCCATTGAAGATTTTGAGGATGAAGATACAGTACTTATATTAAACGGAGATACACCTCTTGTTAAGGCTGATACTTTAAACGGACTTATGGAGTATCATGAAAGAGGTAATTTTTCATGCACAATTTTAACGGCTGATATGCAAAATCCATTTGGCTATGGAAGAATAGTCAGAAATGAAGATGCACAGATTACAAGGATAGTTGAAGAAAAGGATGCCGGAGGAAAAGAAAAACTTATCAGGGAAATAAACTCCGGGATTTTTGTGTTTAACGGTAGAGAATTAAAGAGTTCTTTAAAAAATCTAAATACGGATAACTCTCAAGGTGAATTATATTTAACAGATGTAGTAAAAGATTTATTCGAAAGTGAAAAGAGAATAGGTGGCTATAAGTTAAAAGATAATACTGAAATTCTTGGGATAAATTCCAGAGATAGCTTGTGTATTGCAAATGAAATTATGCAAACTAGAGTTAATGTGGAGTATATGAAAAAAGGTGTAACAATGATAGATAGTAAATCAATTATCATTGAACCTACAGTTGAGATAGGATGTGACACCAAAATATATCCGGGAGCTATTTTACAAGGTAATACAGTTATTGGAGAAGACTGCACCATTTATGGGAATACAAGAATTATAGATTCTAAAATAGGCAATGAAGTTACTATAGACAATGCACTAATTGAAGAATCTGTTGTTGGAGATGGAACTACAATAGGTCCATTTGCACATTTAAGACCTAAGAGCAATGTGGGTAAAAAAGTTAAAATAGGTAATTTTGTAGAAGTTAAGAATACAAATTTTGGTGACGGCTCTAAAGCTGGCCATCTTGCATATATTGGAGATGCTGATGTGGCAGAAGATGTCAATGTTGGTTGTGGGGTAGTGTTTGTAAATTACGACGGAAAGAATAAATTTAGAAGCAAAATAGACGAAGGAGCTTTTTTAGGGTCTAATTCCAACATAGTTGCACCGGTTCATGTTGAGAAAAATGGCTATATAGCAGCTGGTTCCACAATAACAAAGGATGTTGGCGAAGATCAATTGGCAATAGAGAGAGCAGACAGAAGAGATATTGAAGGTTGGGTAACAAAGAAAGGTTTAAACAGGAGGTAGTTATGTCAGTTTCAGGAGATATTCAAATATTTACAGGTAATTCAAACAAAAAGTTGGTTGAGGATATTTGCAGAGAACTTGGAGTGGAAATGGGAAAATGTGAAGTAAAGACATTTTCTGATGGTGAAATAGCAATAGACATCGCAGAAACAGTTAGAGGAAGAGATGTTTATGTGATTCAATCAACTTCAAATCCTGTAAATAAGAATTTAATGGAAACGTTGATTATGGTAGATGCCCTTAAGAGAGCTTCAGCGGGTCATATAAATGTTGTACTTCCATACTATGGATATGCAAGACAAGACCGTAAAACCAAGGCTCGTGAACCAATTACATCTAAATTAGTGGCAGACCTTTTAACAGTTGCCGGAGCAAATAGGGTAGTTACTATGGACCTACACGCAGGTCAAATTCAAGGTTACTTCAATATTCCTGTTGATCATTTGACAGCAGTCCCAACTCTTGCAAAATATTTTAAAGATATAGTTGAAGGAGAAGACTTTGTAGTAGTTTCTCCTGACTTAGGTGGTGTAACTAGAACAAGAAAGTTTGCCAACCAATTAAATTTACCTATAGCAATTATAGAAAAAAGAAGACCAAAGCCAAATGTATCAGAAGTTATGAATATAATTGGAGATATTGAAGGTAAAAATTGCATTTTGGTTGATGATATAATTGATACGGCAGGAACTATTTGTAAAGCGGCAGAAGCTTTAAAGGCAAAAGGAGCAAAGAAGGTATATGGTTGTGCAACTCATGGGGTACTATCGGGACCGGCAACTGAAAGATTAGAAAGCAGTGTTATGGAGAAATTTATTATCTCTGATACAATCTTCCTGGCTGAAGAAAAGAAAATTGAAAAGATTGATGTAGTATCTGTTGCAAGTTTATTTGCGGCTGCGATAAGAAGAATAAACTCAAATAGTTCAGTAAGTGAAATGTTTGAATAAGGTGATTGTTTGTATATAGTAGCGGGCCTTGGTAATCCGGGCAAGAATTATGAGTACACAAGACACAATGTTGGATTTTTGGCAATTGATAAATTAGCAGAAAAATTCAATGTGAAAGTTAAAAAGATAAAATTTAAAGGACTATATGAAGAAGTTCGAATAAATAATGAAAAAGTAATATTGTTAAAACCTCAAACTTATATGAATAACAGTGGGGAGTCAATTAGAGAAGTTATGAATTTTTACAAAGTTGAACCTGAAAATGTGATTATTTTAGTTGACGATATAGATATAACCCCATATACGCTTAAAATTAAAAAAAGTGGCTCTGCTGGAACACATAACGGTTTGAAGTCAATTATATATCAGGTACAAAGTGATAAGTTTTTGAGAGTGAAGATAGGCGTTGGAAACAACGAACATAAAATAGATTTAGCTGACTATGTGCTTGGGGGATTTAGTAAAGCAGATGGCTCTAAGATAGAAAATGCTATAGAAAGAGCAGCAGACTCGGTTGTAGAAATTATTGAAAATGGAGTAGATGCTGCAATGAATAAGTTTAATTAATCGGGGAGTACTCTTCCCGATTTTACTTGTTATATTAAATTTTAGGAGAAAATATTGTTATTGAAATACGGTTTTAGAAATTTAAGTAATTTTTCAGAAATTCAGAGCAGCATAGAGAGAGGAGAAACCTTACACATTTATGGGGCAACTCCATCAGCAACTTCTCATTTTGCATACGCAATTTTTGAAAATAGACCGTTAGTGATTGTAGCTAACGATGGTTTAAAAGCCAGAAAAATATACGAAGACTTGAACAGTCTTGGTCAAAAAACTGAATACTTTCCTGAAAGAGAAGTGTTTTTATATAATAAATTTTCTAAGTCGACAGAAAATACTTATAGTAGATTAAAAACCATGACAAAGTTGGCAAGTGGAGAAGTAGATTTTTTAGTTTGCACTCTGGGGGCATTGGCAGACAAATATAATCCGGTTGAAATTTTTAAAAATTATTCATTTGAAATAATTCAAGGTAAAAATATAATTGAAAATATCGAAGAAAAGCTAATTCAACTTGGTTATGAGAGATATACACAAGTAGAAGCTCAGGGTCAATTTGCCATCAGGGGAAATATAATTGACATATATTCTGAAAATCCATATAGAATAGAGCTTTTTGATATTGAAGTGGATTCGATAAGAACTTTTGATATATCTACTCAAAGGTCAATTGATACTTTGGAAAATATAAAAATACTTCCAGCTCAAGAAATGATTTTAACTTCAGAGATGAAGGAGTTAGTTATAAAGAAAATAAATTCTGAGTTAAAAAAGATAAAGCTTATAGGTAGAGAAAAGGATAGAATTGAAGAAAAATTTAAACGAGTTATAGAAAAAATTGAGGCAGGAGATATAGGGCCGATAATAGATTTGGTGACCCCTTTTTTAGAAGCTGAACACACCTCAACTGTACTTGATTATTTTTTAGAAAAACCAATTGTTTTGATGGAAGAGCCAAACATATCTTTTGAGCATTTTGAAGCAAGTTCGAGGGACAGCTTGGATAATTTGTCTGAGTTGATTTCAAGAGGAGAGGCTTTAAAAGTGCATGAGAATGTAAAATTTGACGAAGTATTTTTGATTGAAACTTTAAATAGTTCAAATTTGATAACTTTAAACACACTAACTGTTTCTCAAAAACATTTTAAAACTGGAAGACCTTTTAATGTGAAAATAAAATCATCTACAAACTATCGAGGAAAGATAAAATTGTTCATCGATGATTTAAAAGATTATGTTTACAGAGGCAATAAGGTAATAATATTAGCGGGCAGTGAAACTAAAGCTAAAAAACTTGTTACGACTTTGGAAGAATTTGATTTACATTCAAGGTTTGATAAAGATTTTGAAACAGAAATAAAAACTTCTGAAATTATAGTTACAGAGGGAAGCATTCACGAAGGCTTTGAAATAGTAGATTCTAAATACGTCGTTTTAAGTTATTCAGAAATTTATGGCAATTCAAACAAGAAAAAACACAAAAAAGATAAAAATGCAAAGAAAATAAATTTTGATGATTTAAAAGTTGGAGATTATGTAGTACATGAAGCCCATGGTATCGGAAAGTATATGGGCACTGATAGACTTGAAGTACAAGGAACTCAAAAAGACTATGTGATTTTAGAATATCGTGGTGAAGACAAACTATTTATTCCTATAGAAAATTTGGACTCGATCTATAAATATGTTGTTGGAGACGGAGTTAAACCGAAAATAAATAAATTAAACTCTGTTGAATGGAGTCGTACAAAGCAAAAAGTAAGAAAAAACATAGAAGATATGGCAGATGATTTAATAAATTTATATGCTACAAGAGAGAAGATTAAGGGATATAAGTTTAGTGAAGATACTCAGTGGCAAAGTGAGTTTGAAGATGCATTTATATACGAAGAAACAGAAGGACAAATAAGCTCAATAGCAGAGATTAAAAAAGATATGGAGTCTGAAAAGCCAATGGATAGATTGTTGTGCGCCGATGTGGGATATGGAAAGACAGAAGTTGCACTTAGAGCAGCTTTTAAGGCGATTATGGATTCGAAACAAGTTGCATTTTTGGTGCCGACAACTATACTTGCAGAGCAACACTATAATACAATCGTAGAAAGGTTTAGAAATTTTCCGGTGAAGATAGCATTGTTATCGAGATTTAGATCAAGGGCACAGATTAAAAAAGACCTTGAAGATTTAAAGAACGGATTTGTGGATATAGTTGTTGGAACTCATAGATTGTTTTCAGAGGACGTTAAGTTTAAGGACTTGGGGTTATTAATTATAGACGAAGAGCAGAGATTTGGAGTAAGGCACAAAGAAAAGTTAAAGACTTTGAAAGAAAATGTGGACACGTTGACCCTTACAGCAACTCCAATTCCAAGAACATTACAGATGTCTATGATTGGTATAAGGGATATGTCGGTTATAGATGAACCGCCGGAAGAGAGATTTCCAGTTCAAACTTATGTGTTAGAGCACAATCCTCTTATGGTTAGAGAGGCGATTATAAAAGAAATTGAAAGAGGAGGGCAAGTTTTTTATGTAACTAACAGAGTTCAAGAAATGGAACTCAAAATGGCGGAGTTAAAAGACTTAGTTCCTGAGGCGAGTTTTACAATGGCTCATGGTCAGATGAGTGAGAGAGAGCTTGAGAAGACTTTTATAGATTTTATTAAAGGAGAATACGATGTTCTTATAGCGTCTACAATTATTGAAACAGGATTGGACGTTCAAAATGCAAATACAATTATAGTAACTGAAGCCAATCGATTGGGACTATCTCAGTTGTACCAATTGAGAGGTAGAGTAGGTAGGTCAAACAGAATTGCATATGCATATTTCACATATGAAAAAGATGTTTCACTTACTGAAGTTGCAACCAAGAGACTTAAATCTATAAAGGAGTTTACGGAATTTGGAAGTGGATATAAGCTTGCTCTAAAAGATCTTGAAATAAGAGGATCAGGATCCATACTTGGCTCAAGACAATCGGGTCATGTAAATTCAATAGGTTATGATTTATATATAAAATATTTAAAAGAAGCAGTTGCTAAAAAGCGTGGAGAAGAAGTTAAAGAAGTTGAAGATACACAAGTAGATATAAAAGTAAATTCATTCATTCCACACAGCTATATTATGGATAATGAACAAAGACTTGAAATTTACAAAAAAATTGCTATTATTGATAGTGAGACTGAATACCAAGACTTAGTAGATGAGCTGATAGATAGGTATTCAGATGTACCAAAAGAAGTTTCTAATTTAATGGATATTTCCCTTATAAGAAATAAAGCTAGAGAATCAGGTATTACATCAATCACACAAAGCGGAGATAGATATGATTTAAAGCTTAAGAACTTACCTAACTTAGAGTTGATAAACGTGTTGCAAGATATGTTTAGAAATATAACTTTTGACTTGGGAACCTCACCTGGATTTATAGTAAAAGGTTTAAAATATCCACTACAAGATTTGTTGAAAATTGTTGGGATAGTTAAGTTACACAAAATTAACACCAATGTAACGGCTTCTTAGTGTATAATAAATAGAAAAAGAGAGGATGAATGTTTTGAATTTAAAAAATACTATTAATAAAATTGTGTTGGGAGTGGGACTTTCGGCATTACTTATTACAACAGCTTGTGGGACACCTAAAAAAGAAGGAGTTGCCGCTACAGTTAATGGAGTGGATATAACGCAAGAAGAATTTGTAAAGAACTACGCAAGCCAAAGAAATTATTATACTCTTTCAGCAGGAAGTGAAAGTTATTTAACAGAAAAATCACCTCAAGATCCATCAAAAACTATGGACCAAGTTATTAAAGAATCTGTTTTAAATGACTTAATCGATATGGAAATTTTAAAACAAGATGCTGAAAAATTAGGGATTAAAGCAGAAGATTCAGAAATTGACAAGGAATTAAATACTGTTAAAGAGCAAATGGGTGGACAAGAAGCTTTTAACGAACAATTAAAGCAAATGGGTTCAAATGAAGCATATTACAGAGAATACTTCACTAACTTGAACATAATGAAACAATACTACAAAGTAAAAGAAAAAGAATTTAAAGCAAGTGAAGATGAAATTAAAAAATATTATGATGAACATAAAGATGAATACTTTACAGCAGATGCAGCACATATTCTTGTTAAAGATGTAAATGAAGCTAATTTAATCAAGAAGGAGTTATCTAAAGGTGCTGACTTTGCTCAAATTGCAAAAGAAAAATCAACAGATAAAGGTTCAGCTGAAAAAGGCGGAGAGCTTGGAGAATTTTCAAATGGAATGATGGTAAAAGAATTTGAAGATGTTGTTAAAACTATTAAAGTTGGAGAAATATCTGATCCGGTAGAATCTCAATTCGGTTTCCATATTATTAAGCTTAATAGATTTGAAAATAAGAAATTAGAAGAAGTTAAAGAAACTATTGAAAGTGCTGTAACTCAGCAAAAATATAAAGATTATCTTGATAATCTTAAAAAAGAAGCTAAAGTAGAAAAATATATAAATGTAAAAGACGATATTGAAATTCCTGAAGAATTTAAATTACCGGCAGCAACAAAAGCAGAAGACAAGAGTAAAGAAACACCGGCAGATGAAGTTGGAAATTCAACAGTAGAAACAAAAGAAAAAGCTGCAGAAAACAAAGCTTCAAATAAAAAAGAAAATAAGGATGTAAAAAATACTGAAAAGACAGAAGAAAAGAGCAAATAATTAGAAAAGAGGAGGGGTGGCTTTCAGCCACCTTTTTTATAAGATGATAAATATAATAGGACTTGGTGCAACAGACCAATATGGCATCACTTTACAAGCTTTGGAATATATAAAAGATGGCAATCCAAATTATTTGAGGACTGAAAAAGTAGATGCAATTAAAAAATTTATTGAATTAAATATAGAATATAAGACATTTGACTGTCTATACGAAAGTGAAGATACATTTGAAGAAGTTTACGATAAAATCGTAGAAATACTAATTGAAAAATCAAAAGATGGTGATATAAACTATTTTGTACCGGGAACGCCACTTATAGCAGAAAGAACAGTTTTAAAATTAGTTGAAAAGAAAGTTGATATTAATTTAGTGGCTGGAGTGAGCTTTATAGAACATATTTTAAATGCTGTGAAAAGAGATCCGTCGAAAGGATTTATGCTACTTGATGCAGATGATTTCACTACTTTTAATATAAACACTAAGCTTGATATAGCAATAACTCAAGTTTATAACATGAGAACGGCAATAGACTTAAAATTGTCTCTATCTGAAATATACGGGGATGAATACAAAATTTATTTTATAAAAAATGCCGGACTCGAAGATGAAGTTGTGGAATATATATCCATATATGAAATGGACAGAATGGAATATAATCACCAGTGTGTAATCTATATTCCAAAATCAGATATAGTTGGGTTTGGAGATATATTAAATAAATTTAGAAAAGAAGATAAGAGAATAGAGGTAGATGTAAAAAAACTAATTGAAAATTTAAAAAATGATTTAGAGGAATTAGTTGCAGTTGACACAAATGGAGAGAGTTATATATACGATATTTTACAGGAAATTTACAATAAAAATGTCTAAAATTAGGCTTTTTTTATAAATTTAAGTGGAAAGATTAGGTAAGATAGGGTATAATAACGATAGTCTTAGAAGATAAGGTAATTGCACAGCAAAAAATATGGCTGAAACGGCAATTAATAAAGGAGGATTTATAGTGAACAAATCAGAATTAGTAACAAGCATAGCAGAAAAAAGTAATTTAACAAAAAAAGATGCTGAAATGGCTCTTAACGCATTTTTAGAATCAGTACAAGAAGCTCTTACAGATGGAGAAAAAGTACAATTAGTAGGATTCGGAACTTTCGAAGTTAGAGAAAGAAAAGCAAGAGAAGGAAGAAACCCAAGAAATCCTGAAGAAGTTATCAAGATTCCTAAGTCAAATGCTCCTGTATTCAGATCAGGTAAAGCATTAAAAGAAGCGGTAAATAAAAGCAAATAAGCTATTGGGGGCATAAGTAGCTCCCATTTTTAATATGAGATTAGATAAATTTTTAAAAATATCAAGGATTATAGTTAGAAGAACTGTAGCTAAGACAGCAGCTGAAGGTGGTCATATTAAAGTGAATAAGAATGTGGCAAAACCATCAACTGAAGTTAAAGTTGGAGATATAATTGAAATAGAATTTGGCAATTCTACAAGAAGAGTAGAAGTCTTAGAGATAAAAGAGCATGTAAAAAAGGATGAAGCTGATAGTTTGTATAAAATTATTGACTAACTCCTTGAAAAAACTACTTTTGGGTGTGATAATGACTTTGGAGGCTATTTTATGAAAAGAAGAGGAATTCCTAAAATATACATAGCTATCGTGATTATTTCGGCGATTTATGCTGGGCACAATATGAGCACAGCTATGTCTAAAGCTCATGATAAAAATATTCAGTTAGCTGAATACAATAGGGAAATAAAAACTTTAAAGTCAGATATAAAAAATCTTGAAGAAGAAAAAAAATCATCAGGTTCTCTTGAGTTTATTGAAAAAGTTGCAAGAGAAGACCTTGGGATGGTTAAACCTAGAGAGGTAGTTTATATTGATAAGGAAAAAGCCGAGAAAAAATAATAGAAGAACATAGGAGGAATTATTTAATGGCATTAACTGTAGGCCAAATAGTAGAAGGTGTTGTATCAAATGTAATGAAATTTGGTGCGTTTATTAGTTTACCGGAAGAACAAAGCGGATTAGTACATATATCCCAAATATCAGATTCATACGTTGAAAATGTCAGTGACCATTTAGAGAAAGGTCAAACAGTAAAAGTTAAAATACTTTCAATGGAAGATGGCAAAATTGATCTTTCGATAAAACAAGCACTTCCGAAGACCTCTAAACCGGCTGTAGTCGATTTTGAAAAAACTGAAAAAGACTCTTCTTTTGAAGATAAACTTTCAAAGTTTTTAAAAGATTCAAATGAAAAATACGAACAAGCAAGATCAAGACAAAATGCCAAAATGGGAACAGGTAGATCTCGTAGATAATGGCCATCAAAGATGGCCATATTTTTTTGATATGAAATATAATAAATCATTTTATAAAAACTTAAAAAAATATAATATGATAGATGGTGGAGAAGAAGTCATAGTTGCGTGCTCAGGCGGAGCAGACAGCATGTTTTTACTCTACAATTTATTTTTGCTAAGAGAAGAATTCAATATAAAAATTAAAGTTTGTCATGTAAATCATGGGATAAGAGCAACTGCAAAAAGAGATCAAGATTTTGTAAGGGATATTGCTCAAAAATTAGAACTCGAATTTGAAACCATTGATGTTAACATGGATGAATTTGCTAAAGAAAATAAGATGAGTTCAGAAGAAGCAGGAAGATTTTTAAGATATGAGTTCTTTAGAACTTTTAACACAAAAATATTTACGGCTCATAACCAAGATGACCAAGTCGAAACTATTCTGTATAGGATAATTAGGGGAACCGGTTTAGAAGGGTTACAGTCCATAGAGTATGTAAATGGAGATTTATACAGACCAATGCTAAACATTAGTCGTAGGGAAATAGAAGAGTATCTTTTGGAAAATGGAATAGACCATGTAGAAGATGAGACAAACTCAATGGCTATATATAATCGAAATAGATTAAGACTTGAATTAATTCCATACATTGAAGAAAATTTAAATTCTAATTTTAAAGGAGCTCTTTTAAGGCTACAAGATTTAGCGCATAAACAAAATACATATTTTCAAAAAATAGTTGATAGATATTTTTTGAATAATATGAAAGAAGATGTATTAGATATTAAACTTTTGAAAGATGAAGATGAATATTTAATAAGTATCATAATAAGAGAATATCTTAGAAGGTTAAATCTTATCGAGGGTGTTGGGAAAGTACAGATTGAAAATATAGTTGATTTAATAAAGCAAGATTCTGCATCAATTACAGTGCATAAATTAATTTTTGAAATTTCTCAAGGATATTTATTTTTAAAAAAAGAAGTTGAAAAGATTGATGAAACTTTAAAATTTGGAATAAATAAAACTCAATTAGGAACTTTGATTGTTGAAGAAGGCATTAAAAAGGGTAAAAATTCAATTCAATTAGATGCCTCAAAGATTAAAGGGAAGTTGAGAGTTAGAAATAAAAGAGATGGAGATAAATTTACTCCAATAGGAATGAAAGGCTCCAAAAAAATAAAAGATTTTTTAATAGATAATAGAATTCCTAAGTACAAAAGAGATTTTGTACCACTAATAGTTGATGATGAAAATATAATTTGGATTGCTCCATATAGAATGAATGAAAAATACAAGATAGAAAGTATGACTGAAAAGATAATCAGTATAAGCTTGGAGGTATAAATTGGGTAATATAAAAGAAGTGCTAATCAGTGAAGATAAAATACAAAATAGAATTCTTGAATTGGCACAAGCAATAGAAAAGGATTATGATGGCGAAATTTTGATGATAGGGATTCTAAAAGGGTCTACTATTTTCATGGCAGATTTAGTTAGAAAAATTAATAAAAATGTCTATATGGAATTTATGCAAGTTTCAAGCTATGAAGGAACTGAGTCCACAGGGAATGTAAATATCAAAAAAGATGTCGAAATTGAGCTAGTTGGGAAGGATGTTTTGATAGTTGAAGATATTATAGATACAGGAAATACTTTGGGATACCTTATTGAAAATTTAAAAAAAAGAGGTGCAAAGTCTGTTGAAATAGTTACATTGCTTTCAAAACCTGAAAGAAGATTAAAAGAAATAGAGTGTAAATATATAGGATTTGAAATAGAAGATAAATTTGTAGTTGGATTTGGTATGGACTATAATCAAAATTACAGAAATTTACCATACATCGGTATATATGATAACTCTGAAGAAAATATTTAAACAGGAGGTATGTATTGAATAAGAGAATAAGTGGGATATTACTCTATTTGATGTTAATAGGACTTGTTTTATTTGGCTTTAGAATGATAACTCCACCGCAGGAAGTGGTAGATAAAGTTTCCGCAACTAAATTTGTACAAGCACTTGAAAAAAATGAAGTAACAGATATACACTATGATGATTCGAAAGTAACATATAAATTAAAAAATGAAAAAGCATATATTACCTATCTTCCAAGTGAATCGAGAGTAAATATATATGAAAAATATATAGCTCCTAAAGTGAGTACAGGTGATATAAATATTTCACAAGAGCCAATTAAAGTTAAACCGTTTTATGTTGAATGGATACCGACAATATTGATACTTGTAGTGTTTGTAGGTGCTTGGTACTATATGATGAATCATACACAAGGAAGTGGCGGTTCTAAGATGGGGAGCTTTGGCAAAAGTAAAGCTAGAATGATTAAACCGGAAGATAAAAAGGTGGTAACATTCAACGAAGTTGCAGGATTAGTGGAAGAAAAAGAAGAACTATCTGAAATAGTGGATTTCTTAAAAAGTCCTAAAAAATTCGTTGAGATGGGAGCTAGAATTCCAAAAGGGGTACTTATGGTAGGTCCTCCGGGGACCGGTAAAACTTATCTTTCAAGAGCTGTTGCAGGAGAAGCTAAGGTACCTTTCTTTATAATGAGCGGTTCAGACTTCGTAGAAATGTTTGTAGGGGTTGGAGCTAGTCGTGTTAGAGATTTATTTGAATCAGCTAAGAAAAATGCACCTTGCATAATATTTATAGACGAAATAGATGCAGTTGGGAGACGTCGTGGAGCCGGAGTAGGCGGAGGACATGACGAAAGAGAACAGACATTAAACCAACTGTTAGTTGAAATGGATGGTTTCGGAGAAAATGAAGGTGTAATAGTTATGGCGGCTACTAACCGTGCTGACATACTTGACCCGGCGCTAATGAGACCGGGAAGATTTGACAGAACTGTTTATGTTGGAAAGCCTGATGTAAAAGGTAGAGAACAAATACTAGAAATACACTCTAAAAATAAAAAAATTGCAGAAGATGTAAATTTGAAGACCATAGCAAAGAGAACACCGGGATTTACTCCGGCAGATCTTGAAAATTTGATGAATGAAGCAGCTCTTTTAGCAGCTAGAAGAGGCGAAATAAAAATCAGCATGGAAGATGTCGATGAAGCCTCTATAAAAGTTCAAGCAGGTCCAGCTAAAAAATCTAAAGTAGTTACAGAAAAAGAAAGAAAACTTACAGCAGTTCACGAAGCAGGTCATGCAGTTGTATCTGTTTCACTAAAAAATACAGACCCTGTCGATATGATTACAATAATACCTCGTGGAATGGCAGGAGGATTTACTTCATATCTACCAGAAGAAGAATTGACTTTTATGACAAAAGGTCAAATGGAAGATAAAATAGTTACACTACTAGGCGGAAGAGTTGCTGAAGACCTTGTATTAGATGACATTTCCACCGGAGCACATAACGATATTCAAAGGGCAACTCAAATGGCAAGAGATATGGTCACTGAATATGGAATGAGTGAAAAAATAGGTACTATAAATCTTTCAACAGATGAAGGAGAAGTATTTATAGGTCGTGATTTGGGAAGAAGCAGAAATTATTCAGAACAGACAGCATATGCAATTGACCAAGAAGTTAAGAGAATGATTGATGAAGCATATGCTAAATGTAAAGCTATACTTTCTGAAAATATGGACAGACTATTAAAAGTTTCGGATACATTACTTGAAAAAGAAACAATTACAAGAAATGAATTTGAAAAAATAATAAGTGGTGAACAAGAACCGGTTGAAGGAGAAGTCCACATAGAAGAATCAGACTTATCAAAAGAAGCAAAAAAAATAATGGAAGAATAAAAATTTATTTCAAAAACAATCGGTGTAGTTGGTATAAGCTGGCTATGCCGATTTTTATAATTGTTAGCTTTCACAAAGAGCATAAAATTATTAAATTAAAAGACTCCTAAAAAAGCTAGATGCATTAAAAATTTTTATTTTCATAAATTATACTATCTTTTTAAGACTATCTAAAAGTTTAGATTTAAAAGAAATAAATTTATTCTGTATGAAATGGTATAATTAAAAAAAGCCATATGAGGGATATAAAGTGATAAATATTTTAATAGCAGATGATAAAAGTTTAATACGAGATGGAATCTCGATGATATTGAGTTTATATGAAAATATAAACGTAGTTGGAGAGGTTAATAATGGAAAAGAAGTTATAGATTTTGTATCCAAGGTAAATGTAGACTTAATATTAATGGATATTAGAATGCCGGTAATGGATGGAGTAGAGGCAACAAAGATTATCAAAGAAAGATATCCAGACATTAAAGTATTAATACTGACTACTTTTAATGAAGATAAATATATTTTTGAGGGTTTAAAAAATGGAGCTGACGGTTATTTATTAAAAGATATAAATTCAGATAAGTTAGTTAAATCCATAGAAATGGTATATAGTGGAAATGTGTTAATGCAACCTGAAGTTGCAAAAAAGATGGTGGATTTTATTGATAGAGATAGTTTAGAAGAAAATTTTAAGAAGAATAAAAATTTTTCCATTTTAACTAATAGAGAATATGAAATAGCTATTTTAGTTAGTGAAGGGAAATCTAATAAAGAAATAAGTGAGATACTTTTTATAACAGAGGGAACTGTAAAAAATCATATAACCAAAATATTAGATAAATTAGAAATTAGAGATAGAACTCAATTGGCTATACTAATTAAATAAAATTATGACTTTAGTAATGGTTTTTACATAAATATCATTACTTTATTCAGTTTTGATAAACATCTTATATTTTTATAATATTTTTGTAGTTAGCAAGTTTTAGAAATATTATAAGAAAGTAGGTTGTAAATTGAGAGAATTAAAAAGAATTGTGTATTATACATCTTTTTCGAAAATATTTATAAGTATATTTATACCAGTTTATATTCTATCTTTTGAAACAAACATTATACACCTAGGGGGTTTTTATTCGGTATTTAATATATTCGGAGTTTTGTTTAGAAGGATAGTAGGTAAAATAATTGATAATAAGGGAAGAAAAAGCGGAATATTTAGCGGAATTATTTTACATATTATTTCTATGGCGGTTTTTATAAAAGGATATAGTTTTATTAATGTTATTATAGGTACTGTAATTTACAGTATAGGAGAATCTTTTTTACTTGTGAGTTTTGATTCATCAGTAGCTGGTTTAAGTAATGAATTTGACATATCAATTAATTTTGGAATAATTAATGAAACTTTTAGTAAGGGGAGTATAACAGGATGTTTATTAATATTACCTTTATTATTTAAATTTTCATTACAAGAGGGATTAAAATTTATATCTATATTTTTTATTTTCGTAAATTTACTTGCTCTATACAAGGCTAAAAATTATTTCTATGATACATCATTTTTGGAAAATAAGAATGAAATGTGGTTTAAAAGTAAAATTATTAAAAAAAATAATTTTTTTCTGTATATAGGGATTGTATCGTTTGTGACAAGTTTAACTTCTCCTTTATATCTTATCTATTTTAAGGAGAATGTAATTTCAGAAATTAATTCACTAGCATATTTATATTTGCCATCAGCAGTTTTTATGATTTTTCTACCGAGTAAGCTGGGGAAATTTATTAGCAAGGCTAATAAATATGATAGTGCTTTTTATGGAATATTATTTACATCTGTACTGTATATGATGATATCATTAAGTAATTCAGGAATATTTTTTATAAGTATTTTTACTGCTATTTTAATGACAGAGGTATTTTATACTCAAGCTTCCAGCAGTATTTTAATTGAGATAACAGAGTCCCCAAAAATAGGTATAGCTTATGGAAATTATTGACAAGCATTAGGAATTGGAAAGTCAATAGGTCCAATTCTAGGAGTCTATCTATATAGATTTTCAGGTGGTAAATTATCGTTTTTCATAATAGGATTTATCTTATCTATTATAGTTTTTATTTTTTATATAAAGTACAAAAATAATATGTTATTGAGCATTAGGAAGTGAATAATGAAAAAAACATTTAAATATAATTTATATATTAATATTATTTTACACATTATGATAGGAATAGAAGTCATAAATAGAACTAAGGCACACGGACATAATTTAATTTTCTTTTTATCCATTTTCTTATTTTTTTCTATAAATAATTATTTGCGTGTAAATAATTATTTTAAAAATAAAGTTTCTTTAATTGTATCCATTTTAATTTATTTAATACTTGGTAGTTTTATAGTTTGTAAAATAGGTGGATATACAGATATTTTATATTTTATGATTATTTATGAGACAGTTCTGTTTGGAAGTGATAAAGAGGCATTGTATATAACTTTAACTTCATTGATGGTAATTTTTATATCAAGTTTAGTGAGAAAAGTTAATTTGAGCACAAGTTTTATGAAGCTAAATTTTCAAGATTATATATTAGATGTTTCAATGCTTATGATATATTTAATATTTTTTTGTTTACTAGTATATTCTTACAAAATAGTTGTATTTGAAAGATTGAGAATAAAAAATTTAAATATAGAATTGGAAAAGGCATATGAAGAGATTTTGGAAATAAATAAAAGAGTTAAGGAACTTACATTGTTTGAAGAGAGGAATAGAATAGCTGGAGAAATACACGATTTTTTAGGACACAACTTAGTTGCACTTAATATGAATCTAGATGTTGCTAATAAGGTTGTGGATAAAGATATCAATATGTGTAAGGGTTTATTGAAAAAATCTAAATATTTGGCAGAAAAAAGTATGGATAGTTTGAGAGATGCTGTATATGCACTTAATGAAGATGATTTTAAAAGTTTAAAAAATAAGATAAATGAATTGGTGGAAGAAATTAATAGTACAAGGATTTTAGAACTTAATATAGATTATGATGGAGATTTAAATGGAATAGATAGATATAAACAGAGTTTAGTATATAGAATAATAAAGGAATCTATATCGAATAGTATAAAACATGGGCAGTCAAGTAAAATAAATATTTTTATTAGGATAAAAGATGGTATTAGAGTAGAAATTATAGATGATGGAAGAGGGTGTAATTTTATATTTAAAGGAAATGGTTTGAAAGCTATTGAAGATAATGTTAATAAATTAAATGGTAATATAGTTTATAGATCTAAGATAGGTGACGGTTTCCAAATTTTTATAGATTTTTAAAATGAATAATTCCACTATATCTGTACAGAAATTATGAGGATTAAATTTTATGCGCAAGTATACTTTTATTTAAAGGAGAGAATTCATGAATAATATTATTGAATCTTTTAATAGTACAATTAATTATATTGAGACAGTTTTGTGTGAAGAAATTGAAGAAAAGAAAATTTTAAACTTTTCTGGCTATTCATTATCAATGTTTAGTAGAATTTTTTCTATCTTAACAGACATGACTTTATCTGAGTACATTAGATATAGAAAATTAACTAAAGCTGCTATTGACTTAAGAGAAACTAAAATTAAAGTAATAGATATAGCCATAAAATATGGATATGAGTCTTCAAATTCTTTTACAAATGCATTTAAAAGATTTCATGGGATTTCTCCTGTAGAAGTGAGAAGAGGAGCAAATTTTAATATTGTTTCTCGTGTACAGTTATCTGTAAAAGTAAGTGGAGGCAGAGATATGAATATAAGCATACAGAAAAAGAGTGGATTTAAAGTTGCAGGAATAAAATCAAAAAATATTGATACTTCAGAATGTTCAAAATTGTGGGAAAGATTTTATTCTAAATTTAGGTATGATGAATTGTTAAAGCTTGGTAATGGACAGATGTATGGTATGTGTTATGATGTCAAAGACTGTAATAATATTAATTATATGGTTTGTTGTGATGTCAAAGACGTAGATGCTGCTAAGAAGATTGGACTTGACATTGTAGAAGTAGAAGAAAGTGAATATGCAATATTGAGTTTAGAAGGTAAAATACCTGAAAGTATTCACAATGGATGGAAATATGCTATGGAAGTATTTTTTCCACAAAATGGATATATGCATTCAGGAGCTCCAGATTTTGAAGTATATGGAGAGGGTAACATGGATGAAGAAAATTATAAGATGGAGTTATGGATTCCGATTGTTAAAGTAAATAAATAACTATGAAAGAGTCGGGTGAACCGACTTTTTTAATTTACATCATTTGAAAAAAGTATTTTTTAATTTTATAATCGGTATAAGATTTAGTTTTAAGGGAGGGAAAAGTGTGTTGTATTTAAAGGAATTTAAATTTCCTACGATGGAAGATGAAGCATATTTTTTTATGACTTTGAAAAAGACTTGCTATGATACATATTATCCTTTCCAAATTTTTAGAAAAAATAGGCTTACTCGTCTTGATTTTGAACCAATAACTATCTTGTACGGGGGAAATGGATCGGGGAAGTCTACTATTTTGAATATTATATCTGAAAAATTAAGATTAAATAGAGATGCTTTATATAATAGGTCCAATTTTTTTGAAGATTATATTAATCTGTGCCATTATGAATTGGATAATAAGATACCGAAGACAAGTGAAATCATAACTTCTGATGATGTATTTAATTTTATGCTTGATTTGAGAAGTATAAATAATGGAATTTCGTCAAAAAGGGAAGAGCTTTTTGAGGAGTATTTGGAAAATAAATATACTGATTTTCAATTGAGGTCGTTGGACGATTATGAAAAACTGAAAAAAATAAATATGACACGAAAGATATCGCAGTCTCAGTATGTGAGAAATAATCTTATAAATAATACACGAGAGTATTCAAATGGAGAGAGTGCTTTTATGTATTTTCAAAATAGAATAAGGGAGAATGCTCTTTATTTATTGGATGAGCCTGAAAATAGTTTGTCGCCTAAAAGACAACTTGAGTTGATTAAATTTTTAGAGGAAAGCGTCAGATTTTTTGGGTGTCAATTTATAATAGCAACTCATTCTCCATTTATTTTGTCACTTAAGCATGCCAAAATTTATGATTTGGACGGAGATTTTGCAACTTTAAAGGATTGGACAGAACTTGAGAATGTTAGAGTATATTATGATTTTTTCAAGAAATATTCTGACGAATTTGAGGAGTAGTAT